>CACXGO010000023.1 GCA_902767245.1 uncultured Erysipelotrichaceae bacterium
AAAATAATGATGATACACTTACACTTAAATCAGATAGATTATACTTGTTAGAAAAACTTAAAAACATATAAATATAAAAGGAGTTGATCCAAATGAATGAAAATAAAACAAATATAAATTGGTTGATTACGGTTTATAGTAACTTTTATAAAACTCCTTTATTTATAAGACTTTGCAAAAATTAACATCATGCATATTTATGATAAAAAGTATTAAAAATTAATAAAAAATGGTAAAAAACAGTTAAAATATGCTAAAAATAGCATAGGAATTAAGGTGTTGATTACGGGACAGTAACTACTGGTTGGAGAGGTGATATAACATGGATAAAATAATCGATATTTTGGATAAATATGGTCCACTAGTATTGATATTATTATTAGTTATTGTAGGACTTATATTTTTAATAAAACATATAGTTTCTACAACCATTTATGCAATGATAAATGAGGATAGTTCTAAAAAAATACAATCGCATATAAATCAATTAAACCGTAGAACAATAGCATATGAATTATTATTAAAAAAAGAGTTATTATATTATGAAAATATTTTAGAATTTATTTCTGTGGTTGTAGTTTCAATACAAGATGTTTGTTGGAATTATAGTCAATATGGTTCTATTAAGGATATAAATGAAAAAAACAAATATAAAAATCAGTCAATCGAAAACTTTCAAAACATTTTAAAATTAATTCCAGCATCAAAAAAGGATAATATTATTTATGAAAATTACTCAAGTTCTAATATTTCAAAAATCCATTCTAATTTAATATGCTATATTCAAGATAATGCCGAACAAATTGTAAAAATATTAAGCAAGAAAAAGTATTATGTTAGTGATTATGCTATTATGAATAAAATAAGTCAAGGTATGTTAGAACTATGTGCGCTGTTGAGTACAATTATCCATCAGAAACACGAAGAATTATCCAAATAAAAAGAGGTGAAATATATGAATAACGAAGAAAAAAACTTACAAAAAACTAATATTAACTGGTATCCAGGGCATATGGCTAAGGCCAAAAGATTAATTAAAGAAAATATTAATCTAATTGATTTGGTATATGAAGTAATTGATGCAAGGATACCATATTCAACATCAATACCTAATATTGATGAATTTATTAGCGAAAAACCTAGAATTATTATTTTCAATAAATTCGATTTATGTGATTCAAACGAAACAAACAAATGGATTAAGTTATATGAAGAAAAAGGTTATAAAACTATTGCATTAGATTTAGAACATACATTTAATATGTCAAAGTTAATCTCTTTAACCGAAGAATTAATGAAAGATATTAATGATAAAAGAAACGAAAAAGGATTATTAAAAAGAAAAACTAGAGTTTTAGTTGTTGGGGTTCCAAACGTTGGAAAATCAACTTTAATAAATCGTTTAGCTGGCAAAAAAGCTGTTAATGTTGGAAATAGACCCGGGATAACCAAAGAACTTAATTGGATACGTATAAATGAAAGCATTGAATTATTAGATACCCCAGGAATTTTGTGGCCAAAATTAGTTGAAGAAAATGTTGCATTAAATTTGGCAGCATTTACGGCAATAAAAGAAGAAATACTTCCTATATATGATGTTTGCGAATATATTTTAAGAAAACTTGCTGAAAATTATCCAAATATACTAGTAGAAAGATATAAAATAGATAAAATAAACGATGATTTTACTGAAACATTAGAAATTATTGGTAGAAAAAGAGGATGTCTTATAAAAGGAAATGAAGTTGATTACGATAAAGTAATAAATTTAATTATGTCTGATATTAAGCAAGGAGTAATAAAAGGTGTTACATTTGATCGATTATAATTCGCTTGCACTAGCATATATAGGTGATGCTATTTATGAAGTTTATATAAGAAAAATGTTGATTGAATCTGGAATTACAAAAGTAAATAATTTACAACATGAAGCAATTAATTATGTAAGTGCTATTAATCAGGCCAAATTTTTAGAAAAATTAACCGACAACAATTTTCTTAAGGAAGATGAGTTAGTGGTTATGAATCGCGCTCGTAATCATAAAGGTACTAGGCATCCTAAAAATACTGATATTTTGACTTATAAACATGCCACTGCATTTGAAGCAATTTTTGGCTATTTATATTTAAAAAACGATCTAAACAGAATTGAACAAATAATTAATTTTATAGTAAAGGAATAATAATATGTTAGTTTATGGAAGAAATGTTGCTAAAGAAATATTAAAAAGTGAGAAAAATATTAAAAATATATATTTACAAGAAAATTTTCAGGATAAAGAAATAATTTCCTTAATAAATTCAAAAAAACTACAATATAGGGTGTTACCAAAATTTGAAATGCAAAAAAAGACAAAAGGTAATTACCAAGGTATAATATTAGAAATTAATGATTATAAATACAAACCATTAGAAACAATTTATAATTTAGAGTCAGCTTTAATTGTGATTCTAGATCATTTAGAAGATCAACATAATTTTGGAGCAATTATCAGAACTTGTGAGGCTGCTAAAGTAGATGCGATTATTATACCTGAAGATCGAAGTGTTAGTGTAAATGACACAGTTTACCATACAAGTGCTGGAACTGTTGATAGAGTAAATATCATAAAAGTTATAAATATTGCAGCAACTATTAGAGAATTAAAGAAATATAATTACTGGATTGTTGCTACAGATATGAATGGAACAGATTATAAAGAAATTGATTATAATGGTAAGACTGCAATCATAATTGGAAATGAAGGAAATGGAATATCAGATATTGTAAGAAAAAATTCTGATTTTATTGCTTCAATTCCGATGAAAGGAAATGTCAATAGTTTAAATGCAAGTGTAGCAGCTGGAATCATTATATTTGAAGCAATAAATATTAGAAAGTAGTGATTTTTATGGATTATCGTGAATATAATGATAACGAACTAATTCAATACATAAGTGAGCAGAACGAAGAAGCAACAAGAATAATGTTTGATAAATATACTCCCTTAGTAAATAATCTTGCAAAAAAGCTTTATAAACATTGTAGTAATCTTGGTCTAGAGTTAAATGATCTTATTCAAGAAGGGTTACTTGGTTTAAATTCAGCAATTTTATCTTATGATGAAACAAAAGATAATATTTTTTATACATTTGCAAGAAAATGTATCGAAAGTAAAATGATTTCATTAGTTGTTAGTGCACGAAGACAAAAGTATCGTTTACTTAATGAATCAGTATCTTTAAATGAAACTTTTGATAATGATTCGTTAATATTCGAAAATTATATAGGCGATAACAGTTATAATCCAGAACACCGCTTTTTTGAACAAATTGAAGAAAAAGATTTAATTGATTCATTTACAAAAAAGCTTACTAATTTTGAAGAAGAAGTATTTTTACTAAAAATTAGTGGCCTAGGCTATAAAGAAATATCAAACATTTTAGAGAAAGACAGAAAAGCCGTTGATAACGCGTTACAACGCATAAAAATAAAACTAAAAGCATTTCTTGAAGAATAATTTGACAAATAAAAAACTTATGCTATAATAAATCTCAGTTTTTGAGGGAATTTATAGCTTTTTTCATAGTTTTGCTCAATTTGACAAAAAAAATAAAATTGCTATAATAATTACTCAAACAGGGGGGAGAATTTATGGAAATTCAAGAAAGAAACGGTTTTAGTATCGTAGGGTTTATAGCACAAGTACTAATAATCTTATTATTTGTATTTGTCCTTATGTGGTTATTTCCAACTAAAAGCTATTTAGAAAATAATGGTACTACTAATAGTACTGGTAGCAATTCAGCTTTAGCTGAAATGTTATTTAATCAAAATCTTTTATCTATGAAAGATGCTGCAAGAGAATATTTCACAGTTAAAAGAATGCCAGCTGCTAATGGCAACTCAAAAACTTTAAAATTAGGAGACATGATCAATAGTTCAATGGTTGTTGAATTTATTGATGCAAACGGTAACAAATGTGATCGTGAAGCTTCATATGTTAAGGTTACAAAAGTAGATAGCGAATATGAAATGGAAGTTTCATTAACTTGTGGTAAAATCACAAAAAAAATTATAACAACAGTAGGATGTTATAATTATTGCGAATCTGGTATGTGTGAAAAAGAAAATACTCAAGTAACATTATATCAATATGCTAAAAAGGTAGCTGCAACTTCAGGTTGGTCAAAATGGTCAGAATGGAGTAAAACAGCTGTTACTAAAAATTCAAAGAGACAAGTTGAAACAAAAGTTGTTAAAGAAAAAACTGGAACAACAATAAAACAAGTTGATGCTACAAAAACAACTACTTATACTTGTAAAGAAGGAACACTTAGTGGTAAAAAATGTATCATTGGTGTAACTGGTACAAAAACAGTAGATGCAAAAGCAAATACAACTTATTCTTGTAAAGAAGGTACTTTAAATGGTACAAAATGTACTATTACAATAACTGGTACAAAAACAGTAGATGCAAAAGCAAATACAACTTATACTTGTAAAGAAGGTACTTTAAATGGTACAAAATGTGTTATTACTGATGTAATAAATGCAATACCACATGTAAAAGTATCATTCAGTTGTGTTGAAGGTGTTTGTAAGAGCGAAAGCAAGATTGATTACTACTATTGTAAAGATACTACTTATAAGGTAGTAGGAAAAACTTGCCAAAAATCTAGAACAGTAGATGCAACTGCAACTACAAAATATAGTTGTGAAAATGGTAAATTAGATGGTAATAAATGTGTTATTCCAACAACATCTACAAAAACAGTAAATGCAACTGCAACTACAAAATATAGTTGTAGCGAAGGAACATTAAAAGATAATAAATGTATTGTTCCAACTAGTGGTACAAAAACAGTAGATGCAACTGCAAATAATACTTATGCTTGTACAACTGGTAAATTAAATGGAACAAAATGTGATATAACTGAAGATGTATATAGCAATGTAACTTATTATAGATATAGAACTTATACAACTACAGCTGCAAAAACAATTTATAAATGGAGTAGTTCTAGTAATGATCAAAAATTGATTAAAGCTGGTTATAAATATACTGGCGTTACTAAAACTTCAACTTCTAAATAATTTAAGGGGGTATTTTAGATGAGTAAAATAAATTTATATGGTGCTAAAAAAAGATTTGCTTCAGGGGTTTTAGCTACATTAATAATGTTTGGTGGAGCTACAGCTGCAAAAGCTGATACAACTAAAGCAAATGAAAAATTAGATAATCACAATGTTATTTACAATGCTGATGATAGTATTGCAATGAACTTAATTGTAAACTCAAAAGATGTGTTAACTGAAAAAGTTACAACTGGTGATATTCCAGCTGAATATAAAACAGTAGTTGTTAGCCCAGAATTAACAATATCTGGTGCTAATCAAATGCGCGAAAACGTATTAAATGCAAATTTTGAATCATTATTTACAGAACCAGAAAGTTTTGAATATTTGTCAATTGGTGAAATGTATATGGATAATGAAAAAGAAAGAGCTATTTTAGCTGAAATAGCTTCAATGATCCAAACAGTTGCTACTACACCTTCTGAAGAAGGAATTCAAGAAATTCTTGATTATATTAGAGTAAACGCTCCATTATTAAGTATTGGTGGTAAGCAAGCAATTATGTCAGATTTATTCTTCTTAAGTGCTTTAGCTCAAGTTTATGATATCGAATTAGAACAACTTGTTGCAATGGCTGCTTCATATGGAGAAAATGGAGACATTATTACTTACATTAATGCAATTACAAATAATCAAAAATGTAGATAATAAAAGGTGAAAATAAAATGGAATTTAATCATTATAATAGAAAGATAGTTAGTAAGTCATCTTCTATATCAAAAGAAATTAAAGCAAGAACTTCAAAAATTGGTTTAATTCTAAAGAAAAAAGAAGATACATTCAAAGGACTTGGCGCATATCTAGAAGTAGATGTGAAACAAAGAAATAATTCTTCTAATATGATTAAAATTCCTTTTTTTTCTACTTATGAAAAAGATAAGTTTGTAAATATAAAAGGAATTAATTATGTTAATCCTCTTGCTAAAAAGATAATTAGAAGAGTAAAAAAGAAAACTGTTGAACCATTTAATTTTGAAACTTTTAAAGCATATAAAATCAACCAAGTTGATGCTAGAATTGCATTACTTGGAGATACACCAGAAGATTTAGAAATAAAAAATGGACTTCAAGAGTTAAAAAATAAAATTAATAATGCACCAGAAAAATATTCTTGTAGATTTATAAAAAATGAAATAAGTTATTTAGATAACATTATTAAAAAAGGATTAAATTTAAGAAATTATTCAAATGAAGAAAAGCGAAAAACAGCAATAACTCTATTTTGCGACTGCTGTGAAATATGTGAAACTTTAAAGCAACAAAAAAAGCATTTGACATGGAAACAAAAAAGAGGTTTAAACAAGTTTAATAATAGAATCACACGCAGAATAGGTGCCGGAGTCGTTGCGGGTGCAATTGCATTAACTGGGAGTCATTTATTAGGAGTTACTGATGCTATTAAAAAACTATTTAATAAAGATACAGCAAAACCAAAAAGTACTGCTTCAACATTAATAGAAGATAGTAAGGTAATAGAAACACCAAAAAGTGAAATTTCCGAAACAGGGTTTGAAAGTCAAATCGTAGAACAAGCACCAGTTGAAAGTTTAACTATCAACAAAGAAAAATATGATGTTAATAACGAAAAGTTTGTATCAAAGAGAACAGCTAATTATGAAAAATACTTTTATATGAGTGAAATAATTGGCCAAAGTCCTTATTTAGATACAACTTATAATGATATGATTAATAGTTTAACTATTATTGAAAATATAGATGAGCTTAAAGTTAATTCTTCAGAATTAAAAAATCACATTATGAATGCTAGAAATTTTATAAATTTATCACTTGCACATAATAATTATAATGAATTAAATTTGCAAACTCAAACATTTGATATAATGCAAAAATGTTTTGATAGAAATTATAATTTAGGCATTGAATTTGTAAATAATGGATTAGAAAGTAAAACACCATTTTTAGATGTACTAGCAATTGGTCAAACTTTAGAATCGCTATTAGATGCTGATAAATTGAATTATTTTGAAAATCTATACTATTCTGAAATTAATGATTATTGTAATGCGATTATAGAAGAGAAACTTGAAACATCAAAAGAAGTAATAAAAGTATTAACATTAAATAGATATAACATATAAAAGATAGAAATTTCTATCTTTTTTTGTTACAATATTTTTGGTGATTTTATGAATGGGATGCTTGTAGTGAATAAACCATCAAATTGCACAAGTCGTGATGTTGTCAATATTATTTGTAAAAAATTTAATACAAAAAAAGTTGGACACACAGGTACATTGGACCCAATGGCAACGGGGGTTTTAATAGTTTTAATTGGTAAATATACAAATTTAGTAGAAGTAATTACGGCATGCGATAAAATATATGAAGCTGAAATTACTCTTGGAACTTCAACGGATACATTAGATATTACAGGTAATATTTTAAAAGAAGAAAATACTAAGGTTAATTTAAATGAAATAAAGTCAGTTTTAAATAGTATGATTGGTACTTACGAACAAGAGGTTCCAAAATATTCAGCAGTTAAAATAAATGGCAAGAAATTATATGATTATGCAAGGAATAATAAAGATATTGAATTACCAAAACGTCTTGTAGAAATAAAATCGTTGGAATTAATAAGTGATATCAAATATAAAAATAATAAAACTATTTTTAAAATTAGAACGTGTGTTAGTAAAGGAACATATATAAGATCATTAATAAATGATATTTCTAAAAAACTTAATACAATTGGTGTGATGTCAGAATTAAAAAGAATTAAACAAGGTAATATCGATATTAGTGAGTCATATAGTGTTGATGAAATATTAAATGATAAGTATTCATTTTATAATATAAATAATTGTTTTGAAGATATATTTACTGTTGATATGGATGAAAACTTATATAAAAAGATTAAAAATGGCGTTCAACTAAAAAATACATATGGTAAGGGAACAATTTTATTTAAATATGATGGAAATAATATAGCTATTTATAAAAACGACAAAAACATTTTAAAAATGTGGAAATATTTATTATAATGCTTGCAAAATAATAAATATCGTGTATAATTAATATGTACTTATGCGTGGAATTACGAATTCTCTGACGTTGTTCTAGGAATAAGCGAATGTTTAAGAAAGGAGAAATAAAAATGGCATTAACAAAAGAAGTAAAACAAGAAATTGTTAAGAAATATGCTAGAAATGCTAAAGACACAGGTTCAACTGAAATTCAAATTGCAATTTTAACTCAAGAAATTAATGATTTGACAGATCACTTAAAAGTTCATATTCATGATTATCATTCACGTCGTGGGCTTTTAAAGAAAGTTGGACAACGTCGTAGCCTATTAAATTACTTACTTAAGGAAGATGTTAAAAGATATCGTGAATTAATTAAGAAATTAGGTTTAAGAAAATAGTATAGTTTGGTAAGCACTCTTTTTTGAGTGCTTTTTTAAAGATTTGGAGGAGTTTATGAAAAAGACATTTGAGTGTGATTTTAGAGGAAGAAAGATTATTGTTGAAACAGGCGAACTTGCAAAACAAGCACATGGTGCAGTTTTAGTGAGATATGGCGATACAGTTGTTTTATCAACTGCTGTTGTATCGAAAACGGCCAATATTTTATCAGATTTTTTCCCTTTAATGGTTTTATATCAAGAAAAACTATATTCTGTAGGTAAAATTCCAGGAGGTTTTATCAAAAGAGAAGGACGACCAACAGATGCTGCGACATTAGCAGCACGTATGATTGACCGTCCAATGCGTCCGTTATTTCCAGAAGATTTTAGAAATGAAGTTCAAGTAGTTAATACAATTTTATCAGTAGATACTGATAATTCACCAGAATTAACAGCAATGCTTGGTTCTTCATTATCTGTTTCAATCAGTAAAATTCCATTTGGTGGACCAATTGCTGGTGTTAAAGTTGGACGAGTTGATGGTAAATTTATCATTAATCCGACCCCAGCAGAATTAGAAGTGTCAGATATTGACTTAACAGTAGCTGGTACAAAAGAAGCAATAAATATGGTTGAAGCTGGTGCTAAACAAGTATCAGAAGAAGATATGTTAGAAGCACTTATGTTTGGACATGAAGCAATTAAAGAACTTTGTATATTTGAAGAAAAAATTATTGCTGAAATTGGCCAAGAAAAAATGGAATATGAACATTTAGAAATTGAAGACGATTTAAGAAAAGAAATTGAAAATCTAGCAGCAAAACGTTTAGATGAAGCAATGCGAATCAAAGGAAAACAAGAAAAATATGATGCTATTGATGCAATTAAAGAAGAAATCGTTATTAAATATGAAGAAGATAATAGTTCGCTCGAAAAAGAAGATTTAGAGGTTTTATTAACGAAAGTAAAACTTGTTTTAGAAGCAATCGAATATGAAATTTTTAGACAAATTGTTGTAAAAGAGCATACACGCGCTGATGGACGTGCAATGGATGAAATAAGACCATTGTCAACAGATATTGACTTACTTCCAAGAACCCATGGTTCAGCATTGTTTACACGTGGTGAAACACAAGCATTAGCTATTACAACATTAGGTGGTTTACATGAAAACCAAATTTTAGATGGATTAAGTTTGGAAACTGAAAAAAGATTTATGTTACATTATAATTTTCCTGCTTTTTCGGTTGGTGAAACTGGACGTTATGGATCACCAGGAAGAAGAGAAATTGGCCATGGTGCATTAGGTGAAAGAGCACTTTTGCAAGTAATGCCAAGCGAAGAAGAATTTCCATATACAGTTAGAGTAGTTTCTGAAATATTGGAATCTAATGGGTCATCAAGTCAAGCAACAATTTGTGCTGGATGTATGAGCTTAATGGCTGCTGGAGTTCCAATTAAAGCTCCAGTTGCTGGAATTGCAATGGGATTAATTACTGCTGCTGATGGTTCAGATTATACTATTTTGACCGATATTCAAGGAATGGAAGATCATTTAGGAGACATGGACTTCAAAGTTGGTGGGACAAGACACGGCATTTGTTCGCTACAAATGGATATTAAAATAAAAGGAATTACAAAAGAAATATTAGAAAAAGCTTTAGCACAAGCTAAAAAAGCTCGTATGGAAATTTTAGACGTCATGGAAGCA
Organism: uncultured Erysipelotrichaceae bacterium; assembly: GCA_902767245.1. Lineage (GTDB taxonomy): Bacteria > Bacillota_I > Bacilli_A > RF39 > UBA660 > RUG11241. Next base: position 10,201 of record CACXGO010000023.1, read on the forward strand.
CAAATTCCTGAACCTCGTAAAGAAGTTAGCGAATACGCACCAAAAACAATGATTTTTGAAATTAATCCAAACAAGATTAAAGAAGTAATTGGAAAAGGTGGAGACACTATTACCAAAATTATTTGTGATGCTTCAAATGTTACAAGCGTTAACGATGTAAATGCTGTTAAAGTTGAACTTGAAGATGATGGTCGTGTAATTATTTATCATACTAACAAAGAAATAATCGAAAAGACGGCAGAAATGATTAAAGCAATTGCCCGTGAAGTTGAAGAAGGCAAACTTTATTCTGGTAAAGTTGTAAAAGTTGAAGACTTTGGTTGCTTTGTTGAATTGTGGCCAGGATGTGAAGGGTTAATTCATGTATCACAACTTGCAACTGAAAGAGTCGAAAAACCAAGCGATGTTGTTAAAGTTGGCGATGAAATAATTGTTAAAGCAATGGGTTATGACAAACGTGGACGTTTGAATTTGTCTCGTAAAGAGGTTTTTAAAGATAGTAAAACAAAAGAAAGTGAAGAATAATCACTTTCTTTTTTGAATATCTGCGGACATTCAATATAATTATGATAAATATTTATAAAAATTATTCAATTTTTGTGTAAATAAAAAATTTGTTCTATTGTAATAAAAAAAATAATATGCTAGTATTATAATAGTATTGTATTGTGAGGTAGTATATGAAAAAATCATACAAATTGTTTTTAATTATATTAATTATGTTGTTTACAAACAAAGTTTCTGCAACACCAGCAAATACTGCGTTTGAAGATGATCAATTTTATAATTGCATTATTTTAAAACTTAATACCGACGGTTTTAATGCAGTATATGATCGCGATCCTAGTAGTTATAAAGTAACCAAAGATGAGCTTGAATCAATAGTTGTTTTAAAATGTAATGACGCAAATATTGTAAGTACTAAAGGTTTGGAATTATTAACGAACTTAACGGATTTAAATTTATCCGATAACAATATAAGTACGATTAGTTTAACCAGTAATTTAAAAATTGCTAATCTGTTACTATCAAATAATAAATTAGCAAGTCTTGATTTGAGCAAAAATACAGAGATTGAAAATTTATATGTAAATGGGAATCAACTCACTAGTTTGAATCTGTCAAACAATAAAAAGCTTTTAGTCTTAAACATTAATAATAATAAATTTTCGGCTTTAAATCTAGAAAACAATTCAAAGATAATTGATTTAAAAGCAAATGATAATGCTTTTATAACTCAATCAAAAGTTGTCTTTAAAGGTGATTCTCTCACACTTACACCAGATATAAAATTTGCACAGTCAGAAAATACTGAAAAATGGTTAAATCCGTCATGGAGTACAAAAGATGCTAACATTGCAACTATTAATCAAAAAGGAACCATTCAAGCAAATGGTAGTGGTAATATCAACATTGTTGCTGCTGTAGAAGATGTTTATAGTTTTATTTATAATATAAAAGTTTTAGAAATTACCTCTGATGTATATAATATTGATAATAAAGCTTTAACAATAAGTGTTAATGATGCAAGTATTAGTAAAATTTTAAGTAACATTAAAGCGATTAATGGCGAATTAATGATATATAATACTAATAATAAGTATGTTACCAGCGGTAATATATCCTCTGGATTTACTTTAAAAGTTATGTATGATGCTAGAGTTTTAAAAACTTATACTTTAACTCTTGTACAAAATGTTGTTAATAATGATTTAGAAACTCTAGAAGTGAAAAATTATAATATTGATTTTGACAAAGATAAAACTAATTATACAATAATTGTAGAAAATGATGTTTCGGAATTAAATATAAATGCAATTCCGGTTGAAAGTAGTGCAACTGTCACTATTGAAGGAAATGAAAACTTTGAAGATGGTACAAATAGTATAAATATTGTTGTAACAGGTAAAGATAAATCTACTAAAACATATATAATTACTGTTATAAAAAAAGCTAAAGAGGTTGTCGAAAACAATTCCAATGCTAATGTATATCTTGAAAAATTAGAAATTAAAGACTATAAAATAAATTTTGATAAAAAAGTAGATTTTTATAGTATAAAAATAGATGAAGAAATCGAAAAATTAAATATAATTGCTGAAGCAGAGGATAATCAAGCAAGTGTAGAAATAGTTGGAAATGAAAATTTAAAAAACAAAAGTAAAATAGAAATAATAGTTTCTGCTATTGATGGAGCTAAAAAAGTATATACTCTTAGCATTCAAAAAAATGCTGAAGGTCCTTGGAAAATAATATTAATTGTTTTAGAACTTCTTGCTTTATTACTGATGATACTTTTATGTATAATTTTAATTAAAAAACACAATAAAAAAACTAAAAATAAAACCAAAAAGATTGATGCAGTGATGGAAGTTCAAACTTCAAAAACTGAAGTAAAAACAAATGATAAAACTGAAACTCATTTAGAAAAAACAATTCGTTTTAGAAGAGTGTGTAAAAAATGTGGTGCTGTTAATGTACTAACGAACGAAAATTGTTATTTATGTGGTGAAAAATTAGACGAGAATTAATTTCTCGTTTTTTTGCTATTTTTTTCCATATATTTATTAATAAAAATTGTTAATAATATTTATGAGGAGATGATAGTATTAAAAAGTTTATAAGTATTTTTATAATGTTATTTCTTTTTCCATTAAATATATTTGCATACTCTTCTTATGTCTATGCTGGTGGCGAAAGCATTGGTATTGAATTAAAAAGTGATTATATTCTTGTTGTTGGAACATATAAATTAAAGGAAAATATATCACCATTACAAATTGGTGATAAGATAATTAGTATTGATTCAAAAAGAGTTACAAATGTAAAAGAACTTACTGATGGTATCGAAGGAAAATCAAATGTAAAAGTTGGTTACATTAGGAATGGTAAGTTTGAAGAAACTGATATGGACATTAAATATGATGATGGTATTTACAAAACGGGATTATACGTAAAAGATGAAATAATGGGTATTGGAACCTTAACATATATTGATCCAGTTTCGAATATTTTTGGATGTTTAGGTCATGAAATAACTGAAAAAGTAACCAAAAAAACATTTGATTCTAATGATGGAACGATATTTTCATCTTATGTATCAAAAATAATAAAAAGTAAAAATGGTTTAGCAGGTGAAAAAATCGCAAAATTTAATACTGATGATACTCTTGGAGGTATTACAAAGAATTCGAAAAATGGTGTTTATGGTAAAATGATTAAAGATTTAAATAAAGATTTATATAAAGTGGCTTCAAATTCTGAAATAAAATTAGGAAAAGCAACTATTTTAACAACAATTAATGGCAACCAAATTGAAGAATTTGAAATAAAAATTTTAAAATTAAACAATCGTAGTGATAATCATAATATTCTATTTGAAGTTACTGATAAAAATTTACTTAAAAAGGCAAATGGAATAGTTCAAGGAATGAGTGGTTCACCAATTATTCAAGGAAATAATATTATTGGTGCTGTTACTCATGTAATTGTCGATAATCCTGTTAAAGGCTACGGAATATATATAGAAAAAATGTTATCTGAAGGAGAAAATTAGCATTGCTAATTTTTTTTAAATTTTTATTAATATATGTTATAATAATGTTGGTGATAAAATTGAAAAAAATATTGTTTTTATTTATAAGTTTTATTTTATTTTTACCACAAGTAAAAGCCGATTTAACAACTGAGCAAAGCGAAGATCTGGCTTTATTTGCGTCATATTTTGTCACTGAAGGGAATAAACGAACTGACTCTAATGGTTACACATTACTTGCATATATGCAAGGTCCTGCAAGAATTGATGGTTATCAAAGTAAACTCTATTATGTAACTAAGGATTATAATGGTTTTAGCACCGTAAATGCTAACAAATGGACATTTGATTGCGCATCCTTTGCAGCTTTTGTTTATTATCATGTTTTTGATCTTGCTTTAACTAAAGCTTATCAAAGTGGTAATGATTCATATAGTGGACTTCGATTAAGAAATCCAAATGGTAATCCATATGAAGTTGTTGACTTTGTTAATGATGCTAATAATCAAGAACATTTTTATAATGTTAAAACTGGTGTTTCAGTTGATTCAATAAATTTTAATGATTTAAAAAAGGGAGACCTTATTATTCGAGTAGGATATCATATTATGGTATATATCGGTGATGGTAAAATAGTACATGCAACTGGGCCTAAAAAGAAACAGTTAAATCTTGGTTTAGAAATTACTGATTTAAAAGAAAAAATGTCCGGAATAAATGTAAACATTATTCGTATTAAAAATCATATTATAGATCCAAATAAAAAAGCCAATACAACAGTAACATGGATAGATAATAATGAAAAAGTTGATTTTAAAGATTTTTTAATAAAACCAGAAAATACTCCAAAGATTACATATAAAATTTCTAATACATCATGGGCTGATAAAGTTAATATTGATTTTACTTTAACTGCTTCTTATGGTTTAGATAGTTATTCATTTAATAATGAAAAATGGGTAAATATATCAGGACAAACAGCTAATTTTTCAAAATTAATAAATAAAAATGGCGAATATGTAATAAAAGTAAAAGATAAAAAAAATTTGATCACAACAGAAAAAATAATTGTTAATAAATTAGATGATGTACCACCTATAATAAGATCTTTATCAGCAACTGCTAAAGATGGTTATTCAATAATAACAGTTGATGCGATTGATTATGAATCTGGACTTGATTCTTATCCATATTCATATGATAATGGTAATACCTGGACGAATAAGAATACATATAATGTAAATGTCTCTAAAGAATATGAAATTTTTGTAAGAGATAAAGCCGGTAATATAGCTAAAGGTAAAGTTTCTGCAACAGTTAAAGATGAAAGTATTCCAAAAATTAACAATATTATTTTAGGCCAAGAAAATGGTGAAACTAAAAAGGTCACAATTAGTGTTACAAATTGTCAAAATTGTAAAATGATTATTAAAAACGATTCAAAAACACCAATAGATTCAGATGAATGGCTTACTTTAAATAGCAATATATTAATTACACATTTGAAGAGTGGAAGCTATATTGTATGGATTAAAAATGATAGTGGGCTTATGGACACTAAAAATTTTGTGGTCACAAATGAAAAAGATAATGATAGTAAAATAAATATATTTATTATCATTATACCTGTTTTATTGATAGCAGTAGGTCTATATTTCATTAGAAAATATCGAAATAGTAAAGTATGAGGATTACATAATGGAAAATAGTATAATAAATAAAATTAAAGAAATTATTTCAGAGAAAGAAAATGACAACGAAAATATAGTATCTTTAACAGAAATAATTAATTTATTTAATAATATTAATATTGATAAAAATAATAGAATTAAAGAAATTACTAAAAAAATAAATAACAAGTTAAGTAATAGTTTTAATTTTTTTAACTATGAAGTAAAAGAAATAGATGTATCGGATAATATAGTTTTAATAGTTAACTATGAATTATCAACTAAAAAAATAGAAATATCTAAAACTGATTTTGAAGTTTTAAGCGATATAAAAAATAAAAATGCATTTCAAAAAAACGTAGCAGAACCATTAAAGTCAATGATGGAATATATGGATAAGTTTAAAGATTATGATAATATACAAATTAAGACCAAATACAAAGATATTAATATAAATATTAATTCTAAAGAAATTGAAATCAACATGTATAAATCACCAAATTGGATAACAATGGGAAAGGCATTTTCACTTTATTACCAAGTTAATAATAAAAGTTTTAATTATCAACTTGATCACATTAATTTAAAAGAAACCATTAATTCAAAAGAAAACGAACTATTTTCACATATTTATATAAAGAAAAACTTACTATCAAATGATCTTCAAAATCGATATGAGTATTATTACAATCATAAACTTGAAGCAAATAATTCAAATTCAATTAAAAAGTTTTTAAAAAAACTTTCTAAATTATTTAAAAAACAAACGAATATGTTATAATTTAAAAAGGTGGTATTATGAAAAAAATTTTATGCTTATTTTTTGGCATATTCATATTTTCTATAAAAGTATATGCTATTAATGATATTCCTAAAAATATATATTATTTTGACGAAAATTTAAATGCTTATTTAGAAATAGAAAATATTAAAGATTTATTACCAAATGAAGAATCAAAAATTTATATTGAATATAGATTATTAGATTCAAACGAAAATGAAAAGATTTTAGATAAAATTGAAATTAACGAAAATAAAAATCCTATCCTTCTTTTAGAAAAAGACGATGAATTTTTAAATGTTGGTATTGAAAACATAAGAATTGATGCGAGATTTATAACATATGATACAAAATATAACTATTTAGAATGGTCAAGTAAGGAAAACATTAATGTATTTAATTTTGAAAATGCTCCAACTCCAATAATTAGTGAATTAAATATTACTTCAGACTCAAAATATACATTAGAAAACAAAAGTGATATTTTGAATTATTTTAACATTTATAAAAAAATATTTAATGTAGATATCGAATATATTGAAGAATTTCAAATTAATGATGGTAAATGGCAGAGCAGTATTGATAATGTTGATTTTGAAGATGTTAAAATTAATTTTAGAGTTAAATATAAAATCAAAGATTTTGAATCAAACTATAGCAATACATTAAATTACGAAAAGCACCCTGAAAAACAGATGTGTGTATTTGATTCAGAATTGTGCTGTAATACAATTTTTAGTATTTCAATTTGTATTTGGATATTTATTATTTCACTTTTATTAATTACAATTTTGATTATAATAGATCGTAAAAGGCGATTAAATAGGGAAGCATGAGTTGATTATATGGTAGAAATTATTTGCAACATTATTATTTATATTTGTTTAATATATAGTTTTTATTATGCCATAATAGCTTTTTTTGCATTTATAAAGATAAAAAAGAGCAATTCAATATCAAAAGTTAACTATTTTTCGATTTTAATAGCTGCTAGAAACGAAGAAAGTGTTATTGCTCCATTAATTGAGAGTTTAAAAAATCAAAATTATGAAAAAACTAAATATGATATAAATGTAATTATAAATAATTGTACTGATAACACTGAAAAAATTGCAAAAAAAATGGGCGTTAATATAATTAATTGTGATATTCCGGTTAAATGTAAAGGAGACGCTTTAAAAATTGCTTTTCAGAAACTAAAAAGTGATAAAAATATTGATGCTTATCTAATATTTGATGCCGATAATGTTGTACATCCAAATTTTTTATTTAACATGAATATATCATTAAATAATGGATTCAGTGTTGCTCAAGGAAGAAGGGAAACCAAAAATATTAATAGTAGTTGGATAAGCAGCTCCTATGCTATCTATTTTTACTTACAAAGCTTCTTTTTAAGTAGAGCAAGAAAAAATTTAAAATTTTCGACTCCTATAAATGGCACTGGATTTATGGTAAAAAAAGAAATAATCGATTTATATGGTTTTAATACTTTTTCATTGACAGAAGATATTGAATTTTCAGGTTTATGTGCTTTGAATAATTTAAAAATTGATTATGTTGAAGATGCTATTACTTATGATGAACAACCGATTAGTTTTAAAGTATCATGGCATCAGAGAATGCGTTGGACCAAAGGTTCTTTGCAATGTCTAAATAAATATAGTTTTAAATTGATTAAGAATTTTTTCCGTACATTTAGCATTAATAATATTGATATGTTTATGATATATTTTTCACCAATGATTCAAATTTTTTCTTTTTTAGCTGTTTTTGCAAATTTAATTTACCAATTTTTTAAAATGGATTTTTCAAATTTTGTTAATTTATATTTTTATAACGCTTTCTTATCTTTATTTATTTCATATATTTTATCCGTCTTAATTGGATTATTTATAGTTATTTATTATAAGCATACTATTAAAGAAACATATAAAGGAATATTTATGTTTCCAATATTTATAATTTCGTGGATTCCAATCAATATTATAAGCATTTTTAAGCGAAATATTGTATGGAAACCAATAAAGCATAAGCTTAGTATATCAATAGATCAAATTGTTTAAAAAAACCTTACAATTAGTAAGGTTTTTTGTTATAATTAAATAGGTGATAATATGGATTCTTTTGATGAAGTAATTATAAGTTTAAATCAAGATGAATATAATGCACTTTTTTTGGACAACAATCATTTTAAAATAAATGTTAATTTTGAAAAAGTTGTTTTTACTAACAAATTAGTTGACGAATTTATGAAAAACGACTTGTTTTTAGAGTCATTAAAAGAAGCATTAAAAAAGCGCGTAAATCTAACAATTATGCTTAATCAAAATGATGAAATATTAGCAAAAAAAACGTATTCACCTGTTTCAATAATTCTTGCAATTCAAACAAAAGAAGATCTATTTGATAACGAATCATTAAGAGATTTTAAAGTTTTATCAAGCAAAATTGATTTTAAAAATTATATAAATAAAAACAAAAACAAGCTTTTTAATATAGACATAGATGGTAAAAACTATGATATTACATATGAAAAAGCAACTTCGCTTTTGCTTTCTATTCCAGAATATTCTCATTTTATTAATATAAAAGGTAAATATAAAAAATTTTCAAAAGAGAAATATGTTTACATTTTAAAAACTTTTGCGGTTAGTAAAAAAGTATTTTTGATTTTTAAATTTGAAAATGAAATAATCGAAAATTATAAAAATTTGATTCAACTCTATGACACAGAAGCAATTAATCAATTTATCGAAACAACTTTTAAATACTCGGATAAAGTTGAAATAAATGAAAATTTTAAATCTTTTATAATTTCAGATTATGACAATGTATCACGTATTGAAAAAGCAATATTAATATACATTAAACTATTTAATATTCTAAAATATGATTATGAATTTATTGATGATATAAGTATAAAAAAACATAAAGATTTTTCTAGAATAGTTGAAATAACTGAAAAAAATAATAAAGTTGTAACATATGAATTTTCCTGTCTACTTGCAAAAATATTTGAAACCTTAAATTTAAAATTTACATATAATGATAACTATATAATTGTAAGAATTAATAAATTTTTATTGAAATTTAAATCAATAAATGAAGAATTTAATATTGATCTTTTAAATTCTTTATCTTTGTTAAAAGGAATTAACATATTAAATTCAAACAAAAACACATGTTCAGAATTTGAAAAAATAATATCAAGTATCTATAATAAATTACATGAAGAAAAAATTGAGTCTGCAATATTAAAAATGCCATTTAATGAGCTTATAAACTTATATAAAATTTCAAGTAGTAAAATAAATATATTATTTCAAGAAAAATTTAATTGTTTTTTAAAACTTATAAGTGAGGTAACAAAAGAAGAAGAAGCAATAGGTTATATATATGAATTAAAAAACATCTTTTTTAAAGATGAGGATTTAAATGCTAACATTTCATTTGCAACCGTTATTGAAAAAGAGCATAATTTAAGTACAGCAATGGTAATAATTACAACAAATCCAATTAATATTAATTTATATAATTCTAATAAGTACATTTGTTACAACCCGCCAAAATCTATTAGAATATATAATTTAACTGAACTAAGACAAGAATTTTTTAATGGAAGATTAAAATATATAAAAGGAAGTAAAGATAATATTATTGGTCTAGAAAAGAGTAGTATATGTTAGAAGAATTAAGAGCGATTAACGATGATTTAATTATTAAATATAAAAACGAACATAATAAATTAGAACGTCAATTAATGATTTCAAATTTTCTGAAACAGGACAGATGCTTTTTTAAAGTTTCTATGGAAGTTGCAGTTAGTATTTTAAGAGATTTAGAAATAAGTGACCCTATGGAAACATATTTAAATTTAGTTTCATATAAAAGTTATATTAATTGGTAATGCGATATTTATGAAATGGAATAAAAAAGATTTAGAAGAAAAATTAGAAATAATTGAAGAAAAGATAAAAACTGTATATTCTAATGATGAAATCAAGTATCTAAAATACGAAGCTTCTCTTGTAAAATTTATGTTATTTTTTATAAAAAGTAATGAAACCGACGAAAAAATAATAGCCGATTTGAATATTACTCAAAGCTCTGAAATGGCAAAAGCTAATTTTTTTAATAAGTATTTGTCAGAAATTACAAAAAGTTTTAATTTTAAAGATATTATGGATTTTATGGGATATTATATTTTTGCAAATGTAAAAGTATCATCTGAAGAATATTTAACTTTAATTGAAGAATTTTTAGAACAATTTGAAATGGATTTATTGTCTATTTATAGAGATTGTAATAAAGAAAATAGAATTAATTTAACCCAAACAGATTATTTTAAAAATAGAGATGGCTTTAATTTGTATTTACCAACATTTCAAAAATCTTATATTTATGCATTATCTGACGGAAAAATTAAAAAGATTTCAATACTTCCTCATGAGCTTACACATGCATTTCAATTTCAAAACTTTAATCATAAACAGGTTCATTTAGCAACTTATTCAGCACTACGTGAAGCCTTGCCTTTATTTGTTGAACTTGCGTTTTTTGATTTTTTAAAAAATACAAAGTATTATAAAATTGCATATAATAATGAAATTGCATTTTTTGACTCGCTTTTGTTAACCCAAGAATATAATTATAAATTTTATGTCAAATCAAAAAAAATAGAAATAAAAAATAATAGATTAATAAATAATACAGGGGAAAGTGCTTCAATCCGTGAAGCATCATCATATTTATCAAAAATCTTGGCTTATTATTTTATTAATATTTACCGAAATAACAGAAATAATATAAAAACTATTGCCGAATTTAATCAATATTTTGGGTGTTCAAAAGAATATGATTTTTTTGGCAGTATAAAATTGGAAGATTTAACATTTGCAATCAAAGCTGAAGCCAACAAATGTTTAACAAAAAAATAGCAAATATTAGTTAAAAATGGTATAATTGAAGTAGGAGAGATGATTATGTATTTTAATGACAAAATTTTAGTTGCAAAAAACGAAGAAAAAGAAATTTATTTAATACCAAAAATGGCGAATCGCCACGGTATTATTACTGGTGCATCTGGTAGTGGTAAGACTGTTACATTAAAAGTTTTAGCTGAAAGTTTTTCTAATGCTGGAGTTCCTGTATTTATGGTTGATGTAAAAGGTGATTTAGCAGGGACTTGTAAAGCTGGTGTTGAAAATCCAAATGTTACATCAAGAGTTGAAAAGATGGGTCTTGAAAATTTTAATTTTCATGCATTCCCAGTAACATTTTTTGATGTTTATGGTGAAAAAGGTCATCCAATCAGAACAACAATAACTTCTTTAGGTGCCCGTTTACTTTCGAGACTTCTTGATTTATCTGATGCTCAAGAAGGGGTACTTGCAATCGTATTTCAAATTGCTGAAGATGAGAAACTAGAAATGATTGATCTTAAAGATTTGCAAAAAATGTTAACATATGTTGGTGAAAGAAGAAATGAGTATTCATTAAAATATGGTAACATTAGCATTCAAAGTATTGGTTCTATTCAAAGAAATTTACTTATTCTAGAGCAAGATGGTGGTGCTAATTTCTTTGGGAAACCAGATTTTAATATTCGTGATTTAATTAGATATAACAGCAGTGATGGATATGGATATATAAATATTTTAGATGCCCAAATTTTGTTTAAAAAGCCAACTCTTTATGCCACTATGCTTATATGGCTTTTAACAACAATTTATAATACATTACCTGAAGTTGGTGATTTACCTAAACCAAGACTTGTACTATTCTTAGATGAAGCACACTTATTATTCTCTGAAATGTCTAATAGTGTTGTAAAACAAATTATACAAATTGTTAAATTGATTCGTTCAAAAGGAGTTGGAATTTACTTTATTTCACAATCACCAAGTGATGTTCCAGATGAAATTTTGTCACAACTTGGTAATAAAGTACAACATGTTTTAAGAGCATATACTCCAAGTGATGAAAAAGCTATAAAAGCAGCTGCTAATTCCTTTAGAGCAAATCCAGCTTTTTCAACTAGTGAAGCAATTAAAGAACTTGCAACTGGGGAAGCTTTAGTTTCAATGTTAGATGAAAAAGGTGAACCAACAATTGTTGAAAGAGCAAAAATTTTGCCACCTCAAAGTATGATGGGGGCTTTAGATGATGGTGAAAGAAAAAATGAAATATGTTCAAGTCAACTATATATGAAATATGAAGAATTACTTGATGATGACAGTGCTTATGAAAAAATAAGCAAATTAAATGAAGAAGCATTAAAGAAAAAAGAAGCTGAAGAACTTGCAAAACAAAAAGCAAAAGAAGAAGCTGAAGCTTTAAAATTAAAAGAAAAAGAAGAAAAAGAATTAGCAAAACAAGAAAAAGAAGCTGCTAGAATCAAAGCTTTAGAAGAAAAAGAAAAGTTAAGAAAAGAAAAAGAGGAAGAAAAAGCTAGAAAAAATTCAGTTGGTTATAAATTAGGTAAGAAAGTAGTTAATAAAACAACTGATAAATTAATCAATAAAGGCTTAAATTCAATTTTAAAAGGACTATTTAAATAAAAGAATAGTTCTTTTTTATTTAAAATGTTGCAAAATAAAGCTAAATTTAATATAATTAATTTGTAGTATAATTTTGGAGGGTTTATGGAAAAAAAACTAATAGAAAAATTGAAACAAGATCTTAAAGAAGCAATCGAAAAAAAAGATTATGCTAAAATTGAAGAAATAAGTAAAATTTTACATATTTCTAGTGAACAAAGAGAATTTTTTAAAAAAGGATTAACTGGTTATCCATCAGTTGATAAAGTATGGTTAAAGTATTATCCAGATGGGTATTATGAAAAGGCAAATGATATTCCAAAAAGGCAAACTGTGTGGGATATTATTGAAGAAAAATTATATGAATATTATAATATTCCTGCAATTGAATATTTTAAAAGAGTTATTTCAAAATCAGATTTTATAGATAATGTATATACTTGGGCAAGAACATTTAGAGCAATGGGGATTGAAGAAAATGAAGTTGTCCCTGTTTATGGACCATTTTTTCCCGATATTTGTGCGATGACTTTTGCACTTAATGCAATTGGTGCTTGCCCGTATTTCTTAAAATTAGCAATCAGTCCTGAGGCTTTAGCTGAAGAAACAAAAGATGCTAAAATTGCTATTGTTTATGATGAAATGTGGCCCAATGTTGGTTACGAATTCTCTAAACCCAAATTTAAAAAAGTGTTAGTTGCAACTGCTAGTGAAGCAATGCCGAGTCCAAAAAAAGAAATTGTTTCGTTCCTAAGTGCAATTAAATCTAGAAAAAGTAAAGCTAAAATACCTGATGAAAGTAAGTATGTTGGTTTAGATAAAGCTAAAGCAATTGCAAGTTATTACACTGGAGAAGTAAAGGTTCCGTTTGTTGCTAATCGTTCTGCTTTTATTACTTCATCAAGTGGTACGACTATTGGTGGTCTTGTCAAAGGAACTGTTGCTACTAATGAGTCCACAATATCGCAACTTCAAATGGGTGATCTTTCTGGTATTCAATACTATCCTGGGGATAGATGTCTATGTCATTTTCCTCCAACTGCATCTACAGCTTTAAATGTTTTATATATGCTTGCACTTTATAAAGGTGAAACAGTTGTCTTAGATCCAAGAGTGTCAGAAAATGATTTTTATAATCAAATTATCAAATTAAGACCAAATATTGCTCTAACTACTGGAAGTGCATGGAAAGCCTTTTTTAATCGTGTTGAGGCTGAAATCAAACAAGGTAAAAAATTTGATTTTAGTTTTGTAAAAGGATGGACCGTTGGTGGTGAAGGACCAGAAATTAAAGATTTCATTAAATGGAATGATATTTTAATGCAACGTGGAGCAGTGCATCCAATTTTTAGTGGTTATGGTTTATCAGAATTATTCTCAGCAGCATCGGTTGAACATTTAAAATCAAAATTTGACTTTACAAAGCCAATTATGAGTGTAGGATCTCCATATGTTGGAATAAATATGGGAATTTTTGATGAAAACGGAAATGAGCTTCCATATAATACACGTGGAGAGCTAAGAATTAATAGTAAATCAGCTATGAAAGAATACTATAATAAGCCTGAATTAACAGAAAAAGTAAAAAAAGGTGATTGGATTTGTACTGGTGATTTAGCTGAAATGGATGAAAAAGGTCACGTATTTATTTATGGTAGATTATCAGATTGCATTACATATCCAAATGGAGAGAAGGTTTATTTGTTTGATGTTGCAAATAAAATTAAAGAATTTGATTTTATTGATGAAGCAATTGTCCTTTTAAAACCAACTGACATTGGAAATGATGATCTAGTTGCTCATATAGTATGGGATAAAGATTACACAATAGAGGAGAAAAAAGAAATAATTACTGAAATTAATGCAAAATTGAATAAGTGTTTCCCTGTAGGACCTCATGTTAGAGCATTTGCTGAGCATGAAAAAATGCTTCCATATTCAAAAACAACGTTAAAAAAAGACAAAAACGGAATGTTCAAACAAAATACCGGTTTTATCCAAGTGCATAATGGTAAATTATGCAAAATTGAATTTATACCAACAGGCGATGGTGAATATGTTCAGGAAAGTAGTCCATTAGAAAATGAAAAGGTAAAAAATTTAAAAATTAATTAAAAAGGGGTATATTTATGTGGAATATCATATTTTTAGTAACAGGATTATTATTTATCTTGTTATTACTAATTATCTTTTTTAAGAAAGAAACAATTAATTCAAAAGAAAATATATTTTTTAAATATTTAATTATCATTAATTTTATTCAATATTTAGTGGAAATATTTTTACAAATATTTGTTAGAACTATGGGTATTGATTCCATTTTGGTTGATATTTTTGGCAAAATATATTTAGTTAGTATATTTACTTGGTTTACATTTTTCTCAATTTATACATTTATTATTTGCTTAAATCATACTGACAAAGAAAAATATGAGAAAAAATTTAAATTAGTGCGAAATATTAATTTAGGAGTTTTATTAGTTGGAATAGTTTTGCTCTCAACTTTGCCTTTCGACAAATTTTATGATGGCGACAAAATGTATAGTTATGGTTTAGCTGTTGATTTAGTTAAAATGTTTTTAGGAATATTTATGGTTACTTGGATAGTATTGCTATTTAAAAATTTGAAAAAATTAAAAGACAAAAAATATTTACCTATATTTTTAATCCTTTTAATGTTAATAGCTAATGTAATTATTCAATCAATTGATCCAAGTATACTCATTGTAGATATGGTTGGGACTTTGATTTGTTATGCTATGTCATTTACAATTGAAAATCCAGACTTAAAGCTGCTTCAAGAACTTGCAAACAATCGAAAATTAACAGAAACAAGTATTGAAGAAAAATCAAATATGTTATTTCAAGTTTCACAAGAAGTAAAAGGCCCATTAACGGATATTATTTTAATAAGTGCCGATATTGTAAAGAATAATGATTTAAGTATTGTTCATGAAGAAGCATTTAAAATTGAAAACATTTCTCGTAATGTTACAAATGTTATTGATAAAGTATTAAATATAACACAAGTTGATAAACAAAATATTAAAGTTGCAGATAGTAATTATAATATTTATACCTTATTAAAGGAAATAATTTATTTAGCTAAAAATAAATATCGTAATGAAGATAAAGATGTTGAATTTAAATATAGTATTAATAGAAACATACCTGAAATTTTAAATGGTGATGCCTTAAAAATAAAGCAAGTTATTTGTTCAATATTATTTAATGCATTTAACAATACCGAAAAAGGATATGTAGATATTGATGTTAATTCAATGATTAAAGATAATGTTTGTCGTTTGATTATAACAATAAGTGATTCAGGAAAAGGTTTAGAACTTACCAAAATAAATGAAATTTTAAAGAATAATGATGAAGTAAGTGAGCAGGATTTAGAAAAAATTGAAGCTTTGGATATTGATTTAAAATTAGTTAAGAAAATTCTTGATTTAATGGGTGGTTCTTTACTTGTTAAAAGCGAATTAAATGAAGGAACAACATTTACAATTATTTTAAATCAAATGATTGTAAGCCATCGTGAAACTGAAATAGAAAAAATTGCGTCTACTTTATCAAATAAGAAAAGAGTTCTTCTAATAGATAACAATTACCTAGAATTAGATCAATATAGTTATGAACTAAAGAAAAACAACTTAGAAGTAATATCTACAATGTATGGAGAAGATTGTATTGCTAAATTAGAAAATGGCGATAGTTTTGACTTAATTTTAGTTGATGATGAACTTGATAATTTTAGTGCTACCGAAGTATTAAAAGGCATTGAAAAATTAAAGATTAAAAATTTAAAAATTGTAATAATGCTTGAAAAAGAAAAGGAATTTATGAAAGAAAAATTCTTAAGAGACTATAAGTTTACTGATTATTTATTAAAAGATAATTATAAAGAAGAAATGCAAAGAATTAGTGAAAAATATTTATAAGAGCTTTATAGCTCTTTTTATGTTATAATGATTTTAGAGGTGAAATATGTTTAAAAATAATAAATTTAAATTTGTTTTACTAGCGGTTTTACTATTTTTTATATCAGCTTTGACTATTTTATTAACTGGTAATAAATATATTTTAAAAACAAATGTAAATAAAAATATTAATAGTATTAATGATTTAGATATTATTTTAGAAAATAATAAAAATAATATAAAAATTAATAATAGTTCTTTAGAAAACGGAGTTTTAAAACTAGAAATTGAATCATTAAAAAAAGGTAAAGTTGGTATAATAATTGGTTCAAAAGATGTCTACGAATATCATGTTTTATACATTCATAGATTTGGTATAATAACATATAACAGTTATTTAGGTGATATGAATAATTTAATAGTTATTCCAATATCAATATTTATTTTTATATTTGCTATCTATATTAATCTTATAAAAAAATATAAAACAAGTTATAAAGTAAACATGTATAATTACAAAAATGTTGTTTATTTAGGTATTATTATATTTTTAAGCATCAGTTTGATAACTCAATTATTTGGAATGTTTAAATATAATAGTTTAATTAATATCATACTTGAAACTCGTAATGCCGTAAATATGTTTTCATTTATATTATTACCAATTGCTTTTATTACATCAATATTAGTTACAATTAGTAATATTTTATTACTAAAAAAAGAAGGATTTACTTGGAAAAATATGCTGGGTATAATTTTAGGTTTATTTTTCTGCTTTTTAACCATATTTCCAGAAATAATGAACAGAATTTTATTTAATTCAACTATAATTGATGTTCACAACCAAAATCAAATAGGATATTTAATTCAAGATTTTATTGAAACTTTAATTTATATTATTGTCTCATATTTAGAATGTATTTTGCTTGGAACAATTATATTAAGCGTTAAAGCTGCTAAACATATACCTGAATTCAATAAAGATTACATAATTATTTTAGGTTGTATGATTAAAAAAGATGGAACTTTAACAAATTTACTAAAATCAAGAGTTGATCGCGCTATTGAATTTAGAAATCTTCAAAAAGAAAAAACAGGAAAAGATTTAATATTTGTGCCATCAGGCGGTAAAGGTAATGATGAAATCATATCTGAAGCTGAAGCCATGAAAAATTATTTATTAGGCTGCAATATTAAAGAAAAAAATATTTTGATTGAGAATAAATCTAAGAATACTTTAGAAAATATAAAAAATTCTTATGAAATTATTAAGGAAAAAAATAAGAGTGCAAATATTGCATTTTCAACTACTAATTTTCATGTATTTAGAGCGGGTAATATTGCAAGCAATTTAAATATTAAAGCTGAAGGTATTGGTGCTAAAACCAAAACTTATTTTTGGATTAATGCCTTTATTCGCGAATATATAGCAACATTGGTTGCTGAAAAGAAAAAGCATATTCTAATTATTATGATTTTAGTTATTATAACTGTATTTATATTAGCTATATACCATTTATCAAATACACTTTAATTATAATATGATAAAATGAGGTGGAAAAATGGATGACATAGAAAGAATAGTAAATGCTAAAAATGGTGTTGGTCCAGGATTTGGCCCTGGGAAAAATATTCCTAATGCAATGCCAACAAAAGAATCATCAGTATATCGTGTAACTGATATGGATCAAATACAAGACATTATTAACTGTGGTTATGTAAGACCAAAAGGATATGGCTCAAGAAAAGATAGAGTAGGAGATAAAGTATATTGGTCTATTGGAGGTAAGAATTTATACTATTATGATAAAAGACCTGTAATAGAAGCATCAATAGATAAGGTAAAAGATGGACAAATTGGAGCAATTTTTATAGACGATTTAATTGCTATATGGATTTATAATGAACAGCAAGAACAATATGTAAATAGCATTGATTTAGTTCGCGATGCTTACTATGATCAACACTATGAAACAAAACAAATTAGATAAATATTTGAAATTTAAAAAAATAATTATAGCAGGAGCAATCCTGTTTTTGCTTGTTAAAATTACTAACCCCCTAGGAATTTTGTATGCTTAGTATACAAAATATCTTGGGACCTAGGGCAGTTTTTAAACACAAAAAAACTTAATTCTTTCGAATTAAGCTTTATCTCAACATCGCTTGGTGCGATGAATTTTGCTTCTGGAACAATTGTGTATCTCGTTTGAGAAACAATTATCAACAAATGTAACGAGATAAAACTCAATTACATACTCATTATAACATAATTTTTTGTAATTGCAATTTAATTTAT
>CACXGO010000024.1 GCA_902767245.1 uncultured Erysipelotrichaceae bacterium
AAAAGGCTTAGGATCTGGTCGTGAGACAGCAATTCGTTCTTTACAAACTGCTGGACTAGAAATAACAGCCATCTCTGATGTAACACCAATTCCACATAACGGATGTCGTCCACCAAAACGACCACGTGGATAGTATTATAAAAAAAGGAGGATGGAAACATGTTAAATTTTGAAAAGCCTATTTATAAAATTACAGAATATGTAGAAAATAATAATTATGGCAAATTTGAATTAGAACCTTTAGAGAGAGGATTTGGTATTACTTTAGGTAATGCTCTTAGAAGAGTAATGTTATCAAGTATGCCAGGTAGTGCAATTGTTGCTGTCAAAATTGATGGTGTAATGCACGAATTTCAAACTATTGAAGGAGTAGTTGAAGATGTTACAACAATTGTTTTAAATTTGAAAAATGTTGTTGTTAAAAATCATTCTGACGAAGAAAAAATATTACATTTAAGTGTTTCAGAAGAAAGAAAAGTAACAGCTGCTGATATTGTTTGCGATGCAGATGTAGAAATAATTAATAAAGATCAAGAAATTGCTACATTAGCTAGTGGTGGAAAATTAGATATGGAATTAGTAGTTGCTAATGGCCGTGGATATGTACCATCTAATGAAAATAAAGAATATGCAGATAATAATAAAATTGGTTATATTCCAATAGATGCACTTTATTCTCCAATTACAAGAATTAACTACGAAGTAGAAAATGCTCGTGTTGGTCAAGATGCAAATTATGATAAATTAATTATTAATGTTAATACAAATGGTGCAATGCGTCCTGAAGATGCAATGGCATTAGGAGCTAAGATTTTAATTGAACACTTAAATATTATTACTAACATTAGTGAAATTGCTGATATGACAGGAATTATGAATGCTAAACAAGAAGATAGCAAACAAAAGAAATTAGAAACATCAATTGATGATTTAGATTTCTCAGTTCGTGCTTATAATTGTTTAAAGAGAGCAGGAATTTCAACATTAGGTGATTTAACTGAAAAATCTGAATTAGAAATGATGAAAATTCGTAATTTAGGTAAAAAGTCTTTAAAAGAAGTAATTGATAAAATTAAAGACATGGGACTTAAATTCCGTGATGAAGATTAGGAGGTAAACTCATGTACAGAAAATTAGGACGTACTAGTAAGCATCGTCGTAGTATGCTAGCTAATTTAACTAAAGATTTAATCATGAACGAGAAAATTGAAACAACTGAAACTCGTGCCAAAGAAGTTAGAACTTACTTTGATAAAATGATTACTTATGGAAAAAATGGAACACTAGTTTCTCGTAGAAAAGCTTTAGCTTTCTTACAAAATGATAATGAAGCTGTAAAAAAAGTATTTAATGACTTAAGTGTTAGATTAAAAGATCGTAATGGTGGATATACTCGTATTTTAAAATTAGATGAACGCCGTGGCGATGACGCATTAATGGTTATTTTAGAAATTGTAGAAGGTAAATAAACCTTCTTTTTTGTTGCTATATTTATTTATTCGTGATAAAATTTTATTAGAATAGGTGATAATATGTTAGATAAAAGTATGTCAGAATTAGTTTCTGCTTTGTCAAAAATAATAATTTTTATTCAAAAAAATGGCCTAGCAAATGAAGAAAACAGTAAAAATTTTGCTTCTCTTAAAGATTCATATTATGAACTTTTAAATAGAGAAATAGATGTTTTAAGTTACAATTTTAAAACTATTAAAAAAGATGCTAATAAAATTGTTCATCCAGATAAAACTGATTTGCAATATGTTCAAGAAGCCGGGAAGTTAATAAGTGAATTAAATGGCATTTTAGATACTATTGAAAAGCAAAGAAAAGAAATGGAAGGGCAAACCACTTATTTTTGGAGTCATAAAACTACTGAAGAGAAATACAGTGTTGGCGAAGATTCAAAAGAAGATGATTTTACTGAATATTACAAAGAGACTTTGAGTGAGGGGTTAAAAAATTTATGGAATTTACTTGTTCATAAAATTCCAAGAGATTATAACGATTACATAAATATAAAAGAAAAATATGAAAGAATTATAACAAAACTAAAAAGTAAAATTTCAAATAAAGATGCTGTAATTGATAATCTTGAATATAGATTAACGACTATTCAAAGAGAATGGCAGAAAGAAATAAATCAAAAAAATGTTGAAAAAATTTATTATGAAGAATTATTAGCAATGCAAAAAAAGCTAAATGATTATAAGGCTGAGATGAGAAAATATAGTGAATCTATAGAAAAAATAAAAGCTGATTTAAGACAAAGTTCATCTCAAGAATTTGAAACAAGGAAAAATCAAATTGTTGATAGGTTGCGCAGAAATACAGATTTGTATTATCAACTATGTATGATGGATGTAGGAACTCTTAAACAAAAGATGCCAGGCAGTAAGAATACTTATGGTGAAGTTAAAAAAATGATAGAAGCTGATTTTAAAGAATTTCCTGACATTGAAGCAGTTGAGGATCATGCTTTAGAGCAATTATGTAGGAGTGATTTAAAGTACTCTACTAATATTAAAAAATTAGAATTAGTTCAAATGCAATGTCAAGAACTTGAACAGAAAATTGACTATAATACGAAAAACAAACCAATTGTTATGCAAGCAATTGTAGATGGAATAAATGCTAGTTATCAGCAAAAATATCAAAGTGTTAATCGAAAACGTAGACTGATTGTAAATAAAAACAGAAAATTAAAGAGTAAACTTGAAAAGATGGAAGAAGCAAATAAGGCATTTTTGATGAAATACCAAAACTATTATGAGCCAAATTATGCACAAGAAGGTAAACGAAGATGAAAAAAATATTGGCGTTAAATTTAAAAATGAATTTTGATTACAAAGATATTAAAAACTATGTAGTTGCTTTAAACGATAATCTAAAAGCTAGTGACATTATAGTTTTACCACCAATGTTGTTTCTGCCTTATTTTATAAGTCAAAATTATAAAATAGGAGCACAAAATATATCTGAATTTGATAATGGGGCTTATACTGGTGAAGTATCTTGCTCACAATTAAAAAGTATCGGCGTGGCATATGCTTTAATCGGGCATAGTGAAAGAAGACAATATCAATGTGAAAATGATGATAAAATCAATTCAAAAATAAAAAAAGCTCTTGAAAATGGGTTGAAGGTAATTTTTTGCATTGGTGAAACCAAAGAAGAAAGAGAAATGCTTAAAACAAGCAAAGTATTAAAAAAAGAAATAGTTGATGGTTTAAAAGGAATTGATGAAAATAATTTAAAAAATGTTATTATTGCTTATGAACCAATTTGGTCTATTGGAACTGGTATTATTCCAACAAATAAAGATATTGTTGATACTACCAAATTTATAATTGATACGGCTGTTAAAGTGTTTAATTATAAACCAAAAGTTTTATATGGTGGTAGTGTTAATGAAAAAAATATTGCGGAATTAAATAAAATTAATGAGATATCTGGCTTTCTAGTCGGAGGAGCATCATTAGATGTAAAAAAAGTATTAAAAATGAAGGAAGTTGTTGAAAAATAACTTCCTTTTATTATTTTGACAAGAATCGACATTCATAAAATTTATAATAAATTTAGCATAAGGAGGAAAGTATGGAAAAAGTAAAAGTTTTAATGATTGATGATAATGTAAATTTAATAGAAATGGTAAAAGAATATTTCAAAACCAAAGATACAGTTGAAATTATTTCAGAGGCTTATGATGGTGAAGAAGGAATTCAAAAAATTGAGACTGAAAAAGACAATTATGATCTAATCATTTTAGATTTAATTATGCCTAAAAAAGATGGAATATATGTGTTAGAAGAAATGAAGAAAAGAAATATTAACAAAGGTGTGATTGTTGCAACAAGTTATAATGCCAGCGAAGTAATAAGGCAAGTTTCAGAATTTGGAGTTAATTATTTTATACTAAAGCCATTTGATTTGGCAGATTTGGAAAAAAGAATTTTAGATACTGCTAATTGCTCATTAGAAAGTAAAAATATTGATTTTAAACATGACGATTTACAAATGTCTATTACTAAAATTCTTCATGAGCTTGGTATTCCTTCACATATTAAAGGCTATCAATATATTAGAGAAGGAATCAGCATAATTTATGAAAGACCTGAAACAATCGGAGGAATAACAAAAGAGTTATATCCTGAACTTGCAGAAAAATTTGATACAACTGTTTCTCGAGTTGAAAGAGCAATTAGACATGCAATTGAAGTAAGCTGGAATCGTGGGAATTGGAATTTAATGGAGGAAATATTTGGCCATAGTGTTGATATTGATAAAGCAAAACCAACCAATTCAGAATTTATAGTTACAATTGCAGATAAATTAAGATTAGAATTTCATAAAATTAAAAATTAAGATAAATGAGAAATCATTTATTTTTAATTTGACTTTAAATTAACTTTTTAATATACTTTATCTAGAGGTAAGAATATGGAAGCAATAGATGGTTTTAAATTAGATTATATAAAAAAAAGTGATAATTCATATAAATTTTACTTTAAAAAAACAAATCGTTCAGGTCAAGAAGCAAAAAAGATAGTTGAATACAAATTTGATGATTTTGAACTTGATGAATTTATAGAAAACTGTATTGAAAGTTTAAACTTTTATTTAGAAAAATACAAGGAAAAATTAGCTAAAGAACAGACTGATTTTGCAATAAAAAAACACAATTTTTCAAAAAATGGGGTGCGTACTTTAATATATACAGGATGCTTAGGGGTTGTATCAATTCTCACCTTTGGACCATCATCTTTAAATATTGCTACTGAAGCATCAAGGCTATTAAGTGGATTAGGTTTTGTTTCGGGTATGGCTTTAACTGGAGTGGTTTCTAATTATATTCAAAAACCAAGTTTTATGGCAAAGTCTAAAAAACAAATTGAATATCAAACGGAAGTTTCAGATATTGAAAGAAAAATTGAGATTCTTAATAACATTAAGTCTAAATCTGCTAATATATTAAGCGAACAAAATGAAATTTCAAATAGTAAAAATTTAATTCAAGTATGTAAAGACTTTTTAAAGCTGATGTTTGTGAGAAAAGTAAGTTCTAAAGAGCAAGCAGACGAAATGACACGTATTTACGAAGAATATAGTCAGAAAATCGAAGAAGAATTACATAAGTTAGAATTGAAAAGAGGAATGATTGCACCAGATATAGCAGCTTCAAAAAAAATAATTTGTGATTTGTTTAGTGGCAGAATATCACATATATACAATCAAAGATTGCAGGAATTAAAAAATAAAACTAAAAGTTCAAGATTAAAACTAGTAAAGGCTGAAGAACACATTCTTGAAACGAAAAATAATATATTTGAGCAAATGAGAGCTAATCCACAAAGCTTTTCTTTGAATAAAAGTGTTATTGATCTTTTATCAGATGAAACAACAATTGTTTCGATGGATTATATTTTGAAAAATCATTTAGCTTTTTTCCCCGAATTAACTCAAAGTTATACTGATGCAAATAAGGCAAAGGTCGAATATGAAAAGGCAATGAGCGAAGAAATGTTTTATGAAGAATCAAAAGCCTCAGAGAAAAAAGGCATTCGTAACGAAATGACTGAAAAAGCATATGTTAACTATCGAATAAGAGCATTAAAGGCTAAACAAGGTTTTATTAATGGAGCTAGGGAATCATTAGAAAAGTCAAAAAAAACAAAGTAATTTGTTTTTTTTACTTTGTTAAAATATTAAATATTTCTTCATCTTTAAGAACAGGTTTATTTTTATATTTTGGAAGTATGTGTAGATGGAAATGTTTTATTTCTTGGCTAATGCCATAGTTCCATACAAAACTAGATCCTTCAGCTTTTAATTTTTTGAATATGTCATCATTAATTTTTTTTGCAACTTCAATTATATGATTAAATAAATCCTTATCTAATTCTAGATAATCGGCATGATGCTTTTTAGGAACAATTAAAGTATGACCAGGAGCATCTTGATTTATATCTAAAAATGCTAAAACCAAATTATCTTCATAAATCTTATAAGCCGAAATATCATTACTAATTATTTTACAAAATAAACAATCCATAAAATCATCTCCTAAATTAATTATATTAAAAACAGCAAAAATGTAAATAGATATTGACAAATATAATATATTTGATATAATACTGATGTATAAAAAAGGAAAGAAGAAGTATCCACTTCTCACCCGATCGATTAGGTTGATGGGTATAAGGCCAAAAAGATTATAATTACTTGGTTTTTATAGTGGATGCTTTGCATTCACTTTTTATTTGGAGGTGTCATTTATCGCTAGCAAAGAAAGAGATTTGTTTGTAAATGAACAAATTAGAGCAAAAGAAGTTATGGTTATTGGACCTAATGGAGAACAATTGGGAATCAAAGATATCAAAGATGCGTTAACTCTTGCATCATATGCAGGGTTCGACTTGGTTTTAATAAGCCCAAATTCTACTCCACAAGTATGTAAAATAATGGATTACAACAAGTATAAATACGAGAACAAGAAAAAGCAAAAAGAAAATATGAAAAAACAACGTGAGAATAATCTTGAACTTAAAGAATATCGTCTTTCGGTTACTATTGATGTTCATGATTTTAATACGCGTGTAAATAATTCAAGTAAGTATTTAGTAAAGGGTCACAAAGTTAAAGCTTCAATAAGGTTTAAAGGACGTGAAATGGCTCATCCAGAGCTTGGAAGAGATGTTTTAGTTCGCTTTGCTGCTGCTTTAGAAGATATTGCTGATGTTGAACAAAAACCAACATTAGAAGGGCGATATATGACAATGATATTAACACCAAAAAAAGAAAAATAGGAGGAATTATTATGCCAAAAATTAAAACACATAAGGGAACTGCAAAAGTTGCTAATGTACGCCCAGGTGGAACTGTTAAAATTGGAACACCAGGTGCAAGACACAATACTGGAAAGAAAAACGCTGCATACAATCGTAATGCTAGATCTGCTTCAAATATGAGTAAATCAGACATGAAGAGATTAAAAAACGTTTTAGTAAAATAAGGGAGGTTTAAAAATGACAAGAGTTAAAGGTGGCACAATTCATCGTGCTCGTCGTGCCAAAGTTTTAGATCAAGCTAAAGGTTACTTTGGAAGTAAACATAGACTTTATAGAACTGCTGCTGAACAAGTAATGCATTCAGGAAAATATGCTTTTCGTGATAGAAGACAAAAGAAAAGAGAT
Source organism: uncultured Erysipelotrichaceae bacterium (assembly GCA_902767245.1). GTDB lineage: Bacteria > Bacillota_I > Bacilli_A > RF39 > UBA660 > RUG11241. Next base: position 7,191 of record CACXGO010000024.1, read on the forward strand.
TTTCGTAAATTATGGATTACTAGAATCAATGCTGCATGTCGTATGAATGAAATTAGTTATTCAAAGTTTATTAATGGTTTAACAAAAGCAGGAGTTGCTTTTAATCGTAAGATGTTAAGTGAACTTGCAATTGATAATCCAGCTTCATTTGCAGCTTTAGTTGAAATTGCTAAAAAGTCATTAGAAGGTAAGCCAGTTGCAAAAAAAGAAACTAAGAAAGAAACAAAAAAAGTTACTGATGTTTCAAAAATGACAGTTGCTGAACTTCGTGAATTAGCAAAAGAAAAGAAAATTGAAGGATATACTTCAATGAAAAAAGCAGAATTAATTGATGCATTGAAATAAGAAAGTAAAAACTTTCTTTTTTTTGTTCTTGACTGCTAAGGGAAAGCATTATATATTTATAAGGGATGGTGATATTATGAAAAATTTATATATAGATTTTGATGGCGTTATTTCAGATACAATTGAAGTTACATATGAGATGATGAAAAATCAAAAAATAGATAGAACAGATGTCCCAGCAGTTAGGGAATTTTATCAAAATTTAGATTGGGTGTCATTGCTTGAAACCACTCCATTAATAAATGATAGCATGGAAAAAATAAAAAAATTACATGATTCAGAGAAATTTGATATAGCAATTCTTACTCATGTTAATAGTCAAAAAGAAGCAGTTGCTAAGATAAAATACATTCGTAAATTCTTGAAGAAGATAACTATTATTCCTGTTCCAAAGGAAGTTTCTAAAACTGAAACTGTTTGTGCTGAGGATTCTATTTTAGTTGATGATTATAAAGGCAATTTGGCAGAATGGGAGAAAGCAGGGGGCATTGGAGTAAGATTTTCGAAAATTAAAAAGGAATCAAAATACATTGATATTTCAGATTTAGAGGAATTATTAGCACTCTCTATTGACAAGTGCTAATTTGCTAGTATAATTAATTATGTGGAAACACATAATTTTTTAATGAGGAGGGATATTATGAATCAAAATCCATTTCAAGAGAATTTAGAAAATGTTTTAGAAAAATATGGTCGTGATATTGTTGAACTTGCAAAAAGCGGGAAGATTGACCCTGTCATTGGTCGCGATGAAGAAATTCGTAGTATAACTCGTATTCTTTCAAGAAAGACTAAAAACAATCCGGTTTTAATTGGTGAACCTGGTGTTGGTAAGACAGCAATTGTTGAAGGCCTTGCATCTAGAATAGTAAAAGGTGATGTTCCAGATAGTTTAAAAAACAAAATAATTTGGGAACTTGATATGGGGGCTTTAATTGCAGGTGCAAAATATCGTGGTGAATTTGAAGAAAGACTTAAGGCAGTACTAAAAGAAATAACTAAAAGTGAAGGTAAAATAATTCTCTTTGTTGATGAAATTCATATGATTGTTGGAGCTGGAGCAATGGAAGGCGCTATGGACGCTGGTAATATGTTAAAACCACTTCTAGCCAGAGGTGAAATTCATTGTATTGGTGCAACAACTTTAAATGAATATCGTAAATATATTGAAAAAGATGGAGCTTTAGAGCGAAGATTTCAAAAGGTTTTGGTGTCTGAACCTAATGTTATGGATACAATAACTATTTTAAGAGGTTTAAAAGAAAGATTTGAAGTTTATCATGGGGTTAATATTAAAGATAATGCTTTAATAGCTGCTGCAACCTTATCGGATAGATATATAACTGACCGCTTTTTACCAGATAAAGCGATTGATTTGGTTGATGAAGCTTGTGCAACAATCAAGGTCCAAATGGATTCTTCTCCAGTTGAACTTGATCGCTTAACAAGAAAAATAATGCAACTTGAAATTGAACTTCAAGCCATCAAAAAAGATAATGACGATAATTCTAAAAAAAGAGTTTTAGAAATCAAAGAAAAACTTGAGAGTTTAAAGAAAGATGAAACAAGTCTTCGTGAGAAGTGGGAAAAAGAAAAAGGAATAAATGAAAAAATAAGCAGAAAAAAGGAAGAATTAGAAAAAGCAAAATTTAATTTAGAAAAAGCTGAAAATAATTACGACCTAGAAACTGCTGCAAAATTAAGACATGGTATTATCCCTGAACTTGAGAAAGAAATCAATTCTTTAAAAGAAAGTGACAAATATCAAATATTAAGTGATACTGTAACAGATGAAAGTATTGCTGAAATCATTTCTAGATGGACTAATATACCTATAAGTAAATTAGTTGGTAGTGAAAAAGATAAATTATTGAATCTTGAAGAGAATATGAAAAAAAGAGTAAAGGGTCAGGATGAAGCAATAAATAAAGTTGCTGATGCTATAATTCGTGCAAGATCTGGAATAAAAGATCCAAATCGCCCAATAGGTTCTTTCATTTTCTTAGGACCAACAGGTGTTGGTAAAACAGAAGTTGCTAAAACACTTGCTTATGAATTATTCGATGATGAAAGGCATATGGTCCGTATTGATATGAGTGAATATATGGAATCATTTTCAGTTTCGAGATTAATTGGTGCTCCTCCAGGATATGTAGGTTATGATGAAGGTGGACAATTAACAGAGGCTGTTAGAAGGAACCCATATAGTATAGTCTTATTTGACGAAATAGAAAAAGCACATAAAGATGTTTTTAATATTCTACTTCAAATACTTGATGATGGCAGGATTACTGACTCACAAGGTAGAACCGTCGATTTTAAAAACACAATAATAATTATGACCTCTAATTTGGGTAGTGAACATATTTTAGATGGAAATGGTGAAGCAAAAGTTTTTGAAGAATTGAGAAAAACTTTCAAGCCGGAATTCTTAAATCGTATTGATGAAATTGTTGTCTTTAATGCTTTAGATCAAAAAGTAATTTATGAGATATTAGATAAAATTATTGCTGATTTAGAGAATAGATTAAAAAATAACAAGCTATCTTTAGTATTGAGTGATAATGCTAAAAAATTTATTATTGATTCATCTTATGATTCGGCATATGGGGCAAGACCAATAAAAAGATTTGTTACAGAAAATTTAGAAACATTAATAGCCAAAAAAATAGTTAGTGGTGAAATAAAGGATAATACTGAAATTAAAATTGATGTAAAAAATAATAAATTAGAAATAATTTAAAGTCATGATTTTTCATGACTTTTTTGTTTAAAAAGAACAAAATAGGACAAAATAAAAATGAATTCTGTTTAAAACAAATCATCAAAATAATTGACTTTTTTTGTCATGTGTTGTATATTTAATATAGCAATAAGGTAGAGGCCTGTATTGCCTAGTAAAGATGTTTTATTTTGGTAGGCACTCCAAAATTTAACATATAAATTATAATTTATTTAAGAAGATGGGAGGAGAATAATGAAGAAAGGTCAAAAAAAAGGAAATGACAGAACTATTTTTCTAGTTGCAGTCATTTTATTTGCTTTATCTGTAGGACTTTTTGCAGGTGCATATGCAAGATTCCAAACAACTGTAACAGGAACAGCAGCTTTAACAGTTGCAGATTGGGAATTTACAGTTAATGGGCAATCATCTAACTTCACAATTAACTTGTTAGATGGTGATGTTAATAATGTAATTACTGTTGGTAATACTAAAAAAGTTCAACCAGGATCATCTGGAAGTTATGATATCGTAGTTGCAGCAACTAATAGTGATGTTCCAGTAACTTACACCATTGAAATTGGAACAACTTCTGGGTTACCAGAAAATTTAGTTCTTTGTGCTGATGCATCTTGTACTACAACTGGAATTTCATCATTAGGTGGTGAACTTGCAGCTGGTGGAACTGCTACCAAGACTATCTATTGGAGATGGTTATGGTCAACAGAAGATGTTGAAAATAGTTATGCTGGAACAAGCTTTAACTTACCAATTGTTGTAACTGGATATCAAAAGACTCCAAATAGTCCACTTTACAACAAGGGAGCATAATCCAAACATTATTTAACAAGTGTCAACAAGGGTTTAACCCTCGTTAAAGAATATTAATAGTTAGTATTTTTTAACGAAGGTTAAATTTTATGCTATAACGGAGTGACAATATGAAAAAAGTAGATAACAACAAAAAATATCAAGAAGAAGAGACAAAGAAAAAACGCAAGCGATGGTTACTTTTACTACTATTGTTATTATTTCTTTGCTTTTTTGGTTATATCATTTTTAGAATTGGTTTTAAGTTTGGTGAAAGTAAACAACCAGTAACACCGGATCCAACACCAGTGAAAATGATTATTAAAGTGTCTGATAATGATGGAACATGGAAAAAAGATGAGCAAAACAAAATTAGAGTTTTTTCAATTTTAAATACTGCTCGTGATCGTGTTGCACCATATGATTCGGGTGTATATCAATTTGATGTCAAAAATGATATTGATAATTCCATAGTGTATAAATTATCTTTAACTGAAACTAATGAAGATAGAGTTAATATAAAATACAAATTAAAGAAAAATGGTTTCTATGTTATTGGTAAATATGATTGGGTCTATTATGATCAAGTAAAACTTGAAGATTTACACTTGGCTGCCAATGAAACTGATAACTATGAGTTAGAATGGTGCTGGGTTAGTGAAAATAATGAATTAGACACTAAAATTGGTTTAAAAAGAAACAAAGCAGATTACACAATGACAATAAATGTAACTGCTGAAGAAGTAGATTAGGAAGGATTTTTTTATGAAAAACAAGCAAAATAAAGAAAACAAAAAATCAGTGTTTCATAAAATATTAGAAGTTTTATCTTCAATTTTTGCCGTTATTGTAATTTTGGCATCTTTATTTACACTTGTTTTTAGAGTAATATTTAAAGTTGAAGTTGTTAAAGTCTTTGGATATAGTGGACTTATAATTTTAACCGGTAGTATGGAACCTGTATATCATCCAGGGGATATAATTTTTATTAAAGAACAAAAAGATTATAAAGTAAGAGATGTAATAACATTTCATGAAAGAGGAATGGTTGTAACTCATCGTATAATAAAGAAAGATGGAAAAACTTTCACAACTCAGGGAGATGCTAACAACTCTGCTGATGAACCAATAGATATATCTGTAATTGAAGGAAGAGTTATTGGTCATGTTGATAAAGTCGGTAAAGTCATTCTGTTCTTACAAACTCCACTTGGAATTATGACATTAGTTATTACTCTTGTTGCTTTGGAAACATTCTTTGCTTTGAAAAGAAAGATGGTGGAAAAGTGAAAAAGAAAATTAAATGGTTATTAGTACTCCTAATATTCTTATTCGCAGCATTGGTCGTTAGTGGTATTGGAGTATCATATGCATACTATAAAGGTGAGGTAACAGGTGCCGTGTCAGCCAGATCAGCAAAATACTCTGGTGAAGTTCAAGTGGTTTCAGAAACCCACAGTATACTTCCAGCATCTTCGGTAGCAGTGGATGAAATTAAATTTTATGTGAAGAACTATACTGGTAATGATAATAACCCAACAACTTCATCCGAAGTATTTATGAGTTATATACTAAATTTTTCTTTACCAACATGGGGAACAGGATGCCAAAATCCTATTTCTTATAAATTATATTCTGTCAATCAAAGTACTAATGCAGAAACAGAAGTTACTTTGACAAATAATGCAACAAGCACTATTAATTTTGGATTGATATCTGCAGAAAAAGACTACTATAAGCTAAAACTATATTGGGATACAACACATAACGATGTAACATGTTATGCAAACAAAAGTGGAAATGTTGGAATTTCAGCTAATATATTCCAGAGAAATGTTTAGGTGAAATTATGAGTAGGAAAATATATTGTGTTTTATGTATTATATTGTTTGCACTTGCAATAATTATTACTTATACATCGTATGCTTATTTTAGAACTGAAATGACTGGGACAGCAACATTAACTGCTGCTAATTGGGCTTTTACAGTTAATGATGCTACCACACCTTTTACAGTAAATTTAGGAGATTTATATCCAGGAGTTGATAATTCTTTCCAACTTAAGCTTAGTGCAGTTGGTAGTGAAGTCCCAGTTGAATATACAATAAAATTTACGGATGCGGTTGATGCACCGAATAATTTGCATTTTTATCGTGATTCAGGCAAAAATCTTGAAGTTAGTCTTAACGATGGAACATTTACAGGGAATTTATCTGCTGGAGCCGAAACATATGTAACAATTTATTATTATTGGCCATACGGCAATTCTGCAGAACCATATGTTCCTGGACAATTTAGTTTTACAATTGAGATTAATGGTCACCAAAAGAATCCTAACGAGGGGGCTTAACAATGAAAAAAGTAAAAAAAGCATTAAAAACTAAGGAACCCAAGGGGCTTTCTCAAGAAAAAAAGTCAACATTGTATGGAATATTATTAATAATTGCAGCAATTACATTAGGGATTAGCACATATGTGTTTTATCAAAAAAAATTAGTTGATATAACTACTAGTAATGTTGCAGCATGGAGTTTTATTGTAAATGACAAAGAAACTTCGTTTACCGCAGATTTGGGAGATCAATTAAAACCAGGATCAGAAGGATTGTTTACGTTGAACTTATCTGCTATTCAAAATGGTGTTGGCGTTGATGCGACTATTTCTTTTGAAAATCAAACTAATTGGCCAGAGTATTTAAAGTTATATGCTGATAAAGAACATAATAATGAAATAGTTCCTGGGAAAACAACTTTAACGAGAACTATCGCAGCTGGAGATACTACTTCCGTAATAATATATTATTATTGGCCGAAATCTGGCAAAAAAGAAAAGGAACATAAATCAAATGTATTTATAAATTTATCAATAAGTGGACAAAAAATTGAACAATAATAAAAAAATATCTTGAATTATTTTTTTGAAATATGTTATAATAATTTTGAAAATAGCAATAGTTATTTAAAATAAGTGAGAAGGAGGAAGAAAATGAAAAAGAAAGATAAGAAAAATGAAAAAAAGAAACTTATTATTGGTATAGCAATGATGGTCTTTGCAGTTGCAATATCTGTAGGAACATATGCATATTACCAAACAACAATAACTGGAACTGTTAATGTAACGATGCTAGCATGGGATTGTACTAATGAGAACGCCCAGACTAGTGCAGGAGTAAGTCTAGGTGATTTAGCACCAGGTTCAAGTGGTAGTTTCACGTTTGCAGTAAAGTCAACAAACTTTGTTACTGACATAGAAATTAAAATGAACTATCAAAACGCAGCTAACAAACCAGCAAACTTCGGTTTGTATTCAGATAGTGGTCATAATACTCCTATTACATTAAGTGGTACATCATTAACAGATACTACTGTATTTACTCATACAGGTGTAGCTAAGAATACTACAACAAGTGATACAGTATACTGGTATTGGTCAAATGATGCTGCTGAACAACCACTTTCAACGACTACAGATTTAACCTTACAAATTAATTACACAATTATTTGTAAGCAAGCTGCAGGGGCACAAGGTTAGGAGGATAGAATATGAAAGGAAATAAAATTTTATATGCAGGAATTGCTATTTTAGTTTTAGGAATCGGTTTTGCGGTTGGTACATATGCATATTATCAAGAAACAATGACTGGTTCTGCAACAGGTACTATTCTTCACTGGGATTGTACTGCAGCTGGTGAAACAAGTGCATTTACAGTTACTATTTCAAACGCTTATCCTGGAATAGAGGGAAGCCAAAACATTGTAATTGCGTCATCTATTAATGCAAATTATACAATAACTGTAACAGCAATGAGTGGTATGGGTCAGGGTTCAACACATCCAAACTTGAATTTGTATAGTGCATCTGGCCATGCTGAAGCAAATAAACTTTCAGTTGGAGAATCAATGAGTGGTAGTGTTACAGGTGGTTCTACTGATACTGCAACAATATACTATTATTGGCCATATGGCGAATCAGCTGAAACTTATAATGGTACAACAGCTACTGCTACACTTTCAATTGTTTGTACACAACAAGCAGCATAAGAGCTTCGGCTCTTTTTTTGTGCCATAAAAATATAAGAATCATATAATAAATTGAGGTGAATTTATGTATACAATATATAATGTTAGATATGGTGATACATTAGAAACAATTGCAAAAGCTTTTAACACAACAATAGAAGAATTAAAAAGTTTAAATTCAATTAATCTTGATTCTATTTTTATGGGGGAACAAATAATTGTTCCAAATAATGGTCGTGAATACTTAAAAACATATGTAGTAATAACAGGTGATACTTTATATGATATTGCTAGGAGAAATAATATTGATGTAAATACAATATTACTTTTAAATGGTTTAAATAAAAATGACTTTTTATATCCTGGGCAAGAAATAGTTCTTCCAAGCAATAATAATGTTTATATAACTAAAGATGGTGATACTTTAAAAGATGTTTTAGAAAATAGTAATCTAAGTTACGAAGAACTGATTTCTAAGAATATGAAAATATATTTATTGCCAGATCAGATGATAATTTTAGGAGATTAAAAGAGCCAAAACTCTTTTTTTTTTGATTACTTTGTTATATAATAACTATGTATATAGAAAGAGGAATGAAAATGAAAAAGAAATTTATTTTTTTAGTAGCAATAATGCTAATTTTGATAACAGGTTGTACAAATGAGACAACATATCATGAAGTAAAAATTGATGATTTAACAAAAATGATTGAAAATAAAGAAAGTTTTGTTTTAGTAATTGGTTCAGAGACTTGTAGTGCCTGTGAGGCTTATAAGCCAACAATGGAAGCTATAATTTCTAAATATAATATAAGAATTAACTATATAAATATTGGTGCTATGAGTAATGAAGAAAAAGCCAAATTAATAAGTTATGCATATTATACAAGTACTCCAACAACTGTATATTTTGAAAAAGGTGAAGCTACTGATACACACAATCGAATTGTTGGAGCTGTACCTTATGATAAAGTTTTGGAAAGCTTAAAAAGAAATGGATATATAAAATAATATGAATGATAACAATGTTGAAGTATTAAATGTAGAAGATAATAAAGTGCTATCTCAGAATACTGTAAAATTTAGTGTTATTGATGCATATGGGGAAGATTTGACAGCAAAAAAATATGTAACCAATCCTGCAATTGCTCGTGATGATGAAATAAAAAAATTGATTATTATTTTGCTAACACCAGATAAATCGGGTTTATTAATTGGTAAGGCCGGTATTGGTAAAACAGCAATTGTTGAGGGACTTGCATATAAAATTCAAAATAATGATGTACCAGATGCATTAAAGGGATATAAAATTGTAAAAATTAATTCAACATCATTAATTGGCACAATTACTGAAGATGGAAAAGAAGAAATGGCGATTAATATTTTAGTACGTGAACTTAAAGGACTAAGTAAAGTAATACTTTTTATCGATGAGGTTCATACACTAATTGGTGGGGCTTCTGATGGGCCCATGGATTTAGCTAATATCTTGAAACCAGCTTTAGATCGTGGTGATATTAAAGCAATAGGAGCAACAACTACTGAGGAATATGAAACATATGTAATTCGTGATCGTGCTTTTTTAAGAAGATTTGATCGTATTGATGTTTTAGAACCTTCACATGAAACTACTGTTAAAATATTGGTTGGATCAATTCCAAGAATTTCTTCGCAAACAGGAGCTAATTTTAATTATACAGATTATATTGTTGAAGAATTAGTTGATTCAATTGTTTCGGCAACTTCTCAATATAAAAGAGTTTATGGATTAGCAGCAATGTATCCAGATGTAGCATTTTCGGTTTTATCACAAGCTTTTTCAAATGCACTTTTCGATAATCGTACAGTAGTAAATGTTTTAGATGTTTATAATGCTATAAAAAATAGTAAAAGAATATATCCAGATGCAATTGTAAAGGAGTTACGAGCTTTTAAACAAAGGTTTGAAAAACTTTGTAATGATGAAGGAATTGAACTTCCTGATGTTACAATTAGCGATATTAAGGTTGACGCATGATAAATGTTGTTTTATATGAACCAGAAATACCTCAAAATACTGGGAATATTATGAGAACATGTGCTGCAACCAATACTAGACTTCATATAATAAGACCATTGGGTTTTGTGCTTTCTGAGTCAAAATTAAAAAGAAGCGGTGTTAATTATATTCCTGAATGTGATTATACATTATATGATGACTTTGATGATTTTAAATCAAAAAATATTGGGACATATTACTATTTTACAAGATATGGCGAAAAACCTCATACTAGTTTTGACTTTTCAGATTCAAAAGAAAACATTTATTTGATTTTTGGAAAAGAAAGTACTGGTATTCCTCTTGAAATATTGCGAAAAGATTTAGAACATTGTATCAGAATACCAATGAGTGAACATGTACGAGCTTTAAACGTTTCAAACAGTGTTGCAATCGGAATATATGAAGTTTTAAGGCAACAAAATTATAAGGGTTTATTATTTAAAGAACCATTTAAAGGTGAAGATTACCTTAAAGGAGGAAAATAAATGTTAGAGTTTATTTCAAATCATATTTTAATTTTTATAATAGGTGGAGCAGTTATTATATTAACAGTTATAGGGTATATTGTTGATAAGTATATTATTCATAAACCAGTCGTTGAAGCGAAAATAGATAATCAAGAAGAAATAAATGTTAAACAAAACATAGAAGCAAATACTTTAGAAGTTGCAAAAGAAAATGTTGAAGCAAAAGAAGTAGAAGAAAATGAACCTAATAATTTTGAAAAAGAACAAGACGAATTAAAATCAAATAGTTCTAAAGATAATAAAGAAGAGTCACCTTGGGAAGTTTAATTTTTATTAAACTTTTTTCTTTTTAATTGATTAAGATTGATTTTGTGTTATAATTTTATTAGGTGATAAGATGAAGAAAAATGGATTTACATTGGTAGAATTATTAGCAGTACTTGTAATTATTGGAATAATATCAGCTATTTCAATTTCGATTTATACTAATTCTATCAGTGAATCAAAGAAATCTTTAAGTGATTTTCAAAAAAAGCAATTAATTGAATCAGCGAGAACTTATGTTGCCATCAATACAATTGGTTTTAATAATATATTTAATAAAATGACAATTGGAGAAGAAAACAGTTGTGTTGCTCTTCAAATAAAGGTTTTGATAAAAGAAGGATTAATAAGTTCAAATATAGTTGATCCAAAAGATACAAAAACAAAGTTGGATGGATATATAAAAATAAAATATAATCCATCATCAAGCCAATACAATTACGAATATATCGATGAAGAAGTTGAAACAACCACTTGTAGATATAGTTATTGGGTTGATAATGAAAACAATATTCATCATACAGATTAGGATGTGAAAGAATGACAGTTAATGAATTTATATCATTAATAAAGGGGTTTATTGATGTATTACTAGTATGGCTAGTTTTATATTATATTTTTAAGAATTTACGAAAAAATGTAAAAATGGCCCTTTTATTTAAAGGAATTTTAATTATAGTAATCTTATCAATTATTAGTAATATTTTAGATTTATCAACAATAAAATTTTTGCTCAATTATGTAGTTACTTGGGGACCCATTGCTTTAATAATTATTTTTCAACCAGAAATTAGAAATGTTTTAGAACAATTAGGTCGTAGTCAATTATTAGGGCGTCATAAAGTTTTAACAACTGATGAAAGAGAAAAGGTTGTATATGAAATAATTCAAGCTGTTGATTATTTAAAAAAAGCGCGAATTGGTGCCTTAATAGTTTTTGAACGTGATAATAGTTTAAATGAATATATTGAAAAATCAAAGAAGTTATATGCTGATATTTCTAGTGATTTATTAATTTCAATATTTTTTCCAAACAATCCACTTCATGATGGTGGTGTCATTATACAAGGGGACAAAATTACGAGTGCAGGCGCTGTTTTTCCAACAAGCGATAATTTGAAAATAAGTAAACGTTTGGGAACAAGACATCGTGCTGCTCTTGGAATATCTGAAATAACAGATTGTATTTCATTGATTGTTTCAGAGGAAACTGGACGTTTGTCAATTGCTTTAGGTGGGGAGTTACATTATAATTTAACAATAGATGATTTTAAATTGATGCTTTTAGAAGAATTGCGTCCAAAGAAATCAATTTTTGTTGACGAAGAGGAGGGAAAAGAAGATGAAGAATAAAAGTTTCCTTCGTTCTTTTGTGTCTTTTGTTGATCGAAAAATAGTTTTTCCAATTACTAAAGTAATTATTGCAATTAGTGAAAAATTTTCAAACTCTGGTAAATTTATCGAACATTGGTTATCAAAAAGTAATACATTGTTATTTATATCACTTATTTTTGCTATAGCATTATATATAGCTGTTGATCAAAAATTAATAACGATGAATGAAAGTTCAGCTGAAGTATTAAGAGATGTGCCAGTAGTTGCTGAATATAACAGGGAATCCTATGTAATTGATGGTTTACCAGAAAAAGTTGATATTACCTTAATTGGGGGTAAATCAGATTTATATTTTGCTAAACAATCGGGCACAAAAAATATTGTTGTTGATTTAAGTGATTTAAAACCAGGTACACACAAAGTCCCAATTAACTACGCTCAAGAGTTTAGCTCAATTAAATATTCGGTAAATCCAAGCGCAGCAACAATCATAATTTATCAAAAAGAATCAGCTACTAAGAATATTACATATGATTTATTAAATCAAGATAAACTTGATGTTAAAAAAATAATTGATGGGGTTAAACTTAGTACTTCTGAAGTAATTGTAAAAGGTGCGGAATATAAAATTGAACAAGTAGCAATTGTTAAAGCTTTGATTGATGTTAATAAATTAACTAATCAAGATGTTGGAACACAAACTATAGAAAATGTTGAATTAATAGCTTACGACAATAAAGGCGAAGTTGTAGATGTTGAAATTGTTCCAGAAACAATCAGTGCAGAAATTACAATTAAATCACCTAGCAAAGAATTACCACTTAAATTTGTTACAAAAGGAAATGTTGCTTTTGGTTATGCTATTAAGACAATTGAAGCTTCTGATAACAAAGTAGTTGTGTGGGGCCCAAGCGAAAAGATAAATGATCTTAAGTTTATTGAAGTCGAAGTCAATGTAAATGATATTAAAGCAAATCAAAAGTACAAACTGGAAATAAATAAACCAAGTGGAGTTAGATATATGTCTATTTCAACAGTAAATGTGGATGTTACGTTAGATACAGCGTCAGATAGAGAACTAAATAATGTTGGATTAATATGGAGAAATCTTGATTTAACAAAATATAAAGTACAAGCATCTTCTGCAAATGATACAAATGTTACAATAATATTAAAAGGTGTATCAAGCGTTATAAATAGCATTCAATCTAGCGATGTAACAGCTTACTTAGATTTGTCAGGTTATACTGAAGGAGAATATGAAGTAGATGTTCAAGTTGAAGGCAATGACACAAGAGTTGAATATGTTGCTAAAACTAAGAAGGTTAAAGTAAAAATAACGAAGATTGCCAAATAAAAAGGAACTTAAATTCCTTTTTATTTTGTATCAATATGTGAAAAAAGAGTACCAATATTAATAAGACCAGAAATTCCAACTAATGCATAAATTACACTTGTAAGAACTTCGGTTCCAAAAATACTTTCAACAATATTAAAATTGAATAATCCGATTGCTCCCCAATTTATTGCTCCGATTATTGTTAATGTTAAAGCAACTTTATGTAATGTTTCCATAATATTCTCCTTTCATATCTAATATTAGAATGTACAAAAATAAATAAAATATTCGGTATATTTAAATAATAATTAAATATTATTAAATGAAAGCAAAAATAGGGGTGAAAAAATGAAAAATAAAATTAAGCTTTTAATACTTATTGTTAGTTTCTTTATTGTGGTTGGTTGTAATAAGGCGAATGATTCCAAAAAGCAAGTTTTAAATATGTTAAAAGGAGTAAAAACATATCATTTAAATGCTAACATGACTATGTATAATAATGATGATAGCTATAAATATATACTTGAAGTCGATTATAAAGACAAAGACTTATTTCGCGTAAGTATGAAAAATAAAGCCAATAATCACGAACAAATTATTTTAAGAAATAGTGATGGAGTGTTTGTTTTGACACCAAATTTAGGTAAAAGTTTTAAATTTGAAAGCGATTGGCCTTACAATGACTCACAAAGTTATTTACTTCAAATGATTATAAAGGATATTAAAAATGATAAAGACTCAATGGTAGTTGAAACTGATGAAGGAAATATTATTAAGTCAAAAGTTAATTTTTCCAACAACTCTAAATTAGTTAGCCAGAATGTTTATTTAGATAAAGATAATAAAATCATTAAAGTTGAAGTATTGGATGATAAAGATAAACCACAGATAGTAGTTGAATTCTTATCATATGAATTTAATAAAGATATAGATGATAATCTATTTGTAGTAGATAATAATATGACTGTAAGTAAAACTTATGAAAAAAATACTCCTGCAGAAATTAGTTCAATTGTTTATCCACTTTATTTGCCTAAGAATACATATTTAACTAGTCAAGATAAAGTAAAGAAAAGTGATGGTGAACGTGTTATATTGAATTTCTCTGGAGATAAAAGCTTTACTATTATAGAAGAAACAGCTTCAATTTCAGAAACAAACTCTATAACTCCAGTATCTGGTTCAATTTATCAAATCGCAGATGTTTTTGGAATTAAAGAAGATAAAAGTGTTAATTGGATTAGCAACGGAATTGAATACTATGTAGTTTCAGAAGATTTAAATAATGAAGAACTTTTAAGTGTTGCTAATTCTATGACGGTATTACCAGTTTCAAAATAGATACAAAATCTTGTATCTTTTTTGTTTTTTATGCTATAATTGTTTTGGTGATTGAAATGGCTAGAAATGATAAAAAAGAAAAAAAGGAAGCTTATAGTATCTCAAAACCAATTGAAATTAATAAAAAAGAAAAAAAGATAAATTTAGAAAGTGAAAGTACAAAATTTATAGTTATACTTTTAGGTATTGTTGCCTTTATTGCTGTATTATGGATTGTTAATAGTTTAAAAAGTAATAATGATGATTCTAAGGAACCAGAAACTATAAACATCAACTATAATATGGTAATTGTTGGTAATATGCTAGATCAAAAATATGATAAATATTATGTATATGCGTATATTAAGGATGAAAAAGATAATGCTACAATTGAATACCTTTTAACTAAACTTGAACACTCTTATAAACTAAATTTAGATAGAGCTAACAATCTTCCTGCTTTAGCAGAAGAAAGCAATTTTAGTGGGGAAATTGATAAAATTAAATTTAAAGGAACAACTTTATTATTAATTGAAAAAGGAAAAATTGTTAAATATTATGAAGGTTCTGATGCAATATTAACTTATCTTAGAAGCTTAAATAGTTAGGAGACATTATATGGAAGAAGAAAAGGATATTAAGCCTAATAAAAAAATAAAGCCAGATGAATTAAAATTTGGGTTTGTAGAAGTATTAATCTTAGTTATCATAACTGCAATAGTTACGATTATTGTAGCTAATACAATTAATAATTCAAAAAAAGCAGAAAACAATAATAGTACATATAATAAGGAAATAGAAAAGTTTTATAATGAATATAAATTTGTAAAAGATAAGTATTATGGTGAAGTAAAAACAGATAAACTTATTAATGATGCTATTGCTGGCATGGTAAATGGACTGGGTGATCCATATTCAACATTTATAAATGATGAGAATGTAACAAATTTTGACGTTGAGCTTGATGGTGAATTTTATGGATTAGGAATTGAAATAACTGTAAACGAAAATTCAGAGATAGAAGTACATCGCGTTTTAGATGGTTATGAAGCTAAAAAGTCTGGCATTCAAGTCGGAGATGTAATAACTCATATGGATGGTGAAAGCCTTGAAGGAATTTCAACTGTTGATTTTCGTTCTAAAATGATTCAAAACAATAAAGAAACAGTGACTCTTACCATTAAACGTGATGGTAAAACAATGGATATAACAGTAAAAAGAACTTTAGTTCAAATTGAATCTGTAAAAACAGCTACATATCATTCGGGTGCATCTAAAGTAGGGTATATTGGTATAACTATATTTGCTAACAATACATATAAACAATTTAAAGAAGCTTTAGCAAAATTAGAAAATGAAAAGATTGATTCGTTAATTGTTGATGTTAGAAGTAATAGTGGCGGGCATTTACAAATAGTTACTGACATAATTTCTGAATTTGTTGATTCAAGTCATGTAATATATCAAGTAAAAGATGCTACTGAGGTAACCAAAGAATATTCAACAGGTAAAGAAAATAAGTCTTATCCAATTATTGTTTTAATTGATTCTGCTAGTGCTTCAGCTTCAGAACTTTTAGCTTCAGCTTTAAAAGAGCAAGCCGGTGCTAAACTAGTCGGAACAAAATCATTTGGTAAATCAACCGTTCAACAGGTCGTTGATTTGGGTAACGGTTCAAAATATAAAATAACAATTAAAGAATGGTTAACTTCTGAGGGGAATGTTATTAATGGTCAAGGACTAGTTCCAGATGTGGAAGTTATGTTAGGTGAAGCTTACTTTAATGAACCTATAGAAAAAAATGATACTCAATTGAATGAAGCAATTAAATTATTAAAGAAATAAAGGAATTTATTTCTTTTCTTTTATTTAAAAATAAGTTATAATTAATGGGGATGTGAAAAAGTGAAAAAAATAAATATAGGAGATAGATTTCAAATACAATGTTATAAACATGATGGTAAAATACATCGTTCTTGGGATGAAGCAATAGTTTTAGATATTAAAGAAGATTACATTGTATTTGGCAATAATCGAACACAAGTAATTGAATCTAGTGGTAATTATTGGAGAACTAAAGAACCAGCAGTTATGTATTTTTTCAAACATAAATGGTTTAATATTATTGCACAAATGAAAAAAGATGGCATATATTATTATTGTAATATAGCGAGTCCATATATTATTGAAGAAAATACTATTAAATATATAGATTATGATTTAGATTTAAGAATATTTCCTTCTGGCGAGTATAAAATATTAGATAGACTTGAATACAAATATCATAAAAAATTGATGCATTATCCAGATGATTTAGATCATGTTATAAATTCTGCTCTGGACAAATTAATTAATTCATACGTTAATGGTGACAAATATTTTAGTAACTATCGAAATTTAGAATATAGCAAACTTTACACTGAATTAACTGAAAATGTCGGTTAATTTTATAAATTTCAACAAACACCTTGACTTAGATGGCTGTTTTTGTTATATTAATATTGCTTTTTGAAAAAAACATTTAAATATTTAAAATGTAAACTGTTATTTTTGAGAATGAAACTCTTGACTTAACGGTTTTAATTTGCTATATTGAATATGCTTTTTTAAGAAAAAAAGCGCGAAAAAATAAAATATCACAAAAGTTTAAAAAAAGTCTTGACTTCGAAAAATTAAAGTGATATATTATTGTTACTTTGTGAGAAAAAATCACAAATGTTCTTTGAAAACTGAGCAAAACGTCAATTTATATTAAGTTAGGA
>CACXGO010000025.1 GCA_902767245.1 uncultured Erysipelotrichaceae bacterium
AATTGGACTATTTTAAATGGTAGTGTTTTAGGTATTCATGAAGATGTTGGTGTACCAATGAATGTAAAAGAATTTAGAAAAACATTACCATTAGATAGTAACGGTTTACTTTTAAAAGATGTTAATCTTGGTAAGTGTTTACCTTCTTTTGCAAGTTGTTTAATTATAAATCAATCAAGTTCTGGTTGGGATGATTGGAAAACTAAAGATGGAAAATCAATTAATATTTTTAGATATGGTTATAAAACCAATCAAATTGTTTCTGATATAGTAAATCAATCTTTAGTTAATAGAACTTTAACACCAACAGAAAAATTAAGATATGTATATTGGTCAGCTTTTAATAATTATGTAAAAAATAATTCTTTATTTATGAAAGAATTTTCATTGCGTAAGCCTTCTGAAAGAATGTATTATGATTTTGTTTATGGTTCTAAAGAAAGTCATTTAACTACTGCTCAAAAAAGAAGTAGAAATGCGTTAATGGTAGGTTTATGGATTGAAGATAATAAAGCTTTTTATCGTAAATTATTAAATTCTAAAGATTTTGTTGAACAAAATCTTGGTTTAAAATTGAATTGGGAAAGTTCACCAGAAAGAAAATCTTGTTGTATTAGTTTTGAAAAAACTATTAATTATGAAGATAAATCACAATGGAATAACCAGTTTGATTGGTTGATGGAAACTCTAATTAAAATGAAATATGAATTTAATAAATATATTTAATTTATTGTTTATTGAAAGGATTTTATTATGCAAGCACATAATAATAATATTGAAGGTTTTTTAGGTAATTTTAAAACGACATTTGTTGTTCCTGTTTATCAGCGAAATTATGATTGGAAAAAGAATAATTGCGAGCAACTTTTTAAGGACATAATTGCTGTTCAGCCAAATAAAGAGCATTTTTTAGGTACAATTTGTTTTAAGTTAGATAATAGTCGTAAGCGTTTAATTATTGATGGACAACAGCGTATAACAAGTATTACTTTGTTATTAAAAGCGGTTTGTGACTATACATCTGACAAAAATATTCGTGATGAAATTAACAATCAATACATTTATAATAATGGGTTTGATATTGATAATGATTTTTTGCGGTTTAAACTGCACTTAAACAAGCGAGATGTTATTATTTATCATATCTTACTTGAGAATACAAAAGATACTGTTGATGATAAATTGACCGTTTTACAAAAGAATTCTCATATTTATCAAAACTATTTGTATTTTTATGATATGGTAGATACTTTTGTAAAAAAGGGTGGTAAAGTAGAAGATATTTTACGGACATTACGATATTTAACTATTGTTGAATTGGAAATACAACAAGAAAATCCACAAGAGATTTTTGAAAGTTTAAACTCTACAGGATTAGACTTAAAAAATGTGGATTTATTGCGGAATTTTATTTTGATGCAGTTTTCTCATGACGAACAATCTGAGTTATATGAGAAATATTGGAGTAAAATCGAAGATGCTATCGGAGTCGATGGCATGGAACGATTTTTTACTGATTTTCTTGTATTCGAAAGACGAAGCGATTCTATTATGATTAATGGCAGAAGTAGCCATATTAATGAACGTAATTTATATACATCTTTTAAAAACTATTATGCTGAATTTTCATATAATGGTAATTTTAATAAAACATTAGAATTTTTTGCTGAATTAAAAGCTTGTGCTGATTTGTATAAAAATTTTGTTTTTTCTGATGATGTTAATTTAAATAAGGAAACAAAAATTCGTAAAAAATTATATTTTTTATTAACGATTGATGACTCTAGTAAAGCACGTAGTTTGCTTTTGTATATTTTCGATTTATATAATCGAAAATTGATTAGTGAGGATATGTTAGTAGAAGCAGTAGATGCTATTTCTTCTTTGACTTTTCGTGCAAAACTTTGTAAGGCTCAAGGTATTAAGAGACAATTTGCAGGTAGTGTTATGCAACGCCTTGACCAAATTACAGATTATAGTCAATTTGTAGAACAGTTTTGGCAATCTATTACGATTGGTAGGGGGTCTTTTGCATTTCCATCTGATGCTGAATTCATAAATGCTTTAGTTAATAAAGATTTATATCAAACACTTCGTAGTAAAGGTACAAAATATCTTTTGTATATGTTAGA
>CACXGO010000026.1 GCA_902767245.1 uncultured Erysipelotrichaceae bacterium
TATCTCTTGAAAAAGCACCTTTTAAAGTATCATTTAAAAGCCCTAATACTTCATCAAACATAATCTACCTCCTATTTTATTTTTGCTAGTATATTTTTAAACTTTTCGTAGTTTTCTTTTACTCCATCATCTAAATCAATACTAATTCTTTGATTAGCAATATGTGCTATCTTTTCATCATATTCTTTTATTTCATTAAGTTTAGCATTTAAGTCTGCTTGTCTATTTTGTGCTGCTTTTTTATCAGTCATTGATAAATCAGTAGTAAGTTTATAATTTACATCAGATAATAGTTTTTCATAGGTAGTTTGAACTCTATGTAGATAATCTAATCTAACTCTTGGTATTAAGTTTTCATTATATCTGTGCATATAAACAAGTGCTTTAAATCCGTTTTTCTTTCCAGAATCAAATAACCAATAAATAGGTCTTTTTTGATATATTTTAACGTGGTCATTAAAGAAATCATTTAAGAAATATCTTCTTATTGTATCTTCACTTGTTTCTGTTCCTTTTTTACCTAATGCTTCTGCAATAAAGTCCATATTTTCATTAAAAGTATCTTTTCCATATACAACTTTAATAAAGTTTTTAAATCTTTCAACAATATCATCTCCAAAATATGCTTCATCTGTTATCGGAATAATATTATCTTCATCAACTTTAAAAGTTTTGTATTTATCTTTATTAAAATCTCCACCGGCATATATAAGTCCTGTTTCATCTAACGAATATCTGCCAAACATACAACCAACTGCATAACTAATCAAAGACTTTATCTCTCTTTCTACTTCTGCATTTCTTATTGTAATATCCTTATCATCAATATCTGGTGTAAGTTCATCAGTCAAACCATATACATCAATAAAGATTTTATTGAGTTCTATTTCGTTATTCTTTAACAATTTAAACTTTTCATCACAATTTGTCTTCCAAGATTCAAATGCGTCCTTAATTTTATAATTCCAATTGTTAATATCTTTATCATAGCCATTTCCACTTTTATATTCAATTAGTGGATGAGATAGAAAATCCCAACTTGTTTCAAAAGAATCCCAGTCCTCTTTGGCTATGTCAATATTATCTTTAACTAGTTTTTCTACTTTTTCTCTAACACTTTCATCTAGTATAATAGGTAGTTTTCCAACAGGACCTTCGTGAAAGTCTAATGTTGGGGAAATTACCCTTGCAACTGTATTGATAATTTTGCTATTAGTTAATCCCAAAATATACAATATATTTTTCTCATCTGGAAACATCATAGAACCTTTGGTTTCAAAAATAAATCCATCTGGAACAATTCTACATCCCAACTCTTTTGCTAATGAATTCCAAGTTATTCCCGGTTTAAAATACAATGGAATATTTTTTATCGTTCTAGTAAAACTTTTATATAGTTTCTTTGCATATTCTTTTATTTCAAATCCATCATTTTCCCAATTTATAATCTTATTAAAATTTCCATACCATTTTCTATAACTTCCACCTTTATTACAAGGGTACCATTTATAATCTTCTGATTTCTTACAACCAAAACCTATCTTAGCATAATCAACTTCATACCATTCTCTTAAGAATCTATCATTATCGGAAGTTGCTAGACCTTGTTTCGTTGGAGCAATATCATATAATGGCGTACTATTTTGATAAACATCATATAATGAATTTGACAAGTTATATAAAATTGCACAATCCTTTGATTTAACAAACTTTTGATTATTTACTACATATTCGTTTGAATATTTTACTTTATGGCTCATATTAGTCACAGTGTAATAGTGTGTGTCATAATCTGAATCTAATTTATTTTTAATTATGAAAGTACAAACATCAAGTCCTGCATCCATAACATTTTTATCTAAAATTAGCATTGACATTATTGTTTTATTTTCTAATAATTTTTTTCTAAATGGCATAAAACTATCTTGTGTTAGCCAAGTGGTTTGATTAACCATACCTAGAATGCCATCTTCTGCTAGTAATTGTGAATCCATAAAAATAGTACATAGATCGTGCTTACTTTCCTTGTAGTTTGTTTCTGCATATTCTTTTAGTTTATCATCAAAATATCTTATTCCTAGATATGGTGGATTAGTTACAAAAATATCATATTTCGTTGTTAAGATATTTGCTAATTTAATCAATGGTAATATCTCATTAGTTATAGAATATGAGAATATATTATTTTGTTTTTCTAATTCATTTATTAAATCACTATAATCATATTTTTTAATTTTTAAAATTGAGCCATATTCTTTTGCGTCTTTAAAAGCACTTATTAAATATTCTAATTTATTATTTGCCTCTTCAGATAATGCCATAACATTACTCAAACTAATATTATTACTTTCTTTAATAGAAACAATATTTGCATCTATTTCTTTACTAAATAAATCTTTATCATATTCTCTCGCTTTTAATAAAATTGCTAATATTGCAAGTTGAACTGCTCTTTCATCAATATCAATACCATAAAGATTATTTTTTATTATCAAACTAGGAACATCTTTTTTATTATATCCAAGTTGTTGATAAACTTTGTAAAGAATATCAAATGCATAAACTAAAATATGTCCACTACCACAGCAAGGGTCAATAAACTTTATTTGCTCTATTTTTTTCTTATTAGTATTCTCAAATTCTTTATTTATCATATAATAAGAACAATCATTTCTTATATCAATTTTGTTTTCATATAATTTTGTTCCAAGTGCATTTTCAACCATATATTTTACAATACTATCAGTTGTAAATATTTGCGTCATTACAGGTAATGATTCTTTATCGTATTTTTTGTATTTTTCTTTGTAAATATCTTTTAGATCAAAAATATAATATTGATATAACCAACCAATAATTTCAACTTCATTAAAGTTTTCTTCTGGCACTTCGTTAATTATTTTAGTTATAAAGCCAGTATCATTCAATAAGTTATCTGGTATCAAAATATCAATGTAATCAGTTATTCCATCAAATACTTGTGGAATAACTCTACCAAGTTTCTTACAAACCAATAATAGTATATATTTAAACTTTTCGTTATCATCTTTAAGGTCTGCATATTTTTCTTTTTTAAAATTAATATCTAAATTTGAATTAACCAAATTGGTAAACTTCATTATCTCTGGATCAGGAGTATTATCTTTAGAAGATAATACTCTTATTCCAAGTGATTGATTATCTTTTGTTAATGGTAGCATATCATTGATTTCCATATAACGAATTGCAATAATTCTGTTAAACCAAGTATATGCTGATTCCTCTATAACTTGTTCTAATGATAATTCTTTAATTCTTTTAATTAAAAGTTCTCTTTTTTTATACTCATCATTTGTTAGACTTAAAGAATGTTTTTCATTAGATAAAATGTATAAATCTCCTTTTTGTTCATTTTTAAAATCTTCATCAACATAAAAGGTATTTATTTTATTTTTAATTTTCTCCATTAAATCCTGTCTTGATTCAATAGCAAACTTTTTTAATATGGCTTTATCCATTATTCATTTCCTCCTCATTCATCATCATATTATAATGTTCAATATGTCCAAGATTTTCAAATATCCTTTTGAAAACACTTTTATACCTGTCAACCATATCTTCATCAAAAACTACGCTTAATTCTTCGTTAATATAATGTGAACTATCATTTATACAAGATATGAGTGATTTACATATTATTTTATCAATTCCGTCAAAATCATCTATTGCTTTTTCATAGTCTTTTTTTCCGATAATATTAAAATAATATTCCAATATCCTTCTCATTGTATTAAAACAAGTATTTTTGTTTATCTTGTCATCTTTTAATTCTTCCCATAATAATTGATATGTAGTTTCAACCGGATTTTTATCATATTCTTTTATTGAAGAAATTTCATTTTTCTTTGAAATAACAAAATATTTTTCTTTGGTTTCTTTCTTGTTATCTCTACTTCCTCTATATACAACTTCTTTATAGAAATATACATTATGTGTTAATATAAAAATTTGTTTAATTCCATTTTCA
>CACXGO010000027.1 GCA_902767245.1 uncultured Erysipelotrichaceae bacterium
AAGACTATCTGGTTGATAGGTTAGAGCTGGAAGCATGGCAACATGTTGAGGTGACTAATACTAATAGATCGAGGATTTAATCATAAATATTATTTAATTTATTGGGTCCACATTATCTTAGTTTTCAGAGAATTATTTTCTCTAACATTTGAATTGGTAACGATAGCAGTGAGGATACACCTGTTCCCATCTCGAACACAGAAGTTAAGCTCATTAACGGCGAAAATAGTGTAAAAGCGAAAATAGCAAGTTGCCAATTCTTTTTTTTGTTTTTTAAACTATATTTTAAATATAGTTTTTTTGTTTTTAAAAAAGGAAATAAAAAATAAATATCGTATATTTATCTTGGAGGACATTTATCTTACCTTGAGCCTTTTTATTGCAAAAGGAAGTGAGGTGGTAAACATGAGTAAAAGATATTACACATTAAGTATAATGTTACTTATTGCTTTGATACTTTCTATTCTAGTACTGCTAATCATTGTAATAAAAAAATATTAGGTAGTAATACCTAATATCACACAATTCAAGGTAACACATAAGTGTTCCTCTACTAATAATTATACTCATAATTAATTATAATGTAAATAAAAAATAATTGAATGATTAGCAACCATCAATTATAGTTTTTTTAAATATCTACTTGTCAATAATTAAGTCTTTTTGCTATAATTAAAAAGGTGATAAAAATGGAGTATAGAGTTACAACTAAAAATGAGTTTGAAACAATTGAAATTGCTCAAAATTTTGAATCAGAAAAATTTCCAAATATGATTATTTGTTTAGATGGAGAACTAGGTAGTGGCAAAACAGTTTTTACTAAAGGAATTGCTAATGCTTTAGGAATAGATGAAACGATTACTTCACCAACATTTACAATAATAAAAGAGTATCAAGGAGAACTTCCACTATATCATATGGATGTTTACCGTCTTGATGGTAATACTGATGGTGTTGGAATTGAAGAATACTTTACAAAAGGTGGCGTTGTTGTAATTGAATGGGCTGAGACAATAAAAGATATCCTACCTGATGAAAGGTTAGATGTTAAAATTAAAGTTTTAGACGAAAACAGGCGCTTGCTTATATTTGAACCACATGGAGAAAAATATGAGGATTTATGTGAGGCAGTATTATGAAAACATTATTAATTAGCACTTGTACTAATCGCATAATTGTCGCACTTGCCGATAATTCTACGATTTTTTCTTTTTGTAATGAGATTATCGAAAATCAAATGTCTAATATTATAATGGAAAAAGTTGAAAATTGTTTTAAAGAAGCTAGTTTAAAGCCTACTGAAATAGACCGCATTTTAGTCGCTGTAGGGCCTGGTTCTTATACGGGCATAAGAATAGGCGTTACTATTGCAAAAACTTATTCTTGGGCCTTAAAAACGAAAATAATACCTATTTCTTCACTTGAAGTAATGGTAAGTGGTTATCAAGATGATAAATTGTTAGTTTCATATATCGATGCAAGAAGAAATGCTTGTTTTGGAGCCATATATAATAATAAATTAAATCCAATTTTAAATGATCAATATATATTAATTGATGACTTAAAAGAAAAATTAAAAGGCAAAGATTATATTTTTGTCAGCGATGATAAATTAGTAGAATCAAATAAACCAAAAATTGATATTATTAAATTAATTAATAAACATCTAAATGATGCTGGTGTTAATCCACATAGTTTAAACCCTGTTTATTTAAAAAAGACAGAAGCAGAAGAAAGTTTAAATCATGATTAGACCATTAGAATTAAATGATATTGAAATTGTCAATAAACTCATAAATGATAAAAATTATATTACTAATGAGTATGAATTAAAGAAAAAAGCTAGTGTTTATATTAAAAATGATCAAATAGTTGGGTTTATTTCTTATAAAATTCTATATGAAAGAGCAGAATTAGATTATATATTTGTTCAAAAAGAAGAAAGAAAAAGAGGAATCGCTTCAAAGTTATTATTAACTATGTTTGATGATTGCAGAAATAGTAACGTTGAATCAATTGATTTAGAAGTTAATTCTTTAAATGAAAAAGCCATAAATCTTTATCAGAAATTTGAATTCAAAATAATTGGTATAAGAAAAAAATACTATGATGGGATTGATGGTTTAATAATGAAAAGAGAAATAAGGTGAAAAAGTGAAAGATACATATATTTTTGCTATTGAAAGTAGTTGTGATGAAACAGCTGCTGCAATTGTCAAAAATGGACATGAAGTAATTGCTAGTACAGTTTCCACTCAAATAGCAACGCATGCTTTATTTGGTGGAGTTGTTCCTGAAATTGCAAGTCGTAAGCATATTGAAAATATTACTATGGTTTTAGAAAATACTTTAAATGAGGCACATATGAAAATGGAAGAGATGGATGCAATAGCAGTTACATATGGACCAGGTTTAATTGGATCACTTCTTGTTGGGTTGCAAGCAGCAAAGACACTTGCATTTATTTATGATAAACCATTAGTTCCTGTTCATCATATAGCTGGGCATATATATGCTAACAACATTGAAAAAAGTATGGAATTTCCACTTATTGCGTTAGTTGTAAGTGGTGGACATACTGAATTAGTATATATGAAAGAAGATTATAGTTTTGAATTTTTAGGCGGAACTTTAGATGATGCGGTTGGTGAAGCATATGACAAAGTGGCAAGAGTTATTGGACTTCCTTATCCAGGAGGACCAGCGATTGATAAGCTTGCTCACGAAGGAAAAGATACATATGATTTACCAATTCCTTTAGATGATGATACATATAATTTTAGTTTCAGTGGCTTAAAAAGCGCAGTTATAAATGTAAATCATAATGAACTTGATCGTGGAAATAAAATAAGAAAGGAAGACTTAGCTTGCTCATTTCAAAATCGTGTTATTGATATATTGACTAAAAAAACAATGAAAGCGTTAGAAGAAAAGCAAGTTAAGAATTTGATTATTGCAGGTGGGGTTGCCGCCAATAAAGGTTTACGTGATAGATTCGAAAAACTTTGTCAAGAGAAAAATGTAAACTTGACAGTACCACCGTTAAAATATTGTACAGATAATGCTGTTATGATTGGTGCAGCAGGATATTATGCATACAAATTAGGTCGCATTTCTGATTTGAATTTAAATGCCGTTGCAACCGAAAAATTAAATTAAGGAGGAATTTATGAGAACAGTTGGAACAGTTGTACGAGGAATTCGTACACCAATTATTAAAGAAGGAGACGATTTAGCAGAAATAGTTGTTAATTCGCTTTTAAGATCAAGCGAAAATGAAAAATTTCAATTTCATAATCGTGATGTTGTTGCCATAACTGAAGCAGTTGTTGGGATTTCAGAAGGTAATTATGCTACAGTTGATCAAATAGCTTTAGATGTTAAAAATAAATTTGGAGTAGATCATATTGGAATTGTTTTCCCAACTCCACTAAGTCGTAATCGCTTTTCTTTATTGCTTAAAGGTTTTGCAAGAGGATGTAAAGAATTAACAATTTTGCTTAGTTATCCTGCAGATGAAGTAGGCAATCATTTATTTGATGAAGACGAACTTGAAAATAATGACATTGATCCATATAGTGATATCTTAGAAGAAGATGCCTATAACAAATTGTTTGGTCATTTGGTTCATCCATTTACAGGAATAAATTATGTTGACTTTTTTAAAGAATTAGTTGAAGCAGAAGGTTGCAAAGTTAATTTTGTGTTTGCTAACCATGCATCAGTAATACTTAATTATACTAAAAATGTTATTGTTGCTAATATTCATAATCGTGTAAGAACAAAAAAAGAGTTAATTAAAAATGGTGCAGAGAAAGTAATCGGGATGGATGAGATTTTGACATCTAGTGTAAATGGTAGTGGATATAATTCTAAATATGGGCTTTTAGGTTCAAATAAATCAACTGAAGAAAGAGTAAAATTATTTCCTGAGCATGGACAAGAATTAGTTGAAAAAATTCAAAAAATTTTAAAAGAAAAAACAGGAAAAGAAATTGAAGTAATGGTTTATGGTGATGGAGCTTTTAAAGATCCTGTTGGAATGATTTGGGAGCTTGCTGATCCAGTTGTATCTCCGGCTCACACAGTTGGTTTAAATGGAACACCAAATGAATTAAAACTAAAATTTATTTCAGATAATAAACTTGCTAATCTTCATGGTGAAGAATTAATAGAAGCTATGAAAAAAGAAATCCGTTTAAAAGATAAAGACTTAAAGGGCAAAATGGAAACAGAAGGAACAACACCAAGGAGAATAACAGACTTACTCGGAAGTTTATGTGATTTAACTAGTGGTTCAGGTGATAAAGGAACACCCATAGTTTTAGTTCAAGGATATTTTGATAATTATGCAACAGAAGACTAGTTTTAGTCTTTTTTCTTTACTTTAAATAACAATAGTGTTATTATATTTGCCATGGAAATATTAGAATTACAAAAAAGAATTAATAGAACTTTAGAAATTGTTAATAATGCAAAGTCTCCTTCAGAAAAAAGAAGATACTTTGTTATTTTGAGTGGGTTAGTTTCAATTTATAATGAAATTACGGGAAGTGAACTTCAACTTGGTAAAACCACTCAAGAAAAAATTATGAAATATTCATTTTATGAGGCATTACTAAAGGAATTTAATGATAACTACGCCAATATATATAAAATAAGTAGTGGTATATTGCAAGCTAGGAAGAAAGAAAAATGTGATTTTAGTTTAATGTATGATTTTAAAACTTATAGTCCTAAATATATGTTAGAAATATTTGAAACTTTTATGGCTTCTTTAGGCCAAAAATATTACAAAATTTACAAAGAGGCGTTTAAAGAGGGACGTGTATATTTCAGTAAAACATATGGTGAAGGGTTTTCAATTTTTGATTATGAAGATTTAAAATCATATATATTTGTTCCGAAAAATAAAGAAACTTTAGCATTTTTGTCGACAATAGCACATGAATTTGGTCATGTTTTTGAATTTGATGAAACAAAATTTGCTAGAAAACCATATTTTACAAATAAATTTAATGTTAATCTTGAAGTTTTTTCAATGCTAATAGAACTTTTATTATTTGATTATTTAAGAAAAATCAATTTTAATTTAAATGAAGTTAATAAAATGGAAGAAAAGTTTTATAATGATGTAATTGGTTATGCAGCTGAAATAAAATTCGCTTTAAGCTTATCTAAAATTTTTATAGATTATGATTGTAATTTGGCAATATATGATTATGATGAAGCTGATTCGGTGGCCGATAAGCTAGAAGAATCAGATGGAATAAGATATTATACATATAATATAAATTTGGAAGATTCCATGAATTATATGTATGGAGGTATAATTGCTACTATATATAGGTACTATTATAATCAAGATGAAGCTTTTATAAGCGAAATAAAAAAACACTTTTTGGATTATGAATTTTATGGTACAGAAGAAATATTAGATAGACTTCCACTTGTAAGAGAAGAATTAAATGGTTTTCCTATTTTAAAAAAAAGACTTAAGCAAATAAAAACTAATCAACTTTCTTGATTAGTTTTTTTTCTAGTAATAATATTAAATAATAAATAATAGCAGAAATAATTGCTAGTAAAATAATTCCAGTCATAACTAAATTTAAATTAAATACTTGCGAGCCATACATTATTAAATAGCCAATGCCTTTTTTAGAAACTAATAGTTCACCCATAATAACACCAATGTAACTCATATGGAGAGAACTTATAAATAAAGGCTTTTTTGTTTAAGAACTTGTAGTATTGGAGGAATTAGATGGGAAAAGCTAATTGTCCGTTTTGTAATAGTCAAAATACATTTAATATTGCATATGGATATTTAGGTGAAAAGAAGAAAAAGAAAAACTATATAGATCAAGAAGATATTGGTTTAAATGAATCATATCGTAAAGGATTTGAAAAATATGATTTTGATGGAGAAAAATTAATAAGTCATTTACCAAACAGATATTGTAAGAATTGTAAAAATACTTTTCAATCAAGAAAAGTTATGTACACAGTTGATATATCAGTTATTAATTTAATAATAAATATTGGTGAGTCTTATTATAGATATATATTTGATTTTAGTGATATGAATGATCCTAAATATAGTATTAAAATTAACTGGATACCTATCAAAGAAAATGTATCACTAAGTATTAAAGATAGAAATAAAATACTATATAGTTTTAAAGAATATAAACCTAACCTATGGCATGGCCATTATGGAAAAAGTTATGATTATGATAATTATTATTGGATATTAAAATGTACTTACTATAACGGAATTGATTATGTAAAAAGTGGTAATGATAAAATACCAGATAATTGGATGAATTTTATTAAGCCATTTAAAGAAATATTTAGAGAAAAAATATTTGATTTAAAGTCCTAAGAAATTAGGATTTTTTTCATTTAACTAAAAATAAAGAAAGGGTGATTATAATGGCTGTATTTAAAGTTGAAAAAATAAAGAACTATACAATTATGAGTAATCACCATCTACAAAATAAGAATTTGAGTTTAAAAGCTAAAGGACTTCTTTCTTTTATGTTATCTTTACCAGAAAATTGGGATTATTCACTTGCTGGTCTTGTAAAGAATTCCAAAGAAAGTAAAACTTCTATTAGAAATACCTAAAAAGAATTAAAACAAAATAATTATTTATGTGTTGAAAAATTATATCCAGATCAAACTGACAGTAAAAAAATAGAATATGTTTATACAATCTATGAAGAGCCAAAATTAAATCCATATATTGAAAAGCAAGATATCGAAAAACTATACCTTGATAATCAATATCTTGAAAATGATACCCAAATAAATACTAATATAGAAAGTACTAAAGAACAAACAGATAAAGTAGATAAAACCAATTTTAATTTAAATCATCATTTTTTAACTATTGATTTAATTGATAGAAAATATATTACAAAAGATGATACTGATATTTATAATTATGATAAGCTATTTAAAAATATCTTAAATGACTACGATATAAGCGATATTTTAATGATTTTACATTATATTATACCTAGAGTGCTTGATAGAGATTTTACTGATGAAAATGGCTTAAAAATTGAAAATAAATTTGGATATTTAAAAACAGCTATTTTAAATAATATTGATAAACTTAAAAATAATGAGTTAATTTGGGATGAAGAATTAGGTTGGTTTAAAGATGTAGATGAAGATATCGAAGAAGATTTAGAAATATAGCACATAGTATATGAAAGTGCTAGAAAAAATGTTATAATAATATAAAGATTATTAAGGGATTACTAGACTGATATTATAAAAATTATACTAGGAGGTATTGATGAAAAAAGGTAGTTTAAAAATGATTATATTATTGGCTATATCTTTTATAATTCTGTTTATAGGATTTAGTAGTAAAGATGCAAATGGTAATTTAACATTAATTGGTGAAATATTAATGATAGTTGGAGGAGGAACATTAGGATTCCTGTTAGATAAATTTTTAACATTTGCAGCTGAAACAGATTTATTTTTAACTATTCCAATAATAATAAATTGGAATAAAGATATTAGAATATCATTTGCTTATTTATTTAGAATACAAGTAGATGGAACATATTTTCTAATTCGAGGAAATAAAAAGAAAAAATTTCAACCTGTTGGAGGAGTTTATCAAAAATATGCTGGTTCAAAAGCAATACTAGCTGATATTTTTCAAGAAGATGATGAAATGAAGAAAGGAAACGAACAAGATTTAAGAGGCAAAGTTAAGGGGAAAGATTTAAGAAAATTTATTAAATGGTTTGATAGCAGACAAGATAGAGAGATATCATGTAATCGAGAATTCAATGAAGAACTAATTAATACTGGAATTTTAGATAAAGAAAAATTTAAGGATCCACACTATTCTTATTTAGGAACACACAAAACGAGTATTTTTAATTCAGAATATTATGGAAAGGAATTTTTACTTGCTGATATTTACGAATTAGAACTAAATGATGAGCAAAAAAAAGAATTTTTATTGTTAAAAGAAAAATATGAAAAAGCTAAAGATAATAGTAATTTTGATTATGCTTTTGTAAGTGACCATGAAATTAGGACTCGTCATACAAATAAAAGAAAAACAGACGATTATGAAAAAGATATAAATAATCATACTTATAAAATATTGAAAGGAGAATATAAATAATGAAATATAATGAGATAAATACTTGGCTTGAACAAGAACTAAAAAAATTAGATATTTCTCCTACTAACTATCAAAAAGCAGTGGATAGATATACATCAGTTGGAAATATGTTAGAAAGTAAACTAAGAGATGAATATAAAATTGATAGTCATGTTTATGCTCAAGGATCATTTATGATTGGCACAGTTGTGAAACCATATGGAAAAGATAAGGAATATGATGTCGATTTAGTATGTGAATGTGATTTAACAAAAAACGAGATATCAGCTAAAGATTTAAAAAAAATGATAGGACATATTATCCAAAAAGATGGCACTTATGGCAAAATGATATCAGATGATGAAGGAAGAAGAACTTGGACTATTAATTATGCTGAAGATAATGAATTATCATTTCATATAGATATTCAACCAAGCATTCCTAAAGATGATAGTCAATATGAAAAAGCTATTTTTACAACTACAAAACATAAAGAAAATTCAAAATTATATAGTTGGGATAATGGAAATCCATTAGGATTTAAAGATTGGTTTGATGAAATTAATGCAGATTCGTATAATGAAGTTGCTCCGTTACAAAGAAAAAATATATTTGAAAGCGATACATTCTATGCATCTATTGATGATATTCCAAAGCAGTTAGTAGTTACTAAATTACAACGATTGGTGCAAGTCTTAAAAAGACATCGTGATATAAGATTTGAAAATCATAAATATAAAGAAGATAAGCCAAACTCAATGATAATTACAATTCTTGCCACCAAAGTTTTTGAAGATAGTAATCCTAACCTATCTTTAATAGAACTTTTAAAAAGTTTTTCTGATAAGCTTTCTACAAATTTGGATTTACTAAAAAGAACAAAAGAAGACGTAAATGGTCTATTAATTGACAGAATAAGTGGTAAATTTAGGATTGATAATCCAAGGGTTGAAGAAAATTTGGCAGAAAGATGGAATGATGGCGATAATAATAAAATGAAAGCATTTTTTGATTGGATTGATTGGGTTTCACATGATGTTCAAAAAATAGCAAATATTACTTCATTAATGGAATATGAAAACAAAAGTTTTGATACCATTATAAAAGAATATGCTCAAAATAAAATAAATAATATTTCAAGTGAAAACACTAACAATCCAAAGGATTTATTAAATAATCCTAAACCATGGAAAGAAAATGTATAATATATCTTCTGAACTTTTAGTAATAAATGAAAAATATGGATTAGTTGGCTTTAAGCAACATGAAGGATATATTTTTTATGGTAATTTATGCTTGAATCACAAATATAACGATATTATTTTAAATAATGAATTATATATATCTATGTTTGTTCCATTTACATTTCCAAATGAACTACCAATTGTAAAAGATATTGAAAAAAAGATAGATAACAAATTTCATAAGAATGCTAATGATGTCTTATGTTTAGCTTGTGATACAGAAATAATTTTAGATTTAAAGTCAAGGGAAAATGCTACAATCTGCGATTTTATAGAACGTTACTTATTACCTTACTTATATTCATATACATATTTTAAGAAATATGGTAAAACTCCATTTGGAGATAGATCTCATGGTTCTGAAGGTATTATAGAATTCTATAAAGATTATTTTAAGTTAGAGGATATAGACATTGCTTTTCTTTTTTTGGAATATATGTCATTAAAAAAATATCGTGGTCATAATTTATGCTTATGTGGAAGTGGAAAAAAACTAAGAAACTGTCATGGTATTAAAGCCATAGATTTAATGAAAAAAGTCGGAATAGGTAATATATCAAATGATTATAATAAGTGCGTTGAAGAAATAAATTACTATAAGAAACTTAAAAATAAAAAAAGAATGTTAGAATATAAAAGAATGCAGCAGAAAAAACGATTACAGTATTATTTATTTCCACCTAAAAGTCCATTTGAAATATCCATTCCTAAATTTTACGAAACATTTATAAAAAAGGATTAGTTAATATTATTTATATAAGGAGGAACAGATAGTGAATATTGATAAATTAAAAGATTTAATATTATATCAAAGTGAAAATGGTAATATAAAAATAGCAGTTTTATATGATAACGAAGACTTTTGGTTAACCCAAAAAACAATGGCTGAATTATTTAATGTAGCCGAAAATAATATTACATATCACTTACAAAATATATTTAAAAGTAAAGAATTAAATAAGGATTCAGTTACTCAAAAAATTAGAGTAACTGCTTCTGATGGAAAAAATTATAATACAAATTTTTATAGTTTAGATGCAATTATTGCTGTTGGATATAGAGTTAATTCAAAAGAAGCCACTAGTTTTAGAATATGGGCAACCAATACATTAAAAGAATATATAAAAAAAGGATATGTGTTAAATAGCGAATTATTAAAAAATGGTCCAAAATTTGGTAAGGATTACTTTGATGAATTATTAGTCAAAATTAAAGAAATTAGAGCTAGTGAAAGAAGATTTTACCAAAAAATTACTGATATTTATAAAGAATGTAGTTATGACTATGATAAAAATAGTGAAACAACAATTGAGTTTTATAAGAATGTACAAAATAAATTGCATTATGCTATCACAGGGATGACTGCACCAGAGATAATTTATCATAGAGTTGACTCTAAAAAGGATTATATGGGACTTCAAACTTGGAAAAATGCACCCGATGGCAAGATATTAGAAACAGATGTGACAATTGCTAAAAACTATTTATCAGAAGAAGAAATAAAAGAATTGAATAATCTAGTATCAATGTATTTAGACTTTGCTGAAAGACAAGTTAAATTAGGTCATATTATTTCTATGCAAGAGTGGAAAGACAAATTAGAAATGTTTTTAAATCTCAATGAATACAATATTTTAAAAGATAACGGCAAAATAAAAAGAGAAATTGCTGACAAATTAGCCTTAGACGAATATGAAAAATATCGTGTTGTACAAGACCAAAAATATATATCTGATTTTGATGAATTATTATTAGAAACAAAGAGTATTGAATTCCATGAACAATAATAGGCAATTATAATTTTTTTAATAATATTGTAATAATAATGCTTTTAATATATAATAAATACTCAATTGGAGGTAAATTATGACTTATAAAGAATTTCGTGAAAATAAAGAAATAGGCAAATTAATTCAATATGCTTATGATTTGCATAAAAGAGATTTTAAATCATTTCCATCATTGCCAGATTTTGAATTCTATCATGGCTGTGGACTATATTATGGTAAAACATATAAAGATGGCGGCATGTATGGAGAAGTTCTTTTTGACAATCATTCCGATGTGGATGCACTTGTTACATTAGTTGTAATGAGATGGTTAGATTGCAATCATGAAAACCCTAAAAGTGCTCTTTGTATACAAACTGAATCTGGAAAATATAATCCAAGTTTTTATGGTTTAATACAAGATTCTAAAACAAGAAATTTGGAGTTTGATTTTGAATTTGAAAAATTGACAGATAGTGAACAAATCGATATATTCACAAATTACCTAGAATTTTTAGGATTTAGGAAAGAAGATATAATAAAAGTTATGAATAATCAATTGACAGCAAGAGAAGCATATCAAAATGTTGCACCAGAAGAATATAAAAATAGGCAATGGATATGTTATCATAGAAAGTTTTACGAATTTGATGGAAATATAGCAATAGGTGGAGATTATAGTGGTGTATATATAGATAGATTCCCTTTTCCATTTAAAGAACAACCTATTCTTGACTGTTCAAAAGTAAAAACTGCTTGTATTTACTTTGATTATAATAAGAAAGGCGTAAAACTTATTAATGTTAATTCTAATCCTAATTCAATAGTTTATACAGATATTAGAGAAGCTGTTATAGATGAGGTAATAGATGCTTCAAAAGTAAGGATAAGTGGTACTAAATTTG
>CACXGO010000028.1 GCA_902767245.1 uncultured Erysipelotrichaceae bacterium
ATCGACCTCACGCTTATCAGGCGTGCGCTCTAACCAGCTGAGCTACAAGCCCATTTAAATCTGCGACTACTAAAGTATATCGTATTTAATAAAATTTAGCAAGTCTTTTCACAAAACTTCTTAAAAATTCACATGTATTATACATAAAAATATATGCTTTTGTCAATAAAAAGAGTACATATGATGTACTCTATTTAATATTAAACATTTTTAAAATATCGCCACCTGCATATGTTGATGGTAAATGACCGTCCCATTTTGCTATAAATTCTTTAGCGATAAGTTCATCGGTTAAACTTTGTTTCATTAAATCATTAGCTTTCTTAGTTGCTTCAGCTTCAACAATTTTTGCCTCAGCTTCAAGTTTTGCTTTTTCAAGTCTCTGTTCTGCAACTTGTTTATCTTCAATTGCTTTTGAATATTCTTCACTAAAAGTTAAATTAGTAATATTAAAGTTATCAATAACAATTCCGTATTTTGAAACTTTATTTTGTAGTTCTGTCATACAGTTTTTAGAAACAGCTGCCCTTTCAGTTATAACTTCTGCTGCTGTATATTTTGCAATAACAGCTTTAATACTTTCTTTAATAGCTGGATCTAAAATAGTCATTTCATAATTATTACCAACTGTTCGATATAGATAAGTTGCTTTATCACTTTCAATACGATAGTTTACAGCAATATCTGTTCCAACAGTTTGCAAATCTTTACTTGAACTTTCTGTTTGAAGTTCAACTTTTTGAACTTTAATATTAACAGTTACTATTTTTTCAATAAATGGTATTTTTAAATTTAAACCTTCATCTAATTTAGTATTAACAATTTTTCCAAATCTAACTTTTAAACCTACTTCACCACTTCGAATTGTTTGAAAACTACTTAATAAAACTACTAAGAAGAAAAAAACAATTACTACAATACTTGCAACTTTTTTTGTACTCATATTTTTCATATCATTACCTCCAAATTGCTCTATATAATACCATATTTTTTAATTTTTTTCAAATTCACAAAAAAAACAAGCTATAGCTTGCTTTTTAAAAATTCTTCAAATTTATTCAAACCATATTCTTTATTATAATAATTTGGATATTCATTTAAATGAGCTAAAGCAATTTTGGCAGTCAAAATAACATGATCATTTGTTATATTTGTTTCAGGATTAACGCGACCATGTTCAGCTTCAATGTTAAGACCATCCAAAAGTTCTTCTTTCGTATATTTATCAAAATCTAAATTATATAATGAAGCAATATAATCAACATCTTCCATATTATACATATTTATCACCAATATATTATATGTTATTATTTTTACTTTTTTAAATTAAAAATTATCAGTTTTTACTGATAATTCATTTCTTATTTATAATATTTTCCATGCTTTTTACGATTACATTTTTTGGCATAATTCCCCTCACACTTGTTAATGGATAAACACTTGAGTTTGGTCCTATTATGGTGCCAGGATTTAATACACAATTAGCACCAATTTCAACATAGTCACCTAAAAAAGCTCCAACTTTTTTTAAATTTGTTTCAATTTTTATGCTTTTATTTTTAATAACAACTAAACTTTTATCACTTTTTAGATTTGAAATGATACTACCTGCTCCCATATGCGAATGGTAACCTAAAATAGAATCCCCAACATAATTAAAGTGTGGAACTTGAACTTCATCAAAAAGAATTGAATTCTTAATTTCACAGGAATTTCCAAGAACAGCTTTTTTCCCTATAATTGCGTTTCCTCTGATATAAGCAGAATGTCTTATCTCAGCAAACTCATCAATTATACATGGTCCACTAATATTAGCAGTTGAAGCAATTTTAGCTGTTTTGTGAATCCAAATATTTTCTCCTTTTAATTCATATTCATTATCTAGGCTATTGCCAAGTTCAATTATATATTCTTTTATATTTGGTAATATCATAAATGGATACTCATATTTTCTTATAAAATCAATTGCAATACTATTATTGCTTATAAAAACCTCATTTGTCTTCATTTTTCATTCTACTTTCTAATTTACCACAAAAATTTTCTATCTTTTGTAACTCAAAACGATATTTTTGTTTGATTTCGGGATATTTTATATGATCAATCTCGCTTAAAAACATATTAAGTGGCCTTACAAATAAAGAGTGATTGCCATATAAAGCGCGATAGATAACACACTTTTCATTATTTTCAGTATTTGTTGCAACATCTTCAACAAAATATAGATTACCTTTGAAGTGTTTATAAATCCCGTGTATTTTTAATCTCCTCACCTTAACCACCTACATTTATTATACATTTTTTTTATTAAAAAAGCACTATTTATTAGTGCTTAAAATTTTAACCATTTGCTTACCTTCAATTTCACTATCAAAGGCATATGTTTCAATATATTCTTGAATAGGAAATCCTAAATCTCTTGTTGGTAAAACCGGTAAACAATAAAAGCTATTTGAACTATTATCAAATCCAACTTTTTGCAAACGATATAGTGAAAAACCTTCTTTTAAATAATCATAAAACTTTTTATCACAATTTTGACTTGATGTAATAATACATTTTTGTTTACTAGAACCGATTATTGAAAAATCAAAAAAACGAATCAAATAATTGGCAACAATGTCATAAAACTGTAGCATTTCTTTTATAATCTCATCTTTTTCATCTAATAAACTTAGTAATTCATCTATTCCCTCAGAATTATAAATAAAATCTGCTAACTCACTATATTGATTTTGATAAAAACTTAATCCCTTGGAAACAAATTTTGGATAAAATTGTTTACTAAATTTTTGAAAATATATAAGAACATTATTATCATTTTTTACTAGTTCATTAAATAGCTGAGATGCAAGATAATAATGACTATCATAAATTGTAATAAAAATTTGCTTGATTTCTTTTATCTCTTCGTCATTAATTTTTCTAGAACATAAAATAACTTCTAAAAATTCTGCACCTGTCAAAACATTATTTTTCATATGTTCTATAATTTTACTATCATCTTTTATATTTAGATAACACATAAATATCCCCTTAATTCCTTTTCAATGTAACTGATATACTAACAAAATACTTAATTTTTGTCAATTTGACTACTTTTTCCACAATCAAAAATAAATGAGTCAATAATAGTATCTAAATATTTATTTATATTTTTATCATAAATTTCAGTAATAAAAAAATGAACTATTTCTAGCTCAACTATATTTTTAATGGTGCCGCGACGGTGAATTGAACACCGAGTTAAGCCTTACCATGGCTTTGTATTGCCATTATACTATCGCGGCATTATAAAGCAGATTACTCTGCTATACAATATGGATATTCTATTTTTACGATTTTAGCCTTTTTAACTTTCTTCAAATCAAATTCATTTCCATACATTTTTACATTTAAATAATTACCAGTATGGCCATAAATAAAACCATTTTTAAATGTTTCAGGAATAAATTCAATTTCTTTATTTAAAAACTTATTCATATAATTAATTTCTAGTTCTTTTGAAACATTAACTAAAATTCTTGATCTTTCTTTTTTTGTGCTTTCATCTATTTGTTCATCCATTAAATCAGCTTTTGTCCCTTTTCTTCTTGAATATGGAAATACATGAATTTTAGAAAACCCTATTCTTTTAACAGTCTCAATTGTTTTTTGAAATAATTCATCTGTTTCGTGAGGAAAACCAACAATGACATCAGTCGAAATCGAAATATCTGGTCGAATTCTCCTAATTTCTGCAATTTTATTTTCAAAATATTCTAAATTATATCTGCGATTCATTAATT
This sequence comes from uncultured Erysipelotrichaceae bacterium, assembly GCA_902767245.1. GTDB lineage: Bacteria > Bacillota_I > Bacilli_A > RF39 > UBA660 > RUG11241. The sequence continues at coordinate 3,789 of CACXGO010000028.1, forward strand.
TTAATATTTCATCACTACCAGCTTGCAAAGGAATATGTAAATGATCAACTAAAATCTTATTATTTCTTAAAACTTCCATAAATTTTTCACTTAACTCAACAATTTCAATTGAAGAAATTCTTAAACGAAGCAATCCTTTTATTTTTAAAATATCACTAAGTAAATCAGCAAAATCATAATCCTTGAATTCTGAACCATAATGTCCTGTATGAATACCTGTTAAAACAATTTCTTGGTGGCCATTTTTTATTAATTCTTTTATTTCTGCAAAAATAACTTCCTTATTTTTACTTCTAACATTACCTCTGCTATATGGTATTATACAATAACTACAATAATTATTGCAACCATCTTGGATTTTCACAAAAGCTCTTGTTTTGTCAAAATTATTGAGCTTCATATCCTCAAATCCAGTATGCATAATATCTAAAACTTCTTCTTTTTTTTCATGTGTATTTAAATAATCATTAATAAATTCAACAATTTTACTCTTGCCAACATTACCAATAGCAATATCAACATCTGCTTTTTCTTTTAAAATGCCTTTATTTACTTGCACTAAGCAACCAACAGCAACTAAAATAATATTTCTTTTTTCTCTTTTTATCTGTCTTAATAGTTTTAAAGACTTATTATCTGCTGTATTAGTGACCGTACATGTGTTTACAATTGCAATATCAGCATTCTTAATATCATCAGTTGAAATAAAACCTGCACTTTCTAGTCTTTCCGTCATAATATTAGATTCATATGCATTTACTTTACATCCAAGATTATAAATAATAAACTTCATATAATCACTTCTTTCAAAAAATAAGCTTTATGAAAGCTTATTTTAATTCAATTTATTTCTAAAATCAACTAATGCTTCTAAAAATTCATCATTTTTATCATTTTGAACTTCAACTTGATCGTCAAAATCAATAACTTCTGCATTACTATCCTCAAGATTTTTAAGCATAATATCTGATTCCCACTCTTTATCAATGTCTGGAATCTTTTCTTTTTTAGGTGGTCTTTTAATTTCACGATATGTTACATTACTATCATCATTATAACCAAATATTGGTGAGATAAATTCACTTCGTTTGAATTTTTTTACTTCTTCTTTTGGCTCATCTCTATTCTCTTTAATTATCTCTTTAATCTCATCTTTATCTTTTTCTTCCAAAAGAATATCCTTTTCTTCTTGAGTATTATTTTTCTCTTGAGATTCTTTATATTTCATTAATTCTTTATAACTAATTATAGCATTTGCTTCTTCATCATCTTCATAACGAGCAATTGTTTCAGCTGAATAATCTTTGCTTTCGTCCAAATCTTGCTGCATTTGATTTAATAATGTTTGAATACTACTATTGGTCTTTTTTTCTTCTTCAATTTTTTGTTCTTTTGTTTCTTCATCAATTATTATTTCTTCTTCATGTGGTTTTTGAATAGTCTTTTCATCAACTACTGGCTTTTGCACTACTTTTTTATCTTTTTTCTGTTTTATACCAGTTATTATATAATAAATCAAAAGTCCAATTACAATTATAAAAATTGCTATAACAGCTATCATTAAAAACTCACCTGACTGGCTTGCTAAAAACATATAATATCACTCCATATATTCATAATTAATCACACTTAATGCAAAAAGCGGAACAGTTTCGACACGCAAAATAGTATTCCCTAAAGTAACAGGAATAAAACCAATTTTTATGATTTCTTGTTCTTCTTTAGGTTCAAATCCACCTTCTGGTCCAACTATCATATTAATTTTAACACATTTTTTACTTTCTTGTAAAACTTTTTTTAAATTATTAGAACTTTCCACAGTACTACAAATTAATTTAATTCCTTCCAGTTTTTCTAAATCTTTTAAGTCTTTTATAAATCTTATATTTGGAATTGTTACTCGTTTTGATTGCTCAGAAGCTTCCTTACAGATTCTCTGCCATCTCTCAAGTTTTTTCAATTCTTGCTTTTCATCCAATTTAACAATTGATCTTTTAGCATTAAATAGTATAATTTCAGAAACACCAAGTTCCGTTGCCTTTTGAAGAATCAAATCCATTTTTTGTTCTTTTAATAGCGGAAGTATCATAACTGTGTTCGTTTTAAATTCTTTTAATTCCAACTCTTTTAACAATTTGATTTGATAATTATCAATTATTTCACATAAATATGGAATATTTTCATAAACAACTTCCACTTTTTCGCCTATTTTTAAACGCATAACCACTTTTATATGGTAATAATCACTATCGTTTAAAATAAACATATTATCTTTTTTAGATAAAGCAAAATATCTTTGCATTTTAATCACCTAGTATCTTAATCCTATTTCATATAAAATTTCTTCAACAACTCTATAGATTCCAACTATTGCAGAAAGAAGTGAAATGATTATTTCGCGAATAAGGCCCTGCCAATAAGAAACCTCAAAAATATTATAAAACCCACCATATAGCAATGGAAAATAAACAAAATAAACCAAAATTAAAATAAATACACTTATTCCAATCACAAATTTAGTTAAATTTTTATTTACCCTACCTTTAAACTTTCTATATCCTTGATTAACACCTGTAGCTATTAAAAACGATAAAAATGGTAGACTAATTGGTGAAAAGGTAATGATTAAAAGCCATGGAAGAGCAAACAAAATTCCACCCAAAATTCCACCAATTGTTGCAATTACATACCTTTTAGTTTCCATAGAAATCACCACCTTTATTTTATCATTTTTAAGAAAAAATAAAAAGTGATTTATCACTTTTCTAAATTTATTTCTTCCAGCATATGACCAATATTGCCTTCTCCAGCAAATTTATCTTTATCAAAAAAGTTTTCACTAGTTGAAATCCATATTAATTTATTTACTTCTTCAACTAAATCAACCTTTTTATTTAATGTTCCATAAAAAACTTGAAGTTCAAAATCCTTTTTTATATATTGAAAGTTCATTAAATGATTTAACAAAATATCATTTCTTGAAATACCTGTTTCTTCAAATAATTCACGATAAGCTTCACTCAAATAATCATCAGTTTCTATTTTGCCACCAACTAAATTAAGCATACCCTTATATGGCTCTTTTTTTCTTTCACACATCAAAATGCTTTCCCTATTTTGATTAAAAACCACAATTACATTCATTTTTTTCATAAAACACCTAAAAATGGTGTCCCCGATAGGACTCGAACCTACTACCTAAGGTTTAGGAAACCTTTGCTCTATCCTGGTGAGCTACGAGGACATCCAATTTATATTTTACCATAATTTATTAGTATGTAACACTCATTTCTTTCAAAAACTAATTTTATATTGTATAATAAAAATGAGGTGTTCAAAATGGGTGCATTACAATTTGCAAAAAATGGTAATTATAAAAGATTTTATGAAAACTTAAAAAAAATTGGTAGTGAAGAAAAAAAATCACCAATTTTAATGTTTATAGATGCTGGAATTTGTGTTCTAACAACAGGTTCTGGTTTAAGTGATTATATTAATTTCAAATTTTATAAAAAATCATGGAAAGAAAGAAAACAATATGTAACAATTGGTTATCAAGCTGATTTTTATAAAAAAGGCGGTTTAGATCCAGATAAGCTTTTAAATAATAAAATCAATTTTTTAAAAAACAATCCAGATTTAACAAAAAGAGATTATTATTCAACTGATTTAGGTATTGAAAATTTGAAAGCGTTTTTAAAAAAACATCCAAACTTTGTTATTAAACCTATCAATGGTTTAGGTGGTACTGATGTAAAAAAAATGGAAGTTTCAGAAATTGAGGATTTAGAAGAATTTAATAATTATCTTGATGAAAAAAATATGTTTTTAGAAGAATTAATAATTCAAAACAAAGAATGGGGTAAAATAAGTCCAAAAAGCATTAATACAATTCGTGTCATGACAAGTAACGTCAATGGCAATGTTGAAATATTTTGTATGATAGCAAGAATTGGTAATAGTATTAATCTTCAAGACAATTTTCATCAAGGAGGATCTGGTGTATTAGTAGATACCGAAAAAGGTATTTTAGTTGGAAATGCTATCAATAAGGATATGGAAAAATTTGAAGTTCATCCTGTTTCTAAAATAAAATTTGATGGTTTTAAAATTCCTTACTTTGATGAAATTATTGAATTATGCAAAAAAGCCGCTTTAAAATTCCCAAAAACAATTGTTATTGGTTGGGATGTCGCCATTACAGAAAAAGGTCCTCTAATTATTGAGGGTAATAATGGCCCGGGCTTTGATCTGCCACAAGTAGTAATGGATAGAGGAACTAAATACATGCTTAAAAATATTGAAAAACAAATAAACCAAAAAAAATAAACCTTTTTTGGTTTATTTTATATGATTAATTGCAAACAATAGTAAGATATTTGCTGCATAAGAGAGTTTATAGTCAAACTTTTGAACAAATTCAGTAGTTCCAATAACTTTATCAGTTAAATTAACAATCCAACTTTCAGCGTATTTTGGAAACTTAATATAAAAAGGAAACATGTGTGAAACGATGATATCATCCTCTTTTATATTAGTCATAAATATGTTATGAGCATTATCTCTAGCAATTCTTGGATGTGTAAAAGTTAATCTGACACTTTCCTTATGCGTTTTATCATTTGAACTAATGAAAAAGTCATGTAAAAGCCCACCACGAGCTGCTGCTTTATAGTCAAGATTTAAAAACTTAGCTATTTTATATGCACGATATGATACTTTAATTGAATGTTCATATCTAGTTATCCCATGATGATTTATATCTTTTAATTTACTAAATTCTTCGTTTTCTATAATATCACTTACTATTTTTTGATATTGTTTATCTATTATAGTAACTGCCATTCTTTCACCTCAGACTATTATTAATTATACATAAATATATAATTTGCACTGACTACTTCATTATAGCATATGCAATTAGTTTTGTAAAATTTTGTCAAATTTTGCAAAAACAGCCATTTCCTATTGAAAAATAAGGCTTTTTTTAATATACTAAATATTTAGTCAAAAATTTTTTTTGTGATTTTAATTAAAAATGGATATTTTTATAAAAGTCTATTTTTTTTATACTATCATAGTATGTTTCACTTTTTTGTCGTTTTTAATCAACCAAACGAAAAAGTTAGAAATCTAACTTTTATTATCACTTAGCATTTTTTTATTAAAAGTTATTATTGCTAAGATAGTTATTATTAATAGATAAATCAAAAAAATAATAATATTTCTTAAATTTATAATATTTAAATTATTATTTAAAATACCTTTAAGTATAATAACACAGCTTTCAAAAGGTAATATTTGGCATATTTTTCTAAAAAAATCACCTAATATTTCATTGGGAAAATACATACCACTTGTAAAACAAACAAGTTGAACAATTATACTAGAAAATCCTGATGATGCTTTTTCAGAAAATAAACTTCCTACCAAAATCCCAATCATAATAAATAAAACCGCAATAATTATGGATATAAGTAATACCAAAATAATGCTTAAACAAAATTTTAAACCCATTATAATTGCAACTGTGAAAAACAAAATGTTTTGAATAATAACAATTGGAATAATAGCTAGCATATACCCAAAAATAAACTCAAATGATTTAATTGGACTAACACCAAGTCTTATCAAAAACGAAGTAGTTCGATCCCTAGCTACCAAAGTTGCTGTAAATAAAGTAATAAAAGCAAAAGCAAAAACAATAATTCCTGGGGTAAAATTTTCTAACTTAAATGAATCATTTGGAATATTGAACTGTTGAAAAATAAAAAGCAAAAATGATGGTAAAGCAATTGAAAAAAATATTCCTAAAGGATCTCTTATAAGCTCTTTTAAATTCCTTTTAGCAAAGATTAAAGCTCTCATATTTCACCTCCAGCAATTTTAACAAAGGCATCTTCAAAGTTTTTGGCTTTTGTTTTTTTAATTATTTCTTTTGCAGTTCCAATTTCTATTAACTTACCATCATTCATTATAGCAATGCGGTCGGATAAGTTTTCAGCTTCTTCCATATAATGTGTTGTTAAAATTATTGTAATTTTTCCTTTTAAAGATTCAATTATTTTCCAAAGTTCTCTTCTAGCAATTACATCTAGTCCTAATGTTGGTTCATCTAAAAACAAAACTTTTGGATCATTTATCAAAGAAATTGCAATTGAAACCTTTCTTTGCCATCCTCCAGATAAAATTTTTACTTTACTATTCAATACTTCACTTAATTTAAATTTTTTAACCAATTCATTGATTTTTTCTTCATTATTCTTAATTCGATAAATACCTGCCATAAATTCCAAATTTTCTTTAACAGTTAAATTAGGCGCAATAGCAGTTTCTTGTGGTGAAACATTTAAAAGCTCTCTAATTTTATTTTTATCTTTTTTAGCATTTAATCCAAGTACTTTAATTTCACCACTTGTTGGCATAATAAGAGTTGAAATTAGCTTAATAGTGGTTGTTTTACCTGCACCATTTGTTCCAAGCAAAGCAAATAGTTCTCCTTCTTTTATTTCTAGATTTAGGCCATTGACAACTATTTTTTCTTTATACTTTTTTGTTAAATTTTTTGTTTCAATTGCGTACATTATTTCCCTCCTGGTATCAATTTATCTATTGATGACTCAAGCATATCAGCTTTAAGAATAGCAATTCCTTTTTCCTTATCACATAAAATTACAACTGAATCACCTGGTTTAATATCAAACATATCCCTAGCTTCTTTTGGTATTACAATTTGACCCTTCTCTCCAACTTTACTAACTCCAATAAATTTATTCTTCATAAAAACCTCCAAGTATAAAAAGTTATACTTTTCATACTAATTTTAGCTCTCAATAGAAAAAAAGTCAAATAAAAAGATATCTTTTGAATATCTATCTATTTGCATATACTAGTTTTAGTTGTTTTGTATAAGATCCATGCGATAAAACATATTCTTTTGATCCGACAACATGTTCTTGCTTAATTGAAGTTGTTTTAACTTCTCCTAACGAATTACAAGTAGGAACAATTATATATTTTGTTTCAGTAATAAATGGTAATCTTTTCTCGTTTAAAGTTATTTTATGCTCAGTTTTATAAAGTTCTGACTTTAATAACAAATCATAATCAGTTAATACTTTTTGATTTCTTAGTTCTGATGCTAATACTTTTAATTTTTTAGCTGCATCTTTAGCATATGGATCTTTAGAATTATTTCGCCAAGTATCTATAAGCCACCAAACACTTAAACCCAATAAAACATCAAAGCCATATATAGCAATAGCTTCTGGTAGTGAATGTCGCATTAAATTAATCGACATACAAACAGGAAAATGAATCGCCATAGGTCCTTTATTATTTCTAATAACTTTTAAGGGATTAAGAGGCTCTCTTACATCTTTAATTTTGTCAAAAAAATCATAATTAATAACTAATTTCATGATATCACCTAGGTAATTATATTATAGTAATATATTTATATAAGTCAAGAAAAAAGATCAAACACTTTGTTTGATCTATTTAATTTCAATTTGTTTTGTTTCTGGTAATTTCTTAGTTTCTTCTTTCTTTGGAATATCAATTTTTAAAATTCCATTTTTGAATTCAGCTTGAATATCTTTTTCTTCTACTTCATCACCTACATAAAAGCTACGAGAACATTCACCATAAAATCTTTCACGATGTAAGAATTTTCCTTCATCATCTTTGTTTTCTTTCTTTTCAACTTTAGCATGAATATTTAAATAACCATTATTTAGTGATAAATCAATGTTTTCTTTAGAAAAACCTGGCAAATCAACTTCAACTGTATAATTATTCTTATGTTCTTTAATATCAGTTTTCATTAAATTGCGTTCTTTTCTTGGTAAGAAATCATCATTAAAGAAATCATCAAATAAGTCAAAACTATTTCTTCTTGGTACTAACATCATATATATCATATCCTTTCATTTTGTGTTATCTGAATGGTAGCACAATACAATTTTAATACCTGTAATAAGTAGCTTTATTTCTTATTACGTATTAATCATATCACTTATTTTAGCACTTGTCAATAGAGAGTGCTAAAAAATGACATATTTTTTGCTTTTAATTAAATTTAAATAATGATATAATATACAAATTGAATTTGTGAGGGATAAAAATGTTAAAAGCAAAAAAAATATTGATTAATGAATTTCACTTAAAAGATTTAGGTTATGATTTTATGGGTTATTCCTTACAAAAAGATGATATTTTTACATTTCACCATCTTATAGTTCAAGCTAAAAGAGGTGGTGCTGCTTCTATGGATAACGGAGCAATATTATGTGGAAAAACATCACATCCATATATTCATTTAGTTGAAAAAATTGACCGCAAAACCTTTATGGAAATAACAAAAGAAATACTTGAAATGAAAAGAAAAATGTCTTTAGACATAATTAATCTTAAAAATATCAATGAACTTTTGTGTATGTTTGAAGAAAAATATAGTGATGAAGAAAATGATGTTGGAGCTTTAATAATTAAACCCGAATACAAAATAAGAATATTTAACACTCAAAAATAAAAACCGTTTAAGAAAACGGTTATTTTTAATTGGTAGCGAGAGAGGGGGTCGAACCCACGACCTATCGGGTATGAACCGATCGCTCTAGCCAACTGAGCTATCTCGCCATTTGAAGTAAGCAATAAGATTATAGCAAAACATTAGTATTTTTACAAGTTCTTTTTTGATATTTTGTCATTTTTTTACTGCTATATGTTATAATGATACTAGAAAGTAGGTTGATTTATGGAAGAAAACAATAATAATTTAAATCAAAACGAAGTAAATAAAGTTAATAGTATTGAAGCGAGCAACGAAAAAGAAAACTACATTGTAGTTGAAGAACAAGCTATTGATAATGAATTAAAAAAAGAGAACAAGAAATTTATAATAGTTATTTTAATTCTACTACTTATATTATTAGCTTGTGTTGTTTATTTGGTTTTAAAGCCTAAAGAAGAGAATAACTTAGAATATCAAATCTCTGATAATTCTATTAGCGATTTTGATTTACAATTTTTAAAAATTGAAAATGAAAAAAAGAATAAAATTTATAGTCCTCTTTCAATTAAATATGCCCTTTTAATGTTAGAAGAAGGTGCTAATGGCAAAACTAAAGCCCAAATTACAAATTTAATTGGAAATTATAATCCTAAAAAATATTTAAATAATGCTAATATGTCATTTGCAAATGCTATGTTTATTAAAAATAACTATAAAAATTTTATAAGAGCAACTTATATTGATGCTTTAACTAAAAAATATAATGCCGAAATTGTTTATGATTCATTTGAGAATCCAGATAAACTTAATAGTTGGGTTAGCGAAAAAACTTTTAAATTGATTAATAATTTAGTTGATGATATTTCTAGTAAAGATTTCATTTTAATCAACGCTTTAGCAATTGATATGGAATGGATTAATATGCTTCAAACTGATGAAATTGGTTGCTCATTATGTGTTTCTTACTGGCATGAAAACTACTCTAAATATATTGGAGGCCTCGGTGATAGTGGTGAGTATTCAAGTTTGAAATTTAATGAGCTAAAAGATAATGTTGCTGCTGTTGAAATTGGTGCTGTTGTTAATAAATTTGATATTGTTAAAACTTTTGGTGAAGAAAACATAAGAAAAACAGTTGGCGATGAATATCAAAAATGGCTTGATAATGGAGCTCCTGAATCATGTTATGATAGTGAAAGTGGCGAAAAAGATCCAGACCGTGAAACATTTTTAAAAGATTATTTAGAAGAACTTAATGGAAATTATAAAAGTCTAAATACTTCAACTGATTTCTTGTTTTACGTAAATAATAATGTCAAAGTATTTGCTAAAGATTTAAAAGAATACGCTGGAACTACTTTAGAATATATTGGAATAATGCCTACTAATACTGAGCTAAATACGTTTATTGAGAACAATAATGCTAAAGATATCAATAATCTAATTAGTAATCTAAAACCTCTTACTTTAGATAGTTTTCAAGAAGGATATATTACTGAAATATCTGCTTATATTCCAATGTTTAAGTTTGATTATCAATTGAATTTAAAAGAGGATTTAAATAAATTAGGAGTCAAAAATATCTTTGATGAGAAAAAAGCAGACTTATCAAATCTAACCACTGAAAAAAACTTTATAAGTGATGTTTTACATAAATCAAACATTGAGTTTTCAAATTATGGTATTAAAGCTTCTGCAGTTACATTAGCAGGTGGCGGTGGCGGTGGTGAATGTGGATATGATTATATATTTGACATTCCGGCTAGTCGCATTAAAAAAATTGATTTAACTTTTGATAAACCTTATATGTTTTTAATTATTGACAAAAAAACAAAAGAAGTTTGGTTTACTGGTACTGTTTATGAACCATCCGACTATGAAGAATATCAAAAGAATTTAGTTTTTAATGAAGATTATGAATAAAAAAATCAGATTATCAGAATCTGATTTTTTGTTATTCATTTTTTAATTTTTTCTTTTGACTTAAAAGTTCATTTTTAACATACTGATACAACTCATTACCAATATCTTCAATTGATCTGACACCATTTTTACTTGTGCATTCAATAGTAGAAAAATCGTATTTTGAAGCAATTTCTAAATAGGCTGTTTCTGCTTTAATTAAATGATCTTTGCTCTTTTCGTGTTCATCAAGTGCTTCTTTTCTTCCAGCTTTTAAAGCTAGTGATGCTTCATATGGCATATGAAGAAAAACTCTAATATCAGCAGGTGGAAGTTCTAAAAGCTCAAATTCTAGTTTTTCTAACCACGCATACATTTGATTTCTTGAATCAACATTGTTTATCTTTCCTGCTTGATGAGCCATATTTGAATATATATAACGGTCCAAAATAACATTTGTTCCATTTTCTAATTCATTTAAAATAACTGCAATATTATATTTGCGATCAGCGGCATAATAAAGTGAAGCCACTTTAGGATCAACATTTGCTGCACCCTCATTAAACCAACCTTCACAAATATAAGATTTGCCCAAATAAGGCCCACCAATTATTTTTCCTGTTGGTGTATCATAAGCTGGAAAACTAAATTTTTTAACACTGATTCCATCTTCTTTTAATCTTTCAATTAATAAATTTGATTGGGTTTCTTTACCTGAACAATCAGTTCCTTCGATTACAATAAGTTTACCTCGCATTTTTACTCTTCTCCCTTAAAACATTGATTTTGCCACAGCTTTCTTTGCCTTCATGACACTCTAGAAAAACTTCACAATCAGGTCCTAAAACACCACCATAAATTGGAGCTTTTTTTAACACTAATGAACGCATTTGTTTTACAGCATTACGAATCTCCCATTGAGCTTTATTGCAAATTCTAAGACGCGCTATATGAGCTAATGTTTGACCATCCATATTAGTCACAACATTTAATTTTGTTCCTGCTAAATAGAAATAAATTAAATCCTCATCACATACCCCCATCAATTTAAAATATGAGTACATTTCTTGATTCTTAGCAAATATTTCATTATATTTTTGTTTTTGCTCATTATTTAAAGTTGGCGGAACTATATATTGATTTAAATCACGCATAGGAGCAAAATCTGGTACCATCAAGTGATGTGTACGATGGCGAGATAAATGAGTTAAAACAGCTAAAGATAATGGTACATTAAATCTAAAATTAACTTGTTTTAACTCGGTTCCACCATTTGTTAATATTTTAAGCATCAATTCTTTTTTTAATTCATCATTAGAAACTAATTTAAGATTATAATAAAGAATTGCTTTAGAATAATCAAAACCATAAACACGCATAAGTGCACTTATTAATATTTGTTTATCTACATCTTCACTTGATGACAACAATTCTACTCTATCTAAAATTTGATATTTATAATCATTTATATACTTATCTAAAAGCTTCTTAACCTCATCTTCTGTTGGAACTTGAGTGTTATCAATAACTTCTTTATAATATGGGATGTACTTTTCAAATATTTCGTATAATTTTTCACCAAATTCATGACATTCTGCTATTTTACTTTCTTTCCCTTTTAAAAAGCGAACCACCAAATTTTTAGCAACATGAGCATCACAACCCATTATAATATTACTATGAAATGAATATGGAAGAACAAATCTTGCGTCTTCTTTTTTTACACCCATTTCTAAAAGTTCACTATAAGATTTAAATAAATATCTCATATGTTGGTGATATTCTCTCTCAAGCTCACGAATATTTACAATAGTATCGTATTTTTTATTTCTAAAAACTGGAGTATAATAACCAGAAGCACTAAAGTCAACTTCTCTTCTTGATTTAATTGTAAATGAAGCTATTCTTTCCTCAATTAAAATTTGTTCAATAATCGGCGATACATCTTCAATTGCAAAAACCAAATAATCATGATCTGTAATTGATTCGTGGCCCATACTTATTACACGATTTATAAATCTTTTATTTTTTTCTTCATCTGTTGATGTTCTATATACTTGAGTAACTTTTCCTGGAAATCTTGATAATTTTCCTGCAGTTGCAACTATTTTAAGCCTTTCTGCCACTCTTTCTCTACTCGTTCCTGTTAATAATTGTATTTTCATCCTAAAACCTCCATCCTATAAAAAGTATAACATATTAATGAAGATAATAAAATAAAAAAACTAGCAAAAAGCTAGTAATTTTTATATGGTGGACTGTCAGGGACTCGAACCCTGGACCCACTGATTAAGAGTCAGTTGCTCTACCAACTGAGCTAACAATCCATTTGCATTAATATTATAACACATTTTTACCTTTTGCAAATATTTTTTTAAATATATTTGTTAAAAATAAATATATATGTTAAAATAGCTTCTACTGGAAGTGATTATATGTATATTTTATCAAGCGATTATGATGGTACATTAAAAACAAGAATTCACGATTTATATATTAATATTCATGAAATAAGCAAATTTAGAAAACTTGGTAATATTTTTATTATTAATACTGGTCGCGCTCATGACTCAATTGTAAAAGAAATAAAAAAATTTAATATTCCGTTTGATTACTTATGCTGCAATGATGGAACTGCTATTTTTGATGATAAATTGGACATAATTGATCAAACATTAATTAGTTCAAGTCAGATGCATTATATTAAAGCTTTAATTCCTTATTTTCCGGGCTTTAAAATCAGTAATTTTTATGCTCCTAAAAAGATATCAAGACAAGGATTTGACAATCCAATTGAGGTTCAAATTACTAAACAAAGTAATCAAAGATTTGATGATTTTTTATCATTATTAGAAAATGATATGACAGAATTAGTAGGATTTCCTGATAAAAACCACTTATATGTCAGAAATAATAAAGCTAGTAAGAGTATAGCATTAAATAAAATTGCTAGTTTGTTTGCTATTGATCCAAAAACTATTTATACTGTTGGTGACGAAGATAATGATATTGAAATGATTATAAACCATAGAGGTTTTAGAATGTTAGAATCATCACCTAACTTATGGTTTAAAACATGGAGAGTTACTCCAGAAGTTCATCATCTAGTAAAATATTTAAATTTCAAAACAAAAAGGAGTATAAAATAATTACTTCTTTTTTCTTAGCTTTTTATGAAGCATATAGATTATAAAACCACCAATACTTATTGAAAAAATATAAAATATTAAATAGATAAAATATGGCAGAATTTCTTGCAATTTATTATAAATAGGTAATGAACTAATAAAATAAGGACTTATATAAAACATATTAAATGTTTCACCATCTAAAATACCTAAATGATAAACTATAAAATTTAAAGAAAGTGCAATAAAAACAAATACTAAAAATGTTTTAATTGCTCCTAGTAAGCTTTTTTTTGTCGGTTTTACTTCATTAAACATCAAATAGATACTTAAAACAAAACTACCGCAATGTAAAAACATAGTATGAATATTTACTTCAATTGTTTTTACAAAACAACTATCTGGCATTATAATTGTTGCTAAGCTACCCCATATGGTAATATAAGCTACATATGATAATAGATTATCTCTAAGTTTCCCTTTTTTTAAAAACAAACTAATTAAAGCAATATAAATTGGAGTTGTGCAAAGCTGAAATGGTGCGGCATACCATTCATAATCCCAGGTAACAATATTAGTTACTGAATTATAATTAAATGCCCAAATTAATTGTTTAGTTAATTCTAATATAAATGCTATTATTCCATAAATAGCAAGGACTTTTTTTAATTGTTTTTCATTATACGTATCTCTTACTTTATACAAGTATATAATAGAAATAATTGTCAAAAATACCCATAATAAATGAAACCAACCATAAGATTTAGGTCTTTCCATTTCACCTTGTAAAAAATATAATATTTTTTCAAAAAAATTCATTTACTACCCTTCTTATACTTTATGAAAACTACTATGTCCCTTCATGAGTTTTTTTATGCCAACAGGATGTGGAAATGCAACTGTAAGGATTTTATCCTCAATCCCAACAACAACACCTTCACCATATGTATTATGAATAATATGTTCCCCTATTTGATACTCAATATTTTCATCAATTATATAGTTATTATTTTTTTCTACATGTTTTATTTCTTCTTCATCTATATCAAGCAAATCCCGGTCTATTTCACCAATAAACCGACTTGGTGGATTAACGCTATCAAGTCCATATAATGTTCTTCTTTTGGCATTAATAATCCAAAGACTCTTTTTGGCTCTAGTTACAGCAACATAGCAAAGTCTTCGTTCTTCTTCAAGTTCATTTGAATCAAAAAAGGCAGCCTGGTGAGGAAATATTCCCTCTTCTAAACCAATTAAGAAAACATTGTTAAACTCTAACCCTTTTGCAGAATGAATCGTCATCAAAGTTACAACATCGTCACGATTGCGATATTCTTCAACATCAGATACTAAACTAATTTCATTTAAAAATTCCTCTAAAGAAACAATTCCTCTTGATTCTTCATAACTTTTAGTTATTGTTTTAAACTCTTCTAAGTTTTCTAAGCGAATATCTGCTTCAATTGATTTTTCGCTAACAAGTTCATCTTTAATTCCGGTTTTTTCTAAAATTGCATCAACAAGTTCCGTTAAAGACGATTTTTCACTCAATTCTTTTAAATTATTAATTACTTCTTTAAATAATAACTCTTTCCCTGATTTAATTGAATTAAATAAACTTGTATTATTTTCATTTGAAGAAACGGTTAAATTTTGAATTGTCTTTTCGCCAATTCCTCTTTTTGGAACATTAATTATTCGAAGTAAATTAACATCATCATTGGAATTATAAATTACTTTTAAATATGCAATTAAATCTTTTATTTCTTTTCTATTATAAAAGTAAAAACTACCAATTACACGATATGCAATATTTTCTCTCAAAAGTGCTTCTTCAACATTTCTTGATTGAGCATTTGTACGATATAAAACCGCAATATCTTTTAATTTCTCACCTGTACTAATTAAATCTTTTATTTCATTTACTACATAAAAAGCTTCATCTTTTTCATCATAAGCTCGATGATATTTTATTTTAGAACCTGTTTCATTATCTGTCCATAAGTTTTTATCTTTTCTTTCTTTATTATTTTTAATGATATTATTAGCTGCATTTAAAATATTTTTGGTTGAACGATAATTCTTTTCAAGCATTATTACTTTACAATCTTTATAATCATGTTCAAAATTTAATATATTACGATAATTAGCCCCTCTAAACGAATAAATTGATTGATCATTATCACCTACTACACAAACATTTTTATATTTGGCACTGAGCATCTTAACTAATGTGTATTGAGCTTCATTCGTATCTTGATATTCATCAATCAAAATATATTTAAATCTTTCTTGATATTTTTTCAATACTTCCGGATACTTCTTAAATAGTTTAATTGGCATCATTAATAAATCATCAAAATCTAAAGAATTATTTATAAGCAATTTTTCTTCATATTTTTCATAAACTTTTAAAACAATTTGTTCAAATTCAGTAGTTGCATATCTATCATATTCTTTTGCAGATAATAAACTATTTTTTGCTCCACTTATTTGATTGCGAACAGCTTTTGGATTATAAATCTTAGGATCTAAATTTAAATCTTTGAGAATCTTTTTAATTAAAGTTAAACTATCATCACTATCTAAAATTGTAAAATTAGCTTTATAACCAAGTTTTTCATAGTTTTCTTTTACAATCAAAACTCCTAAAGCGTGAAAGGTTGATATTTGTGTTTGATATGCTTTAGGTCCCAGTATTCCCATAATTCTTTCTTTCATTTCATTAGCAGCCTTATTTGTAAAAGTTATTGCTAAAATGTTATATGGGTCAATATGGCATTCATTTATTAGATAAGCTACTCGATATGTTAAAACTCGGGTTTTTCCTGATCCTGCACCAGCTAAAATAAGAAGAGGCCCATCAGTTGTTTTGACCGCCTCCATCTGCCATTCATTTAATATATCTAAATTCATAAATCCCCCTTTTTTAAATCTATTCTTCTTCCCATTCAGCTACTAAAGTAATACTATCAGTTATTTTAGTATTAAAATCAAACTCTTCATTATTTAAAGTCCAGTATTTAAAAGTATAACCTAGTTGTATTGGATCATCTGGTTTTGCTACTTTTTCATTTTCTTTAACTAATACACTTGGTACTTCTGAACCACCATTAGAATTAAATGTTACATAATATAAATTTTCATTTCTAACTTTATTTTCATTTATAACAGTATACGCTATATAACCAGTAATTGCTATTATAATTGTTAACAATACTGCTAATGCTTGTTTACTACTCATTTGTTTATTCATGTATATCACCAAATTTATTTTAACACAAAAAAAGCGACAATTAAAGTGTCATTTCAAATATTAATTGAATATACTAAAATGATTAAAGGAGGATTTATGAAAAGAATATTTTTAAGTATTATTGCCATTTTACTTATGGGTTTAATAGTATTTGCAATTGTACCAAAGAAAAGCGATTTAAAAAATCTTAAAGTAGCTGAAGTAGCTCATAGTGTCTTTTATGCGCCTCAATATGTTGCTCATTCACTAGGATATTTTAAAGACGAAGGTTTAGATGTTGAATTAATATTAACATCTGGAGCTGATGCAGTTGCAGCTGCTGTTTTATCCGGTGATGCTGATATCGGATTTTGTGGCAGTGAAGCAACTATTTATATTTATATAAATGGTGAAAAAGATTATTTAATTAATTTTGCTGGCCTAACTAAAAAAGATGGCAGTTTTATTGTTTCAAGAAATAAAATAGATAATTTTAAACTAAATGACTTAAAAAACAAATATATAATTGGTGGTCGTAAAGGTGGTATGCCAGAGATGACTTTAGAATGGATTTTAAGTTCAAATGGAATTAATCCGAAGAATGATTTAACAATTGATACAAGTATTGCTTTTGCATCAATGGCAGGAAGTTTTATTGGTGGTACTGGAGACTTTGTTTCATTATTTGAACCAAGTGCTCTACAAATTGAAAAACAAGGATTTGGGTTTGTAGTTGCTTCACTTGGAGAACTTGGTGGTGAAGTCCCATACACAGTTTATAATACTCGAAAAAGCTATTTAGAAAAAAATAAAGATACTTTAGAAGCTTTTGCAAGAGCAATTCAAAAAGGGCTAGATTATACGCATAATCATAGTGCTAAAGAAATTGCTGAAGCTATTTTAAACTATTTTCCAGACACTTCGCTTGATGACTTGACCAAAATTGTTAATCGTTATAAGAGTATTGATTCATGGTATAACACAACTTATATTGAAGAAAAAAATTATAATCATGTTTTAGAAATAATTGATAATGCTGGTGAATTGAAAGGAAATGCTCCATACAGTGATTTAGTTAAAAATGTATTAAAAAAATAGGTGCTTGTCACCTATTTTTGTTTAACTATAATCAAATCGTTTATAACTGCAGTATTTAAACATCCTTCCATAGTTTTTTCAGTAATTGTCCTAGTTTTTATATCAAATACAAAATATTTTTTATCTAAAAACGCACAATTTTCATTATCATAATCATCTGGCACAATCAACAAACTTTCTTTACCTATAAAAACTAATTCGTTTATTTCTGAATCAAAATCTTTTATTTTATGGAATTCATTATCATAGATATATAAAGACTTGCCATCAGTTAAAATATAACAATCAGATAATTTTATAAATTTTAAAATTTCTTTTTGAACTTCAATTAACTCTTTACTAGTTTTGTCAATAATTGAATAACAGTATAGTTTATTCTCCAAAGTATAAAATATTTTATCATTATCACTTAATAAATAATTGGTCAAATTATCTGTTATAATATCAGTTTCTTTAGTATCGTAATAGTAAATTGCTAATGTATTATCATTTATATAAGTGACACTTTTATTTGAATAATCAACTACTTCATCTGCTTTCAAACTAATTTCTCTAAATAAGTTACCATTTAAATTATATATGTTGATACTTTCGCCTTTTTTTAATAAAATATAGCCGTTTTTTATGTAAAATGCATCAATGTCTTTACTAGATGTTTTAACTAATACCCGATTGTAGCTTTGCTCTGTAAAAGTATATTTATAAAGATATAATACATCTTTTTTAAGCAAAACAAATAAAGCCTCATCGTCAGAAACAAGTGCATATTTTGAATCAGTTAAGTTTAAAAGAGGCGTTTCTTCATCTTTACTATTTACACGATATAAATACACTTCATTTGCTTGATTTGATCTAGTAAAAAAATAATTATATTCATCTTTTTTCTCTTCTATTGTATAAATAATCGGTTTATTTAAGTATTTTTGAGTAAACTTTAATCCAAATAAGAAACCAAGTATTAAAGATACAATACAAGTTATTGCAAGAATTATTAAATTTAGCCCTTTTCTCTTATCTTCTTCGACACTTTCTTCATCCAATCCAGTAATTTTCTGCATAGTGTAATAGTCTTCTTCATTCCACATTAAAGAATCGTTTTTTAATTCTTCTAAGTCCTTTTCATTCTCATTGTCTTTCATACTTTCACCAAAATTATTATAACATATATTATTGCATTTTACAATTATAACCTACACTTTGATTAATTTTAAGAATATATTATTTTGAAGGAGGTATTTTATGGAAAATACAATTTTAAAAGTAGAAAACCTCACCAAAAATTATCAAACAGATAAAACTGAAATAAAGGCGATTGATAATATTTCATTTGATCTTAAGAATAATGAATTTATAGCCATCGTTGGCCCTTCTGGATCAGGTAAAACAACAATTTTATCAATTTTAGCTAGTTTACTAGATAAATCTTCAGGAATTATTGATATTAAAGAAAACAAAAAAATTGGTTATATGTTACAACAAGACTCTCTTTTTGACTGGCGAACAATTTTAAGCAATTGTTTGTTGGGACTTGAAATAAATAACAATTTAAGTGATGATAATAAAAATTATGTCTTAACCTTACTGAAAAAATATGGACTTAAAGATTTTTTAAATAGCTATCCAGAAAATTTGTCTGGTGGAATGCGACAAAGAGTTGCTTTGATTAGAACATTAGCAAATAAACCTGATATTTTGCTTTTAGATGAACCTTTTAGTGCTCTTGATTATCAAACAAGACTTTCAGTTGGAAATGATGTTTATAACATTATTAAAAATGAGAAAAAAAGTGCCATTATGGTTACTCACGACCTGGCTGAAGCAATTAGCATGGCAGATAGAGTGATAGTCTTAACAAAAAGACCTTCTAAAATCAAAAGTATTTATAATATTGAATTCAAAGAAAGAAAATCTCCAATTGAAATAAGACAAACAAAAGAATTCTTAGACTACTATGATTTAATATGGAAGGATATTGATAAAAATGTATAGTGAAGAACATAAAAATTATTTAAAAAAAATTAAACGAAATAAAAAAGTAATTCTTATTGTAAGAATAATTATAGTAATCTTATTTTTAGGACTATGGCAGATACTAACAAATTTGAAAATTTTAAATTCTTTTATTTTTTCATCACCAGTTAATATTATTAATACATTTTCATCACTTTTAAAAACAAATAATCTTTTTAATCACATTGGAATCACTCTTTATGAGACTTTAATATCATTTTTACTCGCAACTTTTTTAGGAATAGTAATTGCATCTTTACTTTGGTTAAATAAAACAACAGCTAAAATTGTAGATCCATTTTTAACTATTTTAAATAGTTTACCTAAAGTATCACTTGGTCCAATTATTATTATTTGGTTTGGAGCCAACATAAAATCAATTGTCATAATGGCTCTTCTAATTACACTTATGACTTCAACAATCTCTATTTATCAAGGATTTAAGGAAGTCGATAGTAATCTAATTACTCTAATGAAATCATTAAACGCAAATAAAAAACAAATATTTTTTAAACTTATTTTACCTGCAAATTATCCAAACATTATTAGCACTTTAAAAATAAACATTAGTTTATCATTAATAGGGATGTAAGACAGGTGGAGAGAAAACTCCATATTTTTTTATGCTAGCTTTCACTAACATTCCAATATATCTTTAGAGTTTTCCCATCTACAATTATCTTATCTAATAAACTTTCTATAACATTTCTTTTTTCTTTAAACTCCATGTCTTTCCAGACACTTTCTAAATTTTTAATTTGATTATAAGTTTTTGTAGCTCTTTCTTTTTTCTTTATATCTTCAATTTGTTCTAATATATCGGATTTCTCACTTTTTAATTTAGCTATTTCTTTTTTTATCTCTTCATCTGCTATATCAAGAGAAAGTGCTTGAATTAAATTTTCTATTCTTTTTACAACTTTATTAAGTCTTTCATTTAATTCATCTTCAAGATTTATCTTTGACAAATTAAATGTTTCTCTAAATAATTCTTCATTTAAAGACATTGCAAATAGCTGTTCTAAAAAACTATCTTCAATTTCAAAACTATCTAGTCTTAAATTATCACAATTAGGGTCTTTAATTAATTTAGGTTTGCTTTTTTGTTGTGAATAACAATAACATATAATTCTTTGTCCCCATTTTTGATAACGATATTTTGCACCACATTTTGCACAATAAATTTTACCTGATAATAAGTAATGACTAGCATGCTGATTTTTACTTCTTTGTCTTTCTATTTCTTGTAATCTTTCATATTCTTCTTCGCTGATTATAGCTTCGTGTCTTCCATCATAAAGTTCACCTTTGTATGGTATTTTACCTAAATTAGTTTTAGCACTTAATATTCCTTGTATCCATGATTCATCATATCCAGTAACTTTAGAAAGTTCTGGATAACTATACCCTTGAAGTCTTAATGTTTTCATTAAATCAAAAATTACTTTTCTTTCAGGATTAATTTCTAACATTCCAGTTTCTCTGTTATAGTCATAGGCAAAGGGAGCTTTACCTCCACCACGCCAATAACCATCTTCAGCTCTTTTTCTAAGACCTAGTCTTGTCCTTTCCATTATAGTTTCTCTTTCAAGTTGAGCAAATATGGAAATAATACTTAACATTGCTTTACCGGCTGGATAGGTTGTATCAAAATTTTCCATATATGATATAAACTGAACATTATTATTGTCAAATACATCTTCCAACAAATAAAGTGTATCTCTTTGATTTCTTGATAATCTATCTAATTTATAAACATAAACAGTATCTATTTTTCCATCTAAACAATCTTGAATTAATTGTTTTATGGCAGGTCTATCTAAGGAAGCACCACTATATCCTGGATCTTTATAAATCTTATAGTTATAATCTATATCTCTTTTTATACAACATGATTTTACATGTGCTTTTAATCCTTCGATTTGTGCAGGAATAGAATATTTTTCAACTTGACCTTCTGTGGATACACGAACATAAATAGCTTGTATTTTTTTTACTTCTGCTTTTATTTTTTTAATAATATTCTTCCTCCTTCTTTTATAAAAGCATTTTTTGTAAAAAAACTTGTAACTACATAATAACATTTTTATACAAAAAATGAAATGCTTATAGTTAATTTTAAGCTTCGTTTAAATATTTTTTTAATAGTGTATAGATTATAGGTAAATTTAAAATTATTTCTTTAGGTTCAATTTTCTTTCCATCTTTATTGTAGTTCTCAACTTTTATAGAATGCAAAAACATCACCTCTCTTAATTATATTTTTTAAAACTTATAAAAATGTGTACGCCTCAAATTTTTACACAAAAAGAAAAACACACCAATAATTTTTGATGTGTTTATACCTACCTAAAGAAATAATATTATTAATCATACAAATAATCTAAACGAATTTTTTCTCTTTCTAATTCAGTTAAATATTTATGACGAAAATATTTTTCATACAACCATTTAACACCATAACTTTTTATGATTACATTGCCATCTTTTTTATATTTAACATCACTACCTAATTTCTTAATCATTTTATAAATTGCTACATCTACTGAGTCGCGCGTTTTATTATTTATAATCATAATTTCTGGAATTGACATATCTTTATATACTTTTTCCTTATGTGGTATTTTTAATTGTATTTCTAATTCTCTTATCCTTTTTTCAAAAAAATCTATTTCTAAATCAAGATAGAATTTAGATTTATTAAAATATACTTCATACAACCATCTTTCACATTCGGCATTAATCATAAGATAAACTTGTCCATTTTTTACGTATTCATACTTAATCCATTTTTGATATGGATGTCGTTTCTTAATTACTGTGATTAGTCTTTTAAATTTTGTATTATTATATCCAAGTTTTCTTTGAATTTCATAACTATAATAAAATTTGTTTTTTAGCATTTTTCCTCCTAGGTAACTTAGTAGCCAAAATTGATATATCAAGCATGGTGTCTACACACCCATCACTTGTTAGGGCTATCCCTAAAACCCATTAATAGTCTCCGACAGTTTATTTTCATTTTTAACAAAATCTTGACTATTTTCATCTTATTTGGTAATTCATTTTTAATTATTTTAATTAAGTTTTATAAATAATAATCACGCTCCTTCCAAATAAAAAAGTATAAAGAAAGGCATAGAAAAAAGAGAGAAATTATTTCTCCCTTAAGATAGCTAACTTTATACTTTTATATATAATAATTGCAAAATAATTTACTATTTTTTACAATCATCCTATATTATCATAATAGCACTAAAAAATAGGAAAGTCAACGGAAAGAATCTTCAAAGCAAACTCAAAAACATTATAAAAGCCTTTATTTATAAGGGGAAAATAATTTACAAAAAATTGCAAATTATTATATTATTTATAATTTATATATGTTGTAATCTATTGTTAGTTTTACTTAATACTTTTTGATTATTATCTTTACTTTTAGATTCATAATATCTACTTATAAAATCAATATATCCATAAACCAAATTTGAATTACAAGTTATGGTATCAATATCAAGTGATAAATAATATTCTAAATTTTCAAAATTATTAGCGTGTTCACCACATATATTAATAGGAATATTTCTCTTCCTTTTAACCCTATGAACTATTTTTCTAATATAATTTTTAACTTCTTCATTTAAAACATAAAAATCTTTGTCATTAATACTTCTTTTCTTATTTAAAACACTTTCGGTTAAATCGTTTGTCCCAATAGAGATAAAATCGGCTACTTTGGCAATTTCATCAGATAGAAGTGCAGATTCAACATTTTCAATCATTGCACCAATTTTAATATTATCATAATTTTCTTCTTGTGCTATTTCTATTATTTTATTTTTGATACCTAAAAAGCTTGAACAACTGTTAAAATATGGAACTAAAATAACAGCTGTTTTATTGTTTTCTTTTGCTGCATTAATAATTGCTCTTGCTTCACTTTCTAAAAGATTTCCTAATTCATATAAGGCATCTGCACCTCTATATTTTTTGGTTTCTTCATCATCTAATTTAATGTTAATTTTTCTTATTAGCTCATCAACTTTAATATCTGTTAATCTAAAAACAATTTGTTTATCATTTGCAATTGAATACATCTTTGTTGCGTTGTAATATATTGCATCATATACTTTGCTAAGCACAGGATTATCCTCCGCACAATACCACCAACCGTTAATTATATCTAAAAGGTCAGAAATAATTTCAGAATTATTTTCTAATACTAATTCATCTCTAAATAATCCAATACCTGCTGCACCACTATCTAATCCTTCAATCATTGTGTCAATATTTGAAGCATTACTCATAATATTTATTTTATTTTTTGATGTTTCTTTTTGACTATCCGTATATGCTAAAGCTAAATCATTTTCATTAAAAGTATCAAGTGAACGTTCTAAATTTATAACTTTTTGTTCTCCAAATTTAGTACCACTTATCCTTACTTTTGAAGCATCTATTACCTCATCTATAACAGCTTCTCTAATATCTGTATAAA
>CACXGO010000029.1 GCA_902767245.1 uncultured Erysipelotrichaceae bacterium
TATGATCTATTTTCTTTAAGTAAATCTAATAATGTACTAAATTCTGTTGAAGTCAAACTTTCTTTCATATCAAAAATATGTTGAGCATATCTATCATTTCCTAAATAATAAGGGATATCTTTATTATCTCTAGAAAACTGAGCTAGCAATTTTAGATTATCAAGTGAATAATTTTCGAAACCACCGAGTAACTGAGTATTTCCACTTTTTAGTATTAACTCAACAAACTTATCACAATCTTTTAATGCATAAGACACACTATTTTTATGATCCTCAAGATATTTTATAAAGAAATCTTCATGTTCCTTAACAAAATTATTTAATTCTTCCTTACTACTAAAGAACTCTCGAAAAAAACTATCAAATTTATATTGATCTTGATATTTTTCTATAATTAAATTAAACATTGCATTTAGTTCTTCTTTTGATAACGAAAAACCGTTTCTATGCATGTAGTATATTATATCTTCATCAGATAAAAGATAGTCTGTTAATTTTTCAAAAGTATCTTTATCTGCTATATTTAATCTAATGTTACTATTATTTAGTAAATCATATCTTTGACTCTTAGCTATAGCATATAATAATGCATTTGTATTTATACTACTAATATTTTCTATTTGTGATAAACTAGAAATACCTTTTAATTTGTTAAAAAGTTCATCCATATTTTATACCTCCTGATATTTTATACTCTCCTTTATAATTATATCATAAGTTCATCACATTTTTTGATTTTAAGTATTTTTTAAAATTTGTATGTTATAATGAATATGTAATTGAGTTTTATCTCGTTATATTTGGAGTAAAATGTTTCTCAAACGAGATACACAATTGCTCCATATGTAAAAGAAACATCGATTAATTCGATGTTTTTTATTGATTTTTTCTGAAATCAGCTTCAAAGACTTCTGGTATTATTATTAATATTTTCTATTATGTCATATCATAATGATTAATTCAACAAACAAAATAATTTCAATAATACTTTTAAAATCAAAATACCAAAATCCAATTGAAAAAGAGTTTAGGATCATTATGACAATAATAAAACTACTTATTATAAAAATCGTAATACTAAAATCATCAAGCCATTTTAAAAAAACACCTAAAAGAATTTCTAATCAAAAGATAAGTATTTTATTTATTATTTTAACATTTAATTCTAAGTCTTTATGTGGAGTTTTCATATTATTTAAAAACTTTTTTATTCTTTTACTTTTATTTTATTAAAAGATTTGACAATTTCTTTCATATCGATGATTAAATCAGCTATTTCTTCATTCATATTCCAAACAGCATCTTCGCTTAATATCCCGGCTTTAATTTTAGTTATTTCATTATTTTCATAAGCTTCTTTATCTTTAAACCAATTTTTACTACCATAATATTTATTAACTAAATCAATGTTTTTTTTACTTTTTTTAAAAGCAGATAATGCTTCTTCTAATAATTTTATACTTTGTAAAGTATTATCCAATCTTTCTTCATTTTTTTGAATTCTTTCAATCATTTTTATCACCTTTATCATCATGCTATTTTTAATTATAGCACATTTTTTATTTTAAATTAAAAGAACCAAATATTGGTTCTTATTTTTCAATATATCCGCTTATAGGAGATTTATACATATCATCTGTTATAGTCTTATATCTTTCTCCTTTATAATTGTCTGTAAAACCATTATATGCTTTGTATACATTGCCTGTTTCAGTATCATAAACTCGTTCATAACCTAAAGTTGCATCACTTTGTTTTTGGCTGATGACATCATATGAATTGCTTCTTTTTTCCCATGAATCCATAATCATATCAGAAATAGAATCATATATTTTTTGATTGGCTTTAATAGTTGAAACTAAAGTTGATTCCTCTTTATTAAAACCACTTATAAATTTTTCACTAAAAACAATTGTACTAATTGAATAATCCATTATTGGTTGCCAGTTATTAAATTCTTCATCTGGTGCTGTCATTAAAATTATGTTATATACATTAAGCGGAAAAACATCAACTTTTGGACTTGTTAAATTAAACATATTAGTATTAATATAATAACTTCCAACATTTTTTACAGTTGCTGTAAATAACCCTTGCATTGCTTTTTCGTTAGCATCTTTAAATGTTGCTCTTAATATATCCCCACCTAATTGAGTTTTACCTAAATTGTCAACAACCTTAAAGTCATTAAAATATGGAAAGTATTCCGTTTTTAATTCAGTTGTATTACTAAGCTTTACATTTTTATTCCATACTTTATAAAAAGCTTCTGTTGTTTGTGGATCAATAGCTGCAAGCTTGCTAAATATTGCACTTGGATATAATTTTGCATATGTACTTCTTGCTTTTTCTGATTTCAAAAAGCCTTCTTGTTTTAATCCAAAAAGAAACATATAATTTTTATCATTTGGATTATAAACTTTAAATGAATAATGTATGTAGTCTACTGGTGCTACATCTACCTTCCACCCTTTTGGAATTTTTAAACTGACAAGTCCATTATCATAATCTTCAAAAACAATCTTACTTGTTTCACTTGGAGTAATTTTTACATTATCGCAACCGGTTAAAACAAATAAAACAATAATAGCAAATAAATAATATAGAATTTTTTTCATATTTATACACCTCTAATTTAATTATAGCATTTTTTATTGCTAATTATTAAAATTCACTTCAAAATATGTAAAGATGTGTTCATTTTGAAAAATAATTTTTCTTTTTTATAAAGATAAGCTCAAATAACGAATTATAAACATGCAATCTTTAATTTCTATTTTTGTTCAAATCTAAACATTATAAAAATAAATATAAAAAAACAATCAAATTGCTATTTAAAGCGCTTCTCACTTTCAGTTGAAATTTTATTAAATAGTTCTGGATTTTTTTCATCCATTTCTTCAATTAAAGCCATATTAACCATTTTTATAAGTGTATCGCTTGATAAATCCTCTAAAAGTCTTCTTAACTTATCATTATCTAACTCACTTGCTCTTTTAAGTAAATCACGAATTGATAATTTCTTCATTTAAATCACCTCTAAACTATATTATAATAAATCATCGTAAAATAAGCAATTAATAGTTTAATATTATCTTTTAAAAAAAGTTTTTTTCATAAATTATAAAAGAATGGAGATGACTTATGTTAAACTTTGATAAGATTTATGAATTACTAAGAATTGCATTAATTACAGGTGCTATTAATAGTTTATTCATTCAAAAAATAAAATGTAAATTCATTAGTAATGACTGTATTATTATTTTAATTTCAATCATTACCTCAATGTTAATTGGAACATTATTTACTTTAACATTTACCAACTTTTCACTTACTTATTCCCTTTGGGTTGGAATTTTTACATTTGTTCATGCTGAAGCAATTTTCAATGTTTTGAAAAAAGCAGAAGCTATAAAGGTAAATACAGATAACAATGAAAATAATAATGATACGAATGAAGATGATCTTGGTGAGGGATGAAATTGTAAAAATTGCTTTAAATGAAGTTGGTTATATAGAAAAAGCAAGTGATAAAGATTTGGATAATAAAACTGCTAATCCTGGGACAAAAGATTACACAAAATATGGTAAATGGTTTGGTTCTAATCCTGGTCCATGGTGTGCCAAATTCATATGTTGGGTATACTATAAAGCGGGTTGTTTAAATTTAATAAAAAAAACGGCTGGTTGTAGTACAATGCTTTCATTTTTTAAAAGAGAAAAAGAATTTGAACCAAGAGGTTACAAACCAGAAAAAGCTGATATTATCTTTATCAACTGGAATAGTAAAAACACACCCGATCATGTTGGAATTGTAACAAAAGTTGACCAAAAATATGTTTATACCGTTGAAGGTAATCGTTTAAATAAAGTTGCTGAAGCTAAATATTTATTAACTGACACTAGAATTTTAGGCTATGGATGCCCAAGATTTCCAAAATTTGAAATTGGAAATTATATTGTTGAAGCTAAAGTTTATTTAAGAGTCCGTGAATATCCAAACTTTGATGCAAAAACTATCAAATATGAAGATTTACCATGTGAAAATAAACTTAAAAATCTTGAAATTTCTGGCAAAAAATATAATGGTTTGGTACGAGATACAATTATTGATGTAAATGAAATAAAAGATAACTGGGGCAAGATTGATTGTGGTTGGGTATGTTTAGATTATTGCAAAAGAAAAACTGATTAAATCAGTTTTTTTAATTAAATCTATTAATAAAATCTAAAGTTGAACATTTATCAAGTGGCAATTTAACTGGTTTCCCTGTTGCAGCTGATAAATAAATTGCCAAAACAAGTTCCATTGCTCTTTTACCTGCACATGCATCAATATATGGAGCTCTATTTTCTTTAATTGCTTCAATCATATCTTTGTAAAGAGGTGTATGTCCTAGACCATAAACATTTTTATGAACTTCTGAAAATTCAGATTTAACAGCTTCTTCATCTTCACCATCTTCAAAACGCCAAACTTCAATTTTATTAACTGAACTTCCACCTGCTTTAGCTGTTCCTGTACTTCCAAATAAATATAAAGTTTCTTCTAAATTTTTCGGATAAACATCGGAAGTACCTTCAATTACACCATATGTACCATTTTTAAATTTTACTAAAGCTAAACCAACATCTTCAGCTTCAATATAAGGGTGATTTAAGTTATCGGTATATGCAAAAACTTCTGATACCTCATCACCCATCATCCATCTTAATAAATCAATATTATGAATACATTGATTCATAAGAGTTCCACCATCTTGAGCCCATGTCCCACGCCATGGAGCTTGCTCATAATAGCTTTGATTACGATTCCATAAAATGTGAGCTGTTCCATAATATAATTTACCAAAATAGCCAGCTTCTAGATTTTTTCGCATTTTTTGGATAGCTTTATTAAATCTGTTTTGATGACATGTACATACTTTTAATTTTTTTTCTTCTGCTAATTTAATGATTCTATCTGCATCTTCAATTGATAAAGATATAGGTTTTTCAATAATTATATTAACCCCCATATTTAAGCAATCAATAGCAATTTCAGCATGCTTACCACTTTCAGTTGCAATTGCTACAAGATCTGGTTTTTCTTTTTCTATCATTAATTTATAGTCAGTATATTCATGAACATCTTTTATTGCTTCAAATAATTCTTTTTTTTCTTTCATTCTTTCTTCAATTAAATCACAAATTCCTACAATTTCTAATTCATTATTAACTGCAGCTCCAATGTGATTTGGTGAGATACGTCCACACCCTATTAAAGCATATTTCATTCTCTTACCTCTTTTCACTATTATTATAACATTTAAAATAGAAAAAACAAATAGTCAACTATTTGTTTTTTCTTGCATTTCAATATATTTTTTTAATTTTTTTACTTTAATTTGATAATCCATGTTTTCAAAAGCATATTCTCTTATATTTTGGCTCAATTCTTTAATATTACCTTTATATATTTGATCAATATAATCGATTATATCTTCTAGTTCAAAAATGCTATCATCATTAGCAACCTTGTAAAAATATTTTTTATTATATTTCATCGGTATATCTTGATCAATTTCAGAAAAAATAACCGGTATTCCTCTTGAAAAATACTCCCTATTTTTCAAAGTACAAGCATAATCAACATTTTTTTTATAACACCCTAACGAACCAACTGCAATATGAGCATTATTAAATATATCATCTAACTCTGACTTCGTTTTAAAACCATGAAAAACAACATTCTTTTCAATATTTAATTCTTGCAATTCTTTGGTTAAAGAATCTTTTTCGTTAATAGGTCCATAAATATTAAGTTTTACATCTTTACTTCCATTATAATTGGAAATAGATTTAAACATTCTTTCTAAACCATGCCAATATCTAATATTACCTATAAAAATCATATTTATATTTTGACCATCATATTTTGGTACTTTCCTTAATGGATATTTTGAAACCTCTATCCCGTTACTTAAGGAAATTCCTTTTATATTTTTATACAATTTTTGCTGATAAGAATATATTTGATCAGTAACCGCAATATATCCAAAAGCATATTTGCGTAATTTTTTATCAAATAATTTACTAGTAAGATAACTTATTGACTTGTTGGATTTATATTCTTCTCTTTCAATTGAATTGTGTTCAAATATAAATTTTTTAGGATATTTCTTCACAAATTTAATAAATCCATGAAACAAAGGATTAAAACGCATATATATGTAGTCATAATTACCTTTTTCTCTAGAACAAATTTTGTCATATTCTTTATAAATATTTTCAATTAAAAATACTTTTTTTATCTTATTATCATCAATCTTATAAAAGTTTATTGGTACAAAATTAATAAAATCATATTTATTATACACACTTACTTCTTTTCTTTGATCTTTATCATATAAAATAAAAGTTTTATAAAGCATGCCTTCTTTATTCATATATTTTGATTGTGTAATTACTTTTTCGATAATCCCAGAACTTTTTGTTACATCATTAAAATGAACTAAAAACATTAATTTTGACATTTTATTCACCTAACAAATCTATCTCTTTTTTAATTGTATTTTCATATGAACATTTCTCATTTATAAAAATTGCTGCTTGTTTTGATTTCCTTAAAAAATCCTTTTCATCATAAACAATATTTTTTAAAACACGAATAAAATCAGTTACACTTTTTACTAAATAAGTTGTTTCTTGAGGAGAAAATTCAGATATTGCTTCAACATCTGAAGCGATAGGAACAAGTCCACTAGACATTGCCTCACATCTAGATACCCCTTGAGAATCCCCTCTTTTAGGATATAAAAAGATTCCATAATTTTTTTGAACATGTGCAATTTCATCATGATTTAATATTCTATTTTCGATTTTTACATTTTTAAAATCTTTTATTTTTTTTGTATATTCATTAAATAATCTACCTGTGCCATATATTAAAAACTCGAATTTTTCAAATTCTTTTTCCTTAGAAAAATTATAAATAATATCTTGAGTCATATCACCAGCATATATATTATTTGCATAGTTGTTAATTGATAAAACTTTAAACCTTTGATCTGCAGACTTTTGATAATATTTAAATTTAGTAGAATCAATATAATTTGGTATAATTTGGTATTTTTTGTACTTAATTTTAATATCTTTTTCAGAAGCATCTTTATTCCAGTTTGAAACAAAAATAAAGGTCACATTACAATTTTTATTTATTGAAGAAATATTAAAAAATTTAATTTTATTAAATATAATAAAAGCCATTGTTTTTAAAAACATTTTGGGATTTAAAAGTTTCTTTTTTGAATAATTAATGCGATCTAATCGTCTTTTATAACTAACACAGTCTGAACCATGAAACCAAATATAAACGTTTTTATTTTTCAAGTATTTTAAGATAAAATAAGCACTTTTATTGTTTAAAAAATGAAATACAAATTTATCATAATCATTTATTAAACTTTTTAATTTTTTAGTATCACCTGAAATAACTTTAACATTTTCATATGTGTAATCTTCAGCTTCCTTATTTAATATAAATACTTGAACATCAAAATGACTCAAATATTTTTTAACTCTTTCATGAACAAATTGATAACTAATTTTATTTTTATTTGGATAATCTGGGACAATAATTAATACTTTCATTTTTTTCTCCTACTAAAAACTTTAATACATCTCTTGACGAATTGTTTAAAGCTTTCATCAAATATGAAATAAGCACAACAAATTAATAATGCTATGATAACAAAGAACACAAGCGATATTAAAACCCAATTTGTAAAAGAATTAGTATATAAAGTCCCAACCTTTAAAAGTAATGATAAACAAATAATAATTGCTACACAAATAGTTGAAATTAAGGTTCTAAAATAAAAATCCTTTTTGCTGTGTTCAAAAAAAACATCACGATACAATACTTTTATAGTTAATGGTGCCCATATAAATAGTTTTGAAAAAACTGTTGCAAATACAATTCCTGCAATTTCATATTTTTTAATCAATAAAATTGATAATAAAATGTTAACTATTGTAGCAAGGAAACTATAATATTTTGTTTGCTTAAAAACACCATTAGAAGTTGCCATTATGCTAATTGGAATTGTAATAATATTAGCAAAGACTAAACATGTAAATGCTAAAATGGCTGGAAAAGATAATATGTATTCGCTTTTTCCAATCCATATATTTATAAATGGGATAATAGAAACAAAAAATGTCGTTGTGATAATAATTGCAAAAACTGATGAAAAAGATAAATATTCTTTATAAACACTATATCCTTTTTTATTTCTATCTTCTTTTTGAGCAAACAAATTACCAAAACTATGAGTAGTTGATTTTAAAATAGCATCAACCGCATCTTTCAAATATTTTACTATATAGTAATATGACGAATAAATGCTTACAAATGAAAGACCATTAAAAATTGATAAAACTATTTGATCACTACTATTATTGATAGAATAACCAAGGTTATGAACAAACACATCTTTTGAAAGTTCAACTGAATTCTTATCAATTTTATTGGTCTTTTTAATATATGAATACCTTTTTTTACAAACCATTTGTAAACCAATTCCTTTTATTATGATAAAAGGATAATTTAAAAGAACAAATGTTGTTAAAGAAATCCCATTTATTAAAGCGATGATAACAATAATATCATATATTATTGTACAACCATTAATAACAAGATTAACTATATATTGTTTCTGATCTGAACAAAGTAAAATATAATACTTTTTATACCATAAATATTCAATGACGTATGGTATTCCTATAAGAATAAATATTTTATATAAATAAAAATTATCGTATGAATTATTTTTAATTATTATTGGTATTAAAAACATTAAAGCAAACAATAAACCTAATATAAAAAAACCAATTTTTATAAAAAAGTGATTAGCTGTATTCATAATAATAGAAACTTGCTCTTTATCATTTTCAGCTAATGGTTTATATAACCTATATATTAATGCACTACCAAGACCTAATTCTGCTAATGATAAATAGCTAAGTATTCGCGTAATCATTTGAATTAAGCCGTTAGCATCGTCACCAAGGCCACTAATAAAAAACTTGATTTTTAAAAAGCCTAAAATTCCAATAACTAGCATTGAAGTAATACCAGTAAGCATTGTCAAAAAACTATTTCGTGACCTCATATTTCACCTCTTATAATTTGCTAATTTCCTCTTCTAATTTCTGAATAAAATTTTCTTTATTGGAAACATATTTTTTAAATTTTGTTTTTAATGTACTATTATATATTTTTTTAAAATCATTTGCTTCAATTACAAATTCAGCATAACCTTGATCCTTTAAAATTTGCATATCAAGTCCATGATCATCAATCGCTTCATCATATCGACCTAATCTTGGAAAAATAATTACTTTTTTGCCTTTATTTAATGCTCTAAAAATACTTCCGGTTCCACTGGTTACAACAACATCGGCTTCATCTAAAAGCTTTTCCATTTCATCATAACTTATAAACTGATAAAATTTAATATTATCATATTCTTTTTCAGGGAAATAATAAGCTTGTATAACTATATCATCTTTAATACCAGCATTGATTACTGCATTAATAATACGATCACATTTTCTTTTTTGAGTTCCCATTGTTACTAACAACATAATATCACCTAATAAATTGTTCCTATATATTTTGCTTTTGGATAAAGTTTTAGCATTTCTGGCCATTGAACAATAAATAAATTAGAAAGCGGATAAATAATTTTCCCAGAAGTTGATTTTTTATTCATCCTTGCAAATGATTCAATGTAAATTATCTTTTTACCTAATATTTTACCAATTATGCACATTGGAAAAGCAGTTCCCGCACCAGTTGTGATAATATATTTAGGGTGAAATTTTACTAAATACCAAAAAGATTTGCAAAAATTATAAATAAAAAGAAATATGAAATTAAGTTTTTTTCTTGATGAAAACTTTAAAAATTTCATATTATATTTACTAGCAAGGCTTTCAGTAACTGTGTTTTTTTCAGTTACAAGCAAGCTATCAAATTTTTGCATTAAAGGTTCTAACTGTAATAATTGAGTTAAATGACCTCCAGTACTAGAAATAAATATTGCTCTTTTTTTCATATTTCTCCTTAATAATTATAATAATTCAATATTTTTACGTTCTTTAATATTTTTCATAGCATTTCTACTATCAAAAATTAATTTTGCATGATGTGAAAACATATCATAATCAACATTATCATGGTCAGTAGTAATAATAATTAAATCATAATCTTCAATATCTTTTGCAGTTAATGTCTGAATAGTTTCATATGTTTTTCCATTATGTCTAAATTCTTTAATATATGGATCATATGATGTAACATTAACTCCTATTTTTTCTAATTTTTCAATCAATTTTAGAGCTGGACTTTCACGATAATCATCAATATTTGGTTTATATGCTATACCGCTTACTAAAACTTTTGCTCCATTTAATGGTTTACCTGCTTTTAAACTTAGAAAATTGCTACATCTTTCGATTATATATTCTGGCATTCCAACATTAATCTCACCAGAAGTTTCAATCAATTTTGTATGATAATCAAATTCTCTAGCTTTCCAAGTTAAATAATAAGGATCTAACGGAATACAATGTCCACCAAGTCCTGGCCCTGGGTAAAAAGCTTGATATCCATATGGCTTTGTCTTAGCAGCTTCAATTACTTCCCATATATTGATACCCATTTTATGACATATAATTGCCATTTCATTTACTAAACCAATATTAATATTACGATAAGTATTTTCAAGTATCTTTTCCATTTCTGCCACTTTTGGTGATGAAACAACTTTAACATCACTATTTAAAACATGACGATAAACTGCTGCAATACATTCATTGGCATCATCACCTACACATCCAACAATTTTTGGCGTATTTTTTGTTTTATATTGTTTATTACCTGGATCTACTCTTTCTGGTGAAAATCCTAAAAAGAAATCTTCACTACATTTTAAACCAGATTCATTTTCTAGAATTGGTTTTAATAATTCTTCAGTAGTTCCTGGATAAGTAGTAGATTCTAATACAACCATTGTTTCTCTTTTTAAATTTTGACCAACAGAATGTGCTGTTGCTTCGATATAACTAACATCAGGTTGTTGATATTTATCTAATGGAGTTGGAACACAAATTGCTATGAAGTCCAATTCATGAACCTTGCTAAAATCAGTTGTAGCAACTAATTTTCCTTCTTTTACTACATTTTTTAAAATTGATGGAACAACATCTCCAATATAATTTTCACCATTATTAACTTTTTTAACTTTTAATTCTTGAACATCAAAACCAATAGTTTGATAACCAGAGTCAGCAAATTCAACTGCTAAAGGTAATCCAACATAACCTAGGCCAACAATCCCAACTTTTAAACTTTTGTCATTAATTTTTTTCAGTAATTTATCTTTCATCTTCCGCTACACTTCCTTCTATTATTTGATACTTTTTATTGCAAACTGGGCAGCACATATTTTGATCAAGTTTAATTCCACATTCACAGATATAACCAACTATTCTAGCTGGATTGCCAATTACTAAGGCATAATTTGGAACATCATGAGTAACTACACTTCCCGCTCCTACTAAAGCATACTTTCCAATATTATTACCACAGACAATAGTCGAATTAGCTCCTATGCTTGCACCTTTTTTAATTATTGTAGGTTTATATTCGTTTTTTCTTGAAATAAAACTTCTCGGATTTATAACATTTGTAAATACACAAGATGGTCCTAAAAAAACATCGTCTTCAACAGAAACTCCTGTATATACGGAAACATTATTTTGAATTTTAACATTATTTCCTATTACTACTTTGGGTGAAACCACCACATTTTGACCTATATTGCAATTTTTCCCAATAATACAATCGCTCATTATGTGAGAAAAATGCCATATTTTAGTTCCTTCTCCTATTTGTACATTATCATCAACATATGATGATTCATGAACAAAATAATCTTTTTTATTTTCCACTGCTATCATACTCCTTTAAACATTTGATAACATAGTCTTGTTCTTCTTTAGTCATACCAACATAAAGTGGAATTGCAAAAGTTCGGTGCGATAGATACTCACTAACTTTTAAATCTCCTTCTTTATAATTTAAATAATCAAAAGCGTGCTGTAAATGAAGAGGAATTTTGTAATATGTACCTGTTGCAACTCCTTTTTCTTTTAAATAAGCTTCAACTTTTTCTCTTTCATTAGACTGTAATATATATAAATGATAAACATGCTCTAAATTATTTTTCTCATATGGTATAACAAACGAAGTATCTTTCAATTTTTCATTATAATATTTTGCAAGTTTTCTTCTTTCGTTAGTCCATTTTGGTAATAACTCTAATTTTAAATTTAATAAAGCTGCTTGAATTGCATCTAATCTAGAATTATAGCCAATTAAATAATTATTATATTTATCAACAATTTCAGTTTCATCATCTTTAATATTATTCATTAACTCATAGGCTTTTTTACCCATATTTCCACTACCATGGACTCTAATGGCGCGACATATTATATCATAATCGTCATTATTTGTGGTAATCATACCACCATCACCAGCACAACCTAAATTTTTAGTTGGAAAAAATGAGAAAACTGCTATATCTCCAATACTACCAATCATTTTACCATCATATTTGCTATCTACTGCTTGACAGGCATCTTCTAGAACTTTTAAATTATGTTTTTTGGCAATTTCCATAATCGATTTCATATCTGCTGGTTGTCCAAATATATGAACTGGTAAAATTACTTTAGTTTTTGAAGTTATTTTTGACTCAATTTTTGAAGGATCAATATTATATGTATCTTTTAAAACATCTACAAAAACTGGAATTGCATTCAATGTTGCAATTGCTTCAGCTGTCGCAAAAAAAGTATATGGAGTTGTAATAACTTCATCGCCAGCTTTTACTCCTAAAGCTTTTAATGCAATAACAAGTGCATCAGTACCGTTTCCAACTGAAATTGCGTGCTTTACTCCTATAAATTTGGCAAAATTTTCTTCAAAATTTGAGACTTCTTTACCCATAATAAAACTTGATTCTTCAAAAATTTTATCTAATTTTTTATTAAACTCATTTTTTACTTGTTCATATTGTCTTTTTAAATCTAATAAAGGTATATTCATAATCATACTCCATTTTCTCTTTAATAAACTAATACAATTATACCATATCTTATATCTTTATAACATAAAAAAGCATTATTTTTAATAAAAAAAGTAATCACAAATGATTACTTTTAATCTCTTCTTCGATTACCAAATATTAAGATAAGTCTTAATATTTGTAAAGCTGTATTAGCAACTGAAGCAACATAAGTAAATGCTGCTGAACGAAGCACTTTTTTAGCTCCATTTAATTCATTATTTACTAAAAAACCATTATTTAATTCATTTAAACCTCTTTTTGATGCATTAAATTCAACTGGAAGTGTTATAAATTCAAAAAGTAAAATAACACATTCAAGTAAAATTCCAACGTAAATAAGTTCAACCCATGAAGCAATTGCCCCAATCACAATTGCCAAATAACCAGCATATGATGAAAAATTAACAAGTGGAACTAATGAACTACGAATTTTTAATGGCTTATAGCCAACTTTATGTTGAATAGCATGACCACATTCATGAGCAGCAACCGAAGCTGCTGTAACGGTAGCAGTTGAAAAAACATCTTGTGATAAATTAACTGTGCGATTTCTTGGATCATAATGATCACTTAAAAGTCCTTGAGCCATATTAACTTTGACATCTGCAAGGCCATTAAGATCAAGAATTTTTCTTGCAATACTTGCACCAGTTAAATTACTTGAAGATTTAACATCCAAATATTTTTTATAGTTCATTTTAATTTTGATTTGTGCAAATAATGTTATAAG
This sequence comes from uncultured Erysipelotrichaceae bacterium, assembly GCA_902767245.1. Taxonomy (GTDB): domain Bacteria; phylum Bacillota_I; class Bacilli_A; order RF39; family UBA660; genus RUG11241. Next base: position 13,915 of record CACXGO010000029.1, read on the forward strand.
AAAAGCAATTATTATTAGACCATAATACATAAAATCATCCCCTATTTAATTATATTTTCTGATGATACGACATTTGAACCAACAACTAAGTCGTGTAGGCCACGATTATCAGTACGCATTGTAACCATTATAATAATTATAATTTCAACTACATATGAAAAAATATAGCATGCTTCATTTAATGCGATATAAGTAGATTTAGAAACAAAAGAAATTAACCCTACTCTTACAATATTTGGTAACAAATTATATAAAATAAGTGAACGAATAAAATACTTAAACAAGCTAAGATTATTTTCAATTTTTATTTTCATAATCTTCTTACCTAATGTTTGACCCCCATTATATTTTTGAAAGAAAACAAAATAAGCAAGAACCATTAAAATAGAAATAGTGGCACCATATATATTATTTTTATCCATTCGATAACTAAAATCTTCAAGTTTTGCTTTATATTCAGCAATGATTTTTTCGTCTTTTTCCTCTTTTATATTGGAAAGAGAATTTTTTGTAAACTCAGTATATTCTTTATATACTTTATCATACTCCTTTGCTTGAGGATTTAAATAACTAATATTTGCAAGTAGTGAAGTAACTAAAATTACTAATATCATATCTATAAAATAAGCAACAACTCTTTTTAAAACCATTCTATCATCTCTTTTCTATATAATAATATCATAATTCATATAAAAAAGGAATTAAAATTCCTTATTTTATATCACTTAATCTAACACTTACAAGTTTACTAACACCAGATTCTTGCATAGTAATACCATATAAAGTATCCACATATTCCATCGTTTTTTTCTTGTGAGTTATAATTATAAATTGTGTTTTATCTTTTAATGAAGTTATATATTCACCAAATGATGCAACATTGGCTTCATCTAAAGCTGCTTCAACTTCATCTAGAATACAAAATGATGTTTTTTTAGTTTTTAAAATTGCAAATAATAGTGAAATTGCTGTCAATGTTTTTTCACCACCCGATAAAAGCGAAATACTTGTAAGCTTCTTCCCCGGTGGCGAAGCAACAATTTCAACTCCTGTTTCTAAAATGTTTTTAGGATCAGTGAATACTAAATCAGCTGTTCCACCTTTAAATAGTTCCTTAAACACAATTTTAAAATTTTCACGAACGACTTTAAAGGTTTCTTTAAAATCCTTCACCATTTGTTCATCCATTTCTTTAACAATATCAAGTAAAATATTTTCAGCATTTACAAGATCATTTCTTTGATTTAGTAAAAACTCATATCTATCACTAATACGCTTGTATTCTTCAATAGCACCAACATTAACAATTCCTAAATCTTTAAGTGTTTTACGAAGCTTATTAACTTTACTGCGAGATGACTCAATGTCAATTCTTGGATCAGATTTTTCTAATGCAAGTTCGTAAGTCATACTATAATTATCACTTAAATTTTTTAAAGCATTATCAATTTTTACTTCAAGGCGATTAGAAGCAACTTCTAAATCTTTTAATTCATTCATTTTGTCGCGATAAGTTTCATTACTTGTTTTTATTCTAAACTCTTTTTCCGAAATAACATCACTATATTGATCACGTTTTAATTTTAAACTTTTATAGTTTTGCTCAAGTTCTTCTTTATCTTTAAGCAAATTATAATATGTTTTTAATGCTTCTTCCTCTTCTTTTAATAAATCATTTTTTAAAATGCTATTTGAACCATTTATTTCACTCGTTATACCATTAATCTTTTCATATATAGTTGCAATATTAGCTTTTAAAACATTTACTTTCTCTACAAGTTCAGTTTTATCTTTATTGATTAAATATAAATTGTCTTCATATTCACGAAACAAAGAATCAAACTCATTAATATTTGTTTCTAAAACTTTAATTTTTTCTTCATAAATCTCTTTATTATTTTTTTGTTCAACTAATTCTTGTTTATCAGTAGTTGTATTTCGAACTTTAGCAAGTTCACCACCTGTTATAGAACCACCAACATGAACAATTTCACCACTTAAAGATACAATTTTATATTGATAATTAATATTCTTGCTAATTTTATTTGCTGTTTGAATAGTGTCAACTACTATAACATTTCCTAACTGATTAGCAATAATATTTTTATATTTATTCTCACTTTCAACTAATGCTGATGCAATTCCAATAAAACCATTTTCGCTATTTAAATATTTAAGCTTTGTATCTTCAACAAATTTTGGTTTCATAACATTTATTGGTAAAAATGTAACTCTTCCATATTTATTATCTTTTAAATATTTAATTGCATCTTCAGCAGCACTTTGATTTTCAACAATAATATTATTAATTGCAGCACCTAATGCAGTCGTTATTGCTGTTAAATATTCGCCTGAAACAGAAATTACATTACCAACTGTATCATAAATACCTTTCAGACGTGGATTATTTAATACATTTCGAACAGCAAGTGGCAAGGAACCATTATTTTCAATACTTACTTCTAAATCATTAATACGATTATTTGTAACATTTAAATTATAAAAAACTTTATTTAACTCACTTTCTGTATTTTGTTTATCTTTCCTTAATTTTTCAATTAATTCTTCTTGTTTTTTATATTTATTTTCTAATTCTTTTAATGATTCTAGATCACTATCAATGGTTAGTTCATAAGTTGCAACTTGATTTTTTAATTTTAACTCTTCTTCTTTTAGTGAAATGATATTTTTGTGAATTTCATCTGAAGAAAATTCATATTTTTTTCTTTCTAAAATTATTTGTTTTTGACTATTTGCTTTTTCTACTTTAGAGGTCATATCCAAAATATTTTTATTTAGTTCATTTAATTCTGCATCAAGTTTAACAAGTTCACTTTTTTCTTTACTAACATTTGCTTCTTCTTTGCTTGATTCAGTTGTGATTGAAATTATATCATTGTTAATTTTTTCAATTTTCGTTTTTGTTGCATTATATTCTTTATTAAATAGCGTAATATCTGATGCAAGCATTGAAACTTCAATCTTTGAAAGTTCTTCTTTAGCATCAACATAAATTTCTGCTTTTTCTTTTTCAGCTTTTAAAGGTTCTATCTGACCTTCTAATTCATTAATTATGTCATTAACACGATTTATATTATCATGAGTTCGATCAAGTTTTTTTATGGCATCTTCTTTTCTTCTTTTATATTTTAAAACATTTGCTGCTTCTTCAAATATAATTCTTCTTTCACTTGATTTTGCATTTAAAATTTCATCAACTTTACCTTGTGAAATAATATTAAATGATTCCTTAGCTATACCACTATCAAGTAAAATATCAGTTATATCTTTTAAACGGCATTTTTCATTATTTAAAAAGTATTCATTAGTTCCATCACGATAAACTCTTCTTTTTATTGATACTTCATTATAATCAATTGGTAACGTATGATCACTATTATCAAAAATAAGTGAAACTGATGCCACATTTAATGCTTCTCTCGATTTTGAACCTGAAAAAATAACATCTGTCATTGATTCAGAACCTCTCAAACTTTTAACAGATTGTTCACCTAAGACCCAACGAACAGCATCAACAATATTGCTTTTACCACTACCATTAGGTCCAACAATACCAGTGATTTTATCTTCTAAATCAATTTGAATTCTATTTGCAAATGATTTAAAACCACTTGCTTTAATTGTCTTTAAATACATAATTATCAACCCTACTTTTAAATTATACTATATTTGAATTTTTTAAACAAGAAAAAAGCAATCATTTAAAATTGCTTTTATCTAAAAAATGCTATATAAATTAAAAATGCAATATATATAGTTAAAAGAATAAGCCCATTCGTTTTATCGGTTTTAGTTGATTTATATTTAACTCCTAATGCTTGGAGAGATAAATAACCCGCAATCAAACCACCAATATGTGCAACATTATTTATTTCATTCACTAAAAAACCAATGGTCAAATTAATCACAATCAATGGAATTATTTGTGATTTAATAACTGTTCCTAAATAAACACGATAATGATATCCAAAATAAAGTAGTGCCCCTAAAAGTCCAAAAATAGCACCGGAAGCTCCAGCACTCCAACCACTAACAAATGCCATTGATAAAATATTGCCTAAAATAGCACTAAATAAATAAACGACCAAAAATTTTAATTTTCCAATATAACTTTCTAGTTGTGAACCAATTACATATAAAGCATATGAATTAAATAGCAAATGAAATAAACCAACATGATTGAAAGCTGATGTGATGAGACGATAATAACCACCTGCTTTAACTAAACTTGGTTCTAGTCCTCCAAAAATTTTTAATGCAGCTTTTGAATTTCCAAATAAAGATTCAATTACTCCATTTCCATTTTTGATATTAAATATTGTTGTTACAATAAAAATAATAAAATTTATCAATAAGATTCCATATGTAATATATGGCTTTTTTGGTTTAAATACATCTTCGGCTTTCTTGGCATTAATTTCAGTTTTAGCAGTAATATCACCTGTTATTTTTGCAAATAATTCCATTCCTTTTTCAGAAAACTTAGTTTTTGCAATTATATCAGGAAATATTTCTGTTATAAAACTATATTTTTTTAAATCTGAGATTTTTTTAATATCAGCACACATAATATTGTCATCAATATCAATTTTTTTGATTTCAACATTATCACCTAGGTTTATAAATAAACTTAAAGTATTTATCGATGGTGACAATGTTTTTTTACTAATACTATGCATTATTTGCTTTGTTTTAAACATGTCAACTTGAAACTGCTCATTATTATGTATATAATTTGAAACAATTCTAATTATTTTATAATCATTATCAAAATTTTCTAACCAAATTTCATTATTAGCACCATGTAAAACAATTGGTGTATAATTTCCTTCAGTTATAAAATAATGCAAAAGTTTCATTACTAATTCATCATCTTTTGAAGTTAATGATGCCATTTTAAACCTCCTTAAATTTATTTAAGATATTTGTAAATTTTTCTGGTAATTCTGCTTCAAAATGCATTTTTTCTTTCGTTTTTGGATGAATAAAATCAAGATATTTTGCATGAAGCATTTGACCACTATCATCAATTAATGAGTGATTTCCATAAGTTGGATCGTTCACAATTGGATGATTGATATAATTCATATGAACTCTTATTTGATGAGTTCTACCTGTTTCTAATGTTATCTCAAGTAATGTTGCATTCTTAAACCTTTCTAAAACTTTAAAATGAGTTATCGCTGGTTTACCACTTGCTACGACTGCCATTTTTTTGCGATCTTTTAAATCTCGTCCGATTGGAGCATCAATTGTTCCAGTATCCTCTTTTATAATTCCCCACACAAGAGCAATATATGTTCTTTTAATTTCTTTTTTTGCAATCATCGCAGCAAGAATTTCATGAATTTTATTGTTTTTTGCAACAACTAAAAGTCCAGTTGTAAATGCATCAATACGATGAACTATCCCAGGACGAAATTCACCATTGATATTGCTTAAATTAGAAGCGTAATAAGATAATGCATTTGCTAAAGTATGTTGATAATTACCTGGAGCAGGATGCACAACTAAACCATTTGGTTTATTAATAACCAAAATGTCTTCATCTTCATATATGATATCTAAATCAATCTTTTCAGGTTTTAAATGCTTTTCTTCTAAAATATATTTATATTCAACTTCATCATTGATCTGCACTTTATAACTACTTTTTTCATAATTACCATTTACAGTTACTTGATGCTCTTTAATTAAACTTTGTATTTTACTACGACTAATATCTGTTTTTTGAGCTAGAAAGTTATCAATGCGGATATCTTTTTCATCTTCAGTCACGATTATTTTTGGCATTCTTTTCCTCCTTAATCGATTTTATAATTAAGGCAATCATTGAAATAACAATTAAAATATCAGCAAAATTAAAAACTGGATAATCATAACCAAATATATTGAAATCTAGATAATCAATAACATATCCTAACCTAACACGATCAATTAAATTTCCCATTATTCCAGCAATTAGCATACTGATCAAAATAATATCAAACTTTTTTAAGTTTTTATCTTTTATTAAGTTAAAATAAATTATGATAATAGCAACTATACCAATTATTGCTAGCAAAATGGCTTGATCCTTTAAAATACTCCAGGCTGCCCCATAATTACGAGTATTAGTTATATTAAAAAATTTTGGTATTATTTCAATTGATTTACCAACTATTAATTTATGATCAATAACGATTTTTATAATTTGATCTAAACCAGTTAAAAATAATGAAATTAAAATAATTGCAAGCATTTTAATCACCTATATAAATTATAACAAAAAAAATTATATTTTACTACTTTTATAAATTATATTATTTCAAACAAAAATAGTACATTGTACTATTTTGCTTGATTTAAAGCGTTTCCGATTGCTTCAATATAATCATTTGCTGAAATTGTAACTCCACTTACACCATCTAATTTAGTGCCAGTTTCATCATATTTTACCCAATCAAGGTTTTGTTCTGCAACTACCTTGTCTTCAATAACTTTAGCTTGCTCATACCATTCAGCTCCACCAGGAATTTTACCTATACCTGCTGAAGTTTCCTTCATACCATAAGCATCACCTAAAGTTTTCTTAGTTGTATTAATGTCATCTTTAATATAAGTTGAATCTAAGAAACAGCTCTTAATTAAACCATTATTATCAACATAAATTGTAGCTGTAACAACATATTTTTTACCATATGACTCATATTCTTTAGTACCAAAATATGTTCCTTCTTTATAATTACCTTTAGCTGTGTTTACATCACAACCAGTCATAAGTAATAAAACTAGTAATATTAAAAATATACTCTTTTTCATTTTATTTCTCCTCTACTTTAATCCAGAATCCACCAAACATGTAGCCATTACGACTGGCTCTTCTATAAACAATGTATTTATACCCTAGTCCAGTATATTCTTGTACATAACCATCAGAATACTCGTGTTTTTCTTCTTTTAGTATTATAACTGGTGGTTCATTTTTTGATGAAGCACGATAATAATCATATGCCATCATTCCGACCCAAGCAATAAGTATAATTGTTATAATTGTTGAAATAACTTTTTTCATTTTATCTCCTCCATATCTTATACATATATAATACTACATTTTTGTGTTTCTATCAATATTTTTATCAAAATTCATTATTATTTGCTTACTTATATAACCAGTTAATAGCCCTGTAAAAATAGAAAACACTAGTATTATTGGTAAATAATACAAAATATTTAAATTTTGAACAAATATTAATGCAACTATAATTTGACCAATTGTGTGAAAAATTGAACCAATGATGCTTACCCCAATTATAGAAAAAACTTTTATTTTTTTAAATAAAAACATAAAAACTAAGCTAAAAATTGCACCACTCAAACTAAAGAAAAATGTAATATTGAATAAACCAGTTCTCAAAATACTTACAATAAAAATACGTGAAATTGAAACAAAGATAGCTTCTTTGAAACCATAAACATATAAAACAACCATGATTGCAACATTGGCCAAACCAATTTTAAGTCCAGGTATACTTCCTGCAAATATTGGAATCATGCTTTCAACAATGCTTAAAACAATAGCTAATGAAAGCATGATTGAAATTCTTGTAATTTTTCTCAAATCCATAAATCACCTATAATGTTGCATCGTATTCACTATCTGATGCAATTTTAATAACTATTTTATTAGGTAAACAAATAATTGTTTCATATGGTTTATCAATATAACCTTGCTTACTGCATATGTGATTTTTACTTGTTTCCTCAACTACCTTAATTTTGCCATTTCCTGCCTTTATTTTGACAATTCCATTATAGCCATTAACTTCATATTCTTGTTCCGCTTTCTTTAAATCAATTTTCAAAATTTCATTATTCTCATAATAAACTATTGCTAAGTTGGAAGATGATGAAAAATTTAATAGAATTAGGATTGGAATTAAAATGGTAAGTAAAATTGAAACTAAAATTTTATCACTTTTATTCATATTTACTAATTCCTTCAGTTGCTACAATTTGATTATCATTTATGTACCATACTACTTGAACATCCGTATTCTTAATCAATTTTTTGCCCTCTTCAATTGGAAGTAAAAATAAACTGGTTGAAAGTGCATCTGCTATTCCACTATCATCTGCAATGACTGTTACACTTTTAAAATAATTAGCAGGATAAAAAGTTTCATAGTCAATAATATGATGATAATTTTCACCATTATAAGTATAAAATCTTTCATAGCCACCACTTGTTACAACACTTTTATTTTCAAGTCTTAAAACTTTATATATACTTTTTTCTTGATTTGGCGTTTCTAAACCAATCTTATATTTTGCATTATTATAGTGATTACCAACTAATACATTGCCACCAGCATTAATAATAAATTTATCTATCTTTTCACTTTTTAGATATTCGCCTACTTTTTCAGTTGCATACCCTTTAGCAATTGCTCCAAGATCTATACTTGGATGATTATTTAAAATCTCACATTTTTCTTTAAAAATAATAGGTTTAATTTTATTTTTTGCTTCTTTAAGCTCATTTATGGTTGGAACACCATTTTTATTTTCACGATAAGAGGCCCATACATCAAGTATATCCGCCATATTTATATTAAATTTACCATTTGTTTTTTGGTTATATTCCATACCAAGTTCAATCATATTACATAGTCTTGAATCTAACTTAATTGTTTCAGTAGTATCATTATTATTCTTTATATAATAAACATTTTTTAAATCTTCATAATTGTGATAACGATCTGCAAGTTCATGATATTCTTTATATATTTCGTCAATTTTGTCAAATGCTCTTTCAGCATTTTTTACATTATATAATTTTACATTTATATAGGTATCCATATAAAAGAAATTTTTTTCTAAATATTTATTTTCTTGACATCCTGTTAATAAAACTAAAAATAAAATAAAAATAATTATTTTTTTCATTTTTATCACCAAAAATATTATAGCAAAAATAAAAGAGTTTAAAAACTCTTTTTAATTATTTTTTGAATATATACAACCACAATAAACTTGACGATATAAATTATATTTTTTTGAAAGTTCAATACTTCTTTTATAACCATTGTTCTTTTTAAAATCACTTGGTAAGTATTTTATTCCATATTTTTGTTCTAAGGCAAAACCAATTTCATTAATTAAAGATGCATTCTTATATGGGCTTACTGTTAATGTCGTTGCAAAATAATCAAAGTTATTTGCTAAAGCATATTTTGCACTTTCTTCTAAACGATATTGATAACATAAATGACACCTTTCACCGCCTTCTTTTAAACTAGCGTAAGGCTTTGCAAAACTATAAAATTCTTTTTGTTCAAAGGTTGGCTTTATAACATCAATATATTCTAAATTCATCCCTTTTAAAAGCTTTGCAAACTCATTATACCTCTTATCATATTCTTCAATATCACTCATATTAGGATTAAAATAGAAAATTGTAATATCAAAGTATTCATGAATTAATTCTAATACATAACTTGAACAAGGAGCACAGCAAGCATGAAGAAGTAATTTGGGTTTTTTATCAAATGTATGAATAATTTCAAACATTTTATTATTATAATTATTCATCTTGTTTTTCCTCAGTAGTTAAGACTTCAACTGAACTAGTTGGAATTTCAAATTCGGTTTCTGGCTCTGGTTCTGGATCTACAATCTTATATTTATCAAGCATTTTAGATAAATAACTAAAATAATTATTTTTAATTGATAATGTACTCATCTTCATATCTAAAGATACCTTTGTACTAATTTTTTTAATATCTTCAGGCTTATAGAAGTCATCATAATAAATGGCCTTACTTGTTCCTGCATTATAGAAAACATGTTCATTTTTAAATGAACCATCAGCAAAAACTACTAAACTTTCATAGTCATTAGAAAGTACATCATGTCCCAAATAAAGTCTTGGATCATAGTTTAAGTTAAATAAATTAGCTAAAGTTGGAGTTAAATTCATGTAAGAAGTATATTGTGTATATTCTTTTGCTTCTAATTTTGGATTATAAATTACAAGTGGTGTTTTATCTGCTAAAGCATCATTATTAACATTGTATCCTAAAACTGATTGAATATTACTCTTAGCAAGTCCATATGGATAATGATCTGCATGCAAAACAATTACTGTATCATCAAGTAATCCTCTTTCTTCTAAACCATTTACTAAAATTCCAATAGCATTATCTAAAACCTTTAATTTTGACATATATCTTTTAGTTGCAAGATTATATTTAGTATTTTTAAAAACATTTAAGTAAAGGTCTCCATAAGGACTTGAAACTGAATAAGGCTGATGTGAACTAACTGTTGTAAGCCATGTCATAAACTTTGTATCTTCATCATATTTATCAATAATAGTTAAAACTTTCTTAAAGAAATCTTCATCACTAGCCCAATTACCATATGTATTATAATATGGTATTTTTAAACCTTGTACTCCATAATAAATGGAACTCCCCATATTCTTATGAATAGCACTTCGGCGATAATAACTTTCAGTATAATCATGCATTGAACTTGTCTTATAACCACTATTATTAAATAAATTAAATATTGCTTCAAAATATGTGTTGTTTTTATATTTATTGGCAGTACATGAATCATTAATTGAATACAAGCTTATCATCCCACTCATTTCGTTGTTACCTGTTGCACAACTATTTCGTGGTGAATAATTGTTAGAAAAATGCCAACCTTCAGTATATAATTTATAAAAATTCGGATAAAATTCTTTATTTATCATAATATCATTAACTGATTCCATCAAAATTATTATTAAATTTTTACCTTCAAATAGACCTGTATATTCATTTTTATCAGTAATATCTCTATTTATATAATACTTGTTTAAATTATTGAATGCTGTATTCTTTTCATTTTCAATTGCAGTCTTCCAAGCACGATCATCTATTATTCTTGTATAATCAGTTTCAACTATTTCTTCTTTTTCTTCAATAACTTCTTCAATACTAATTTCTTCTTCTTTTTTTGGAAATATTAATGCCTTTATATCAATAATACCATACCCTACTGTTCCAAACTCTTTAACGGCAATACTTGGAATAGAAGGATTTTCCATCAATTCAGCATTACTAACTTGTTGAAGTTGATTTTGCATAAAATCTGCCTTGACAGTATACCCATATAATAAGGATAATAATATCAAAATAATTGCTACAAATATCAAATAAAACGCACTTTTTCTTTTAAAAGAAAATATTTTAATTTTTTTCCTAAATACTATTAGAAGTATTATTGCAATTATTACTGGAACAAATATTAGGTAATATGTCCAACTTAAAGCTGCCAAAAATTCAGCAATATAATCTTTAACCGCTCCAAACTGGCTTGATGTTCCAAATGACATATATACACCTAAATAATTTACAAAACCAATTTGTAAAAATGTATATAAGGAAAATAGAAATGCAAATACTAAAGTAATAATTCTTGCAACTTTTTGTTTAAACAAACTTGTAAGCAATGAAACCATTATGGCAACTATATTAATGCCTATAACGATTCTTAAAAAAGCCCATTCAAAAAGTGAAAAATTACTTAGAATACGAAAAATAATTTCTGATAGTAACATTATTATAAGTAATAACAAATAATTAAACAAAAATTTTCCAAAATAAGTTACTTTCTTTTCCATACATAACACCTAAAAGAATTATAGCAAATTTTTAAAAAAAATACTATCAATTGATAGTATTTTTTATTTGTTGTTCATTTGTTTAGCAACTTCTTCAGCAAAATTTTCTTCACGCTTTTGCATTCCTTCGCCTACTTCGTAACGAATCATTTTAACTAGCTCGCCACCATTGTTTTTTACATATGTACCTACACTAATATCACTATTCATCACAAATTCTTGTTCTTCTAAACATATCTCTTTATAAAATTTATTTAAGCGACCAATAACCATCTTTTCAGCTATTTCAGGGTTCTTTCCTTCATTTATTGCTTGTTCTTTTAATACAGCTTTTTCTCTTTCAATATCTTCTGCTGGAACTTCTGTTCTTTTAATACAAGTTGGACGCATTGCTGCAGCATGCATTGCAACATTGTGACATACTTCATCATTTGTTCCATTAATAACTAAAAGAACACCAATTTTACTTCCCATATGAATATAATTGCCAAATAATTGATTATCATTTTTTTCAACAATTTCAAATCTTCTTAATGATAATTTTTCGCCAATTTTAGCGGTTTTAGCAACAATTAAATCATTAATTGTTCCTTCACTACAAGGTAACTCTAAAGCTGCTTCAACAGAATTAACATTATTCTTGATTAAAACATTTAAAATTTCCTTAACCATTTCTTTAAATTCTGGATTTTTTGCAACAAAATCTGTTTCTGAATTTACTTCAACAATTACAGCTTTATTTCCCTCAATTAATATATCTGTCATACCTTCTGCAGCAATACGACTTGCCTTTTTATTTGCAGTAGATATACCTTTTTCTCTTAACCAATCAACAGCAGCATTAAAATCACCATTAGTAGCTTCTAATGCCTTTTTACAATCAAGCATTCCTGCTCCTGTTTTTTCTCTCAAATCTTTTACTAAACTAGCATTTATCATATTTAACCTCCTACTTTAAAGCTTCTAATAATTCAGCTTTTTTCATTGTAGAATAACCTTTTATTTCTTTTGCTTTTGCAAGTTCACGAAGTTCAGCAACTGTTTTTGTAGTTAAATCTTCGGCTTTTTCTTTTTTAACTTCCTTCTTTGCTGATTTCTTTTCTTCTTTCACTTCTTCAACTTTTGCTTCTTTTTTTGCTTCTTTTTTTGTATCTTTTTTGGCTATTTTCTTTTCTTCTTTTACATCGCTAATTTCTTCTTTTGCTTCTTCAACTTCTTCTTTTTTGAAAGTTTTTTTCTTATCAACTTGTTCTTTACGGTGATCATCACGTTTTTTAACTGATTCTACAGCTCTTTCCATGATTTCTTTTTCATTTTTATCATCTTCATTAACATAATTTACAAGTTCACCACCATTTGCTTCAACAATAGCATTAGCCATAACACCAATTACTAATTTTACGGCACGGATAGCATCATCATTACCCGGAATTACATAATCAACTAAATCTGGATCACAATTTGTATCTACAATTCCGAAAACTGGAATATGTAAACGATGTGCTTCTCTTATTGCAATAGCTTCTTTTGTTGGATCAACAATAAATAAAGCTCCTGGTAATTCACTCATTTCACGAATACCTGATAATAATTTATTTAATTTATCATATTCTTTACGTAGTCCGATTACTTCTTTCTTAGGTAATAATTCAAAAGTTCCATCAGTTTCCATTTTTTCAATGTCTTCTAAACGTTTGACTCTTTTTCTAATTGTTTTAAAATTTGTTAATGTTCCACCTAACCATCTTTCAGTAACATAATAAGAATTTGAACGAATTGCTTCCTCACGAGTAGCATCTTGTGCTTGTTTTCTAGTTCCTACAAATAAAACTTTCTTTCCTGATTCTGCAATTTTTTTAAGTTCAGCATAAGCAACTTCAATCATCTCTGCTGTCTTTTGTAAGTCGATGATATAGATATCATCTCTTGATGTAAAAATATACTCTTTCATTTTTGGGTTCCATCTACGAGTTTGATGTCCAAAATGTACACCAGCTTCAAGTAGATAACTCATTGATACAACTGTCATATTATTCCTCCTTTGTTATTTTCCTCCATTACTTCAACCTCATATTATCACCAAATGGCACTCGATATATAAGTCCATAATGTGTGTATTTGAAAAAGCCAAATTAATTATATCATATAATTTTTTAAAAGCAATAATTTTTCAATAAAAAAAGGCCAAATTTGTTATAAATTCAACCTTTTTTGTGGGCCATTATCTAATAGATTTAAAACTATTTTTTTACTTTCTGGGACTAATAATGCTTCAATATTATTTAATTGCACACTGCGGCTTAATTTATAACTGTGCTCTTTAAATAAATCATACAAATATTTATAATTACATTTCATTCCTTCATAAGAAGCATAAATCATATTAGGTCTAGGGACCTTAGTCAAGTCTAATCTAATACCATTTACCTTGGCAAGCCATTCGATAAAAAGCCTTTGAGTACGACCATTACCTTCACGAAACGGATGTAAAGCATTTATATCTGCAAATAATTTTACTAAATCGACTAGCTTCTCATCATAACTATATTGAACAAATAAATTTTTTTCTTGCAAAGAACCAAATATAGTGGCAGCAGAAGATAGCAAAAATTCTCTTGCACAAAATAAAACTCCATTTTTTGAAATGTTACATGTTCTTAAATTCCCTGCCCATGCATATATATCCTGAAAAAGATAAGCGTGAATTTTTTTCAAGTGTTCTAAAGTAAATGAACCCTTTATTGGTTTATCACTTAACTCAACCAAGCGATAACTAACAAGTTCCCTTTCAACTTCAAAAAGCTCTTTTACATTTGTGATTCCTTGAATATTATCAAGTACTTCACTATCAGAGTCATAGTAACTATTGTCTTTTGCCATAATTAGTACCTACCAACCTGCTTTTTAAAACATTATACTTTTCAATTGTTTTTTGACGTTCTTCAGCAATCGTTGTATCACCAGAAAAACAACGACGCAATTTTAATATTAATTCCTCGCTTAAAGGCATACCTTCTTGAGACATTGCATCATTAATTTGCTTTATTCTCTCCTCAATTTCCAATTCGCTTAACTTTTTATTCATTTTGTCACCCCTGAAATTGCTTTGTATTATAACATAAAAAAGAATTGCTTGCAAATTAAAAAAACTAGCAAAGCTAGTTATTACTTATATTTATAATTACATATTCTGAAATTGTCCCTGTTTTAAATTTTAAACTCCAACTTGATATTCCTGAGCTAACGATAAAATCAGTATTATTCCTTTTTTCATGGCCATAAACCATATCATTAGATCCCAAAACAAGTCCTACTTGACCAAGAGGTATCATCTGACCACCATGAGTATGTCCTGATAAAACCAAATCTGCTTTTGTTTTTGATAAAATTTCATAATCATTTGGTTCATGATCTAAAACAATTATATATTTATTATCATCTAAATAATCAAGTAATTCAAAAGCATTTTTTCTTGTTTTTTCTTTTCTATCTTGACGTCCAACTAAAATTGCATTATCTCCTATATTTATATATTGATCTTCCAATATTTTAACATCATTTTTAACTAAATTTTCCCTTAAATCATTTTCAGTAAAATCATGGTCAAAATACCCTTTATCATGATTACCAAATATAAAATAGACACCATATTTTAAATTCAGATCTTTAAATGCTTCACAAGCTTTAATCATATCTTTTTTAGTAGTACTATCATCAACAAAATCTCCTGTTATAACAAGTAAATCAGGTTTTTTATTTGCAATTTCTTCAATATATTTTTTAAATTCATAACCATTAAAAGTTGTTCCAATATGTGAATCACTTATTTGAGCCACCTTCAACTCAATATCTTTATTAGTTTTTAAATTATATATTGTTTCTCTTACATTATAAGCCGAATATAAACCATATCCCATATATGATAAAGTTACTATTATTGAAATTATAAATGCTAAATTATTTGTACTTTTCTTAAATAATTTAAAAAGTAAATCAATTAGAATAGAAAAAATTAAAAAGTGAAAATAAACCACAAATGTATTTATTAAATCAATAGCTAAAAATAAAACTAAAATAGAAAAAAATAC
Source organism: uncultured Erysipelotrichaceae bacterium (assembly GCA_902767245.1). Lineage (GTDB taxonomy): Bacteria > Bacillota_I > Bacilli_A > RF39 > UBA660 > RUG11241. Next base: position 29,680 of record CACXGO010000029.1, read on the forward strand.
AATTATTAAAATATAATATATTTTTTTATTCTTTTCTTTCAAATTTTTTATAAATGAAAGTTCTTTAAATTTAGATATTATGTAAAGTACATTAAATAAAACAACAATAAATATTAAACCTAAAAATAAATAAAACATATAAACTCCTTTCTAAGTAAATACACGTGGAACTCGATCAGTTATAGCAGATATGATTTCATAGTTAATTGTTCCGCATTTTTCTGAAATATCTTCCAAAGTTATAATTTTATTGTCCCAAATATAAACAACATCTCCAACTTTAACATCAATTGTAGTTACATCAATCATACAACTATCCATGCAAATAGTACCAACTATTTTGGCCTTTTTTCCATTAACAACTACAAAGTTTCCTGTTAATGACCTTCTAAATCCATCTGCATATCCGATTGGAATCGTTGCAACAATCATATCTTTATCTGCTTTATATTTTCTTGAATAACTAATTGATTCACCCTTTTTTACGGCTTTAATAAAAGTTATTTTTGTTTTTAAAGTTGCAATTGGTTCAAGTTTAATAATTTTTGCTGCTTCTTTAAATGAATAATATCCATATTGAATAATACCTACTCTAATTAAATTAGCAATATCATTATTATAATTAAGTAATCCATTTGAAGCATCAGAATGTATATACTTAATTGTTTTAAATTCACCTTTAATTTTTTGAACTGCTTTCTCAAATAAATCATATTGCATTTTTGTATATTCTATATCATAATCTGCTGATGATAAATGCGTATATATACCTTCTACAATAATATTCTTTTGCTTTTTTAGCTCTTTAATGAAATTATCTAATTCATTAAGTTTAATTCCTGTTCTATTCATCCCGGTTTCTATTTCTAAATGAACTTTTATTTTAGATTTTACTCTTCTTAAAAAATCAATAGAGCTTAAACCAATTGTAATATCATATTTAATAATATCATCTATTTCATCAATATATGGTTGATTTATAACTAATATTTCATTTTTATAGCCGTTTTTTCTTAAAGAAACTGCTTCATCTACTAAGGCAACACCAAGTATTTTAAATTCATTCATTAACTCAATATTTTTATTCAAATATGTTCCATATGCATTTGCCTTAACAATTGGCATAAGTTCTTTACCTGCATATTCTTTAATAACATTAATGTTCCTTTTAAATTTATCAATATTTACTTCCATAACAGTAGCTCGCATATCATCACCTTCCATTTATTATAATCAATTATCCGCTATTTGTCATAATTATCTAAAAAACTTTTGTAATTACCATCTTTTTTAGTTCCTAAAACACAATTAAGATTAACATTATCTAAGGCCTTATAAATATTATAATCAATTTCATCATATTCATTTTTTAATTCAGCAATTAATTTTTTCATGGCTCTTCTCTTACTATTTGATTCATCCATTCTAACTTTTTCTGTAAATTTGCAAGCACAATTTAAAAATGTTAATTCATTTGCTTTACTCCAAGCAATTATTGCTTTTTCTTTTACGAGATATAGAGGTCTTATAAGTTCTAAGCCATCATAATTATCCGAATGTAACTTAGGCATCATAGTTTTAATTTCAGCTCCATAAAACATTGAAAGTAAAGTGGTTTCAATAACATCATCAAAGTGATGACCTAAAGCAATTTTATTACATCCAAGTTCACGAGCTTTATTATATAAATATCCCCTTCGCATTTTAGCACACATATAGCAAGGACTTTCAGATGATATTTTATTTACTACTTCAAAAATATCACTTTCAAATATTTCAATTGGAATATTCAACTCTTTAGCATTTGATTTTATTAATTCCAAATTCTTACTACTATAACCTGGATTCATAACTACATATGAAGCTTTAAATGGAATTTTACCATGACGTTCCAACTCTTGAACACATTTTGCAAGTAAAAATGAATCTTTCCCACCTGATATACAAACCATAATATGATCATTTTCTTTAATAAGCTCATATTCTTGAACAGCTTTAATAAATCTTGACCATATTTCTTTACGAAATTTTTTAATAATTGTTCTTTCAATTTCTTGATATCTTTCCATAAATACTCCTTGATACATATATTATAATATATTTTTTCTATTTTTTATTAAAAAATTGATGATTAATTTCATCAATTTCTATTTGATTAATGATGGTGGTGATGATGCTCTTCACTTTTTAAATGTACGTGACATTCTTTATCCTCGCAAACTTCATCTTCTGTTTCCAATATTGCATGACATATATTATATTCTTCTAGTTCTTCTCTAATTTCTTTTTTGATTTTATTTATATCTTTAGATTTAGATACTATATGCATAGTTGCATAGTTATTATATCCATCAATACTCCATACATGAATATGATGGATGTCCTCTACACCTTCTATTTCAAGCAAATGTTCTTCTAATTCCTTTATATTTATGCCTTCTGGAGTTTTTTCTAAAAATAAATCTAATACTTTTTTTAAATTTTTTAAAGAACTAATTAATATAAATATTGCAACTCCTATACTCATGATAGGATCTATAATTTTAATATCAGTAAAATTCATTATTATTGCTCCAATTAATACAATTACCCAGCCTAGTACATCTTCAAGCATATGTAAATTAACTGCTTTTTGATTAATAGAATCTCCTTCTCTAGTCACAAATGCTGCCATGAAATTCAATATAACACCTATAATTGCTAGAATAATCATACCACTATAATTAACTTCTACTGGATTAAATAATCTCTTAACTGCACCTATTATTACTAATATTGAACCAATTAATAGTATAGTAGTAGTTATTACTCCTCCTAATACTGAATATCTAATATAACCATATGTATACTTATTATCTGCATGCTTTTTGCTTTTTCTTTCCATAAAGTATGACACACCTATTGAAAAAGCATCACCTAAGTCATGAATTGAATCAGATAAAATTGATATTGAATTAGTAAATATCCCTCCAAAAAATTCAAATATGGCAAACACTATATTCAAAATAAAAGCGATTAATATGTTTTTTTCGGTTTTCATTTATTTCACCTCAATTATAATTATATCACGAAAAAAGAGAATTTTATTGCAATTCCCTTATGTGAATATTATTTGATTAATTCAGAAGCAAACTTAAGGTCAATATACAGATCTCTATCATTTACTATTTTTTCTAAATCATTTGGATGAATTTTTTTAATATCATTTAATGTTAATTTGTAATTTTTTAAGATTTCATTTGCCTCATCTATTATTGAATTAGCTAATAAAGAATAAGTTTTTTTATTTAACACTTCATATGGCTCATAATTCTTATCATAAAAACTATCTCTTACATAAAAAATTATATTAATTTTTTCATGAAAAGTTAATTTTTTTAAATAATCTTTAGTCGTATTACTTTCAACTGCTTTGTTTAACAACGATATTTCCATAGTCATACTATCTATTACTGAATCAATAAAATTAGCATATTCATTATCATTATTTTCAAGTGCAATATTTCTACGAATTATTAGACAAAATCTTAACTCATGATCTTTATATTTTTCAAGTAAATCTGATTTATTAATGCAAGAATAAAAACTTTGTCTATGATCTAAATACATTTTTTCTTCTATTTTTTTATTTGCCTCAAAAACTATTTTATCCATAACATCCTCTCCTGTCAAAATTATAACATAAAAAGCCCACTTTAATTCATGGACTTTCACTTTTTGGCAATTATTCAACTTTTAATATTTATAATAATCTAATACTAAAATCTTTTTGAAGTATTTCGTGCCACAAATTGAGGCTTTTTATTTGAAATAAATTTCAAGATGAAATTATTTATACTTTCTTTATTTTGCTTATAATCTAGTAAACTATAATAAATATATTTTTTTATTTTGTATTCTTTTCTAAATGATTCATCACTATATAGAAGATTTCTTAAATGAATAGGTAAATCTAATAATCTCTTAGCATATGTTTCTAATAAATCATGAGTTTCTTTAATTTTAAAATTTAACCCTTGCTCATCTAATTTTGATACATCATCAAAATCAAGAATATCTTCTCTATTTCTAATATATTCAATACTTCGTGAATCATTTAAAACTACCATTTCCCCATCTTCATATACTTTTTTGTCCATTACAAAATATGATGGAACAGCGTACCTAGTTATATCAATAAAATCTACATAACAAACATTATCTCTAAAAACTTTCATATAGCACCTCTTTAACAGAAATTTATTATACACTAAACGCTTTATTATTGCAAAAAAATTCGTTATTTAAGCAATTTAAAAAAGTTCTTTTAAGAACTTTTAATTGATTTGGTAACCCGTATGGGTTTTGAACCCATGAATACCACCTTGAGAGGGTGGCGTGTTAAACCACTTCACCAACGGGTCATTTGCACATTAATAATATCACATAAAAAAAAAGAAAGCAATTATTTATTACTTTCTTCAAAAAAATTAATTCTTTTTATGATTCTTTCTTTACCTAAATTTTTTAGAATTTCATATAAATCTGGTGTCATTGTTAAACTTGTTACAGCTACTCTAATTGCTTCACAAATGTCTCCAATTGAACCAACGTATTTTTCTGGTTCTTGTTTATAAGCTTTTGTTTCAGCGGCATAACCATATTTTGGTGCAAGTTCTTTTATTTTATTAAACCATTCTTCTTTTGAGTCAGATTCATTATAATAATTATTTACATAATCTTTTAAAAGTTCAATATTATATTTTTTTTCAAGATTAAATTTAGCTTCTTTAAAATATAGCTCATCAAACATATACCAAGTGAATTTTCTAACATCTTCATATGCTGAAATATCTCTTCTTGGGCGTGGTATTTCTCTTTCAATATTTAAAACATTAATCATATATTCTTTGTATTTTTTCAATAATTCATGAAATTCTAAATCGTATTTTTCTGTATATTCTAATACACCTTCATATAATTTGGAAGCTTTAAGTGCACTAAAATATACTTTAGAAATACTTATAAGTTTTTGAATATCAAACAAAGTTCCACCAATTGGGCACTTATCAAATTCAAATTCAAAATCATTTATTCCTTTATCAGGATTTTGCAAATACCACGATTCAAAAGTTGAATTATTTATAGTTGCAAGATAAAGATCAATAACTTCGGTTGGAATTCCCTTTTGATGATAGTAACTTACTGCAGCCCATGGATCTTTACGTTTTGATATTTTTCTAACAGTATTTCCTTCTTTTACTGTCAAAGGTGAAATATGGGCATATGCTGGCATTTCAAAACCCAAAACTTTAAACAATTGTTCATGAACATTCCAAGAAGAAACCCATTCATCACCACGAATTACATTAGTTGTATGCATCAAATGGTCATCAACTGCATGAGCAAAATGATATGTTGGTAAATTGTCAGATTTTAAAATAACAATGTCCATATCATTTTCAGGCATTTCAATATTACCTTTTATTAAATCATGTAAAACTACTTTATTATTAAAATTGCCTGGGGATTTAAGACGAATTATGTATTTTTCACCATTTTTAACTTTTTCAATTGCTTCTTCCATAGTTAATGAACGACATTTTGCCCATGTACCATAGTAACCAATTCTTGCTTTTTCAAGTTCCTGAATGTTTCTTGTTTCTTCTAATTCTTCAGGTGTACAAAAACATGGATATGCTTTATCTTCCTCTATTAATTTTCGAACATAAGCGCGATAAATGTCACCTCTTTCACTTTGAACATAAGGGCCATAATTTCCTCCAAAAGAAGGTCCTTCATTAAAGTTGATACCCAAATTTTTAAAGTCGTTAACAATTCCTTCAATTCCATTTTCAACTTCACGCTTTTGATCAGTATCTTCAATACGTAACATTGCAATTCCATTAGTTTGTCTTGCCATAACTAAATCTACAAATGAAGCATATAAACTCCCCATATGAACAAAGCCTGTTGGACTTGGGGCAAATCTAGTTACCATTTCTCCTACTTTTAAATCTCTTTTTGGATATTTTTCTTCATAATAATTAACATCATGCTCTACATTTGGTACAAGTAATTCACTATATTCTTTTCTTGTCATAAAATCATTCCTTTCTAAAATAAAAAAACTCTATCCTGTTTAAGGACGAGTTTTCCCGTGGTACCACCTTATTTTATAGTATTGCTACTACCTTAATATCGTTAACGCCGATAAACAATAAGCTCTAAAGTTTCTTCAAAATGACTATTTATTAATTTCCATCAAACATTAACTTTCTATAAAATAGTTTAATTTTTACTCTTCTTTTTCACTGCTTATAAATTTTCTAAATTTTTCTTTATAATTGAGTTTACTAAACTCATATCTGCTTTTCCTTTTACTAAAGGTGCAATTTCTCTCATTATCTTGCCAATATCACTAGGTCCAGTTGGATTTACCTTTGCAAAAACTTCTTTAACAAGTTTTTCAATTTCGGTTTCTTCCATCATTTTTGGCATATATACATTTAATACTTCAATTTCCTTATTATTTTGTTCTACTAAATCAGTTCTGCCTGCTTTTTCAAATTCAACATTTGCTTCTTTTCTTGTTTTAATTTGTTTAGACAAAATAGAAACTAATTCAGCATCTTCTAAACTTCTTCCTTTTGCTATTTCATCCATTTGAATAGCGGCTTTAACCATTCTAATTACGGCCAACTTTGTCTTATCTTGACTTTTCATTGCCGCTTTTAAATCTTCCATTAATCTTTCTTTCATATTATTCTCCTAAAATTAAAGAGCTTATCCAGCTCTATTGTATGAACGTTCCTTACGACGACTGTTCTTAATAGCTTCTTTCTTAGCATTTCGTCTTTTCTCGCCCGGTTTCATGTATGATTCTCTTTTTTTTACTTCTTTAAGGAGGCCATCTTTAATATTTTTTTGTTTAAATGTACGTAAAGCACTTTCAACATTTCCGTTTCTTACAACTACTTTTGTCATTAAAATCCCTCCCTTCTCGGCTATCAAAATTATATCACTCTTGACTTTTTTTGACAACATTTTTTTGAAAAATAAGCAAAAAATCATTATTTTTATCTTTGAATATTAACTTTTGTTCCCACATGGCAATGATCATAGGTAAAAGATGCATCTTTTAAAGCCATACTTATACATCCATGACTTTTAGGTGTACCCATCTTTCTATTTTCTATATCATGAATCCCAATATTACCACTAATTTGCATCCAATAGTTAACCCAGACTTCATAATCAGGCCCTATTAAATAACAACCTGGAGTCTTACATTCTATTTTATATAATCCTATTGGTGTTGGCGAGGAAGATTTTCCTGTACTGACCAAAGTACATAAAATAATTTCATTATTTTGATAAAGTTTAAATTTTTGTTCTGAAAGATCAATAATAATACAAGGATCACCTAATGATTTAACTTCATCTTTTAAAACATAACCAACTTCTTGCCCAACTTTTACTAAATAATATCTGTTTACTTCAGCTAATACCTCTGCTGATTCATAGACTTCTAAATTTTTAATTCTACTACTTGATGAATTTGGTTTTTGAAGTAAAAATGAATTATTTTTCATCGAAACAATTTTTTGAATTTTTAAATCTTTTATTTCAGGATAAGTACTTTCAATTTTACTTCTTAAAGACTTTGTATATTGACTACATACATATCCAATACACCCATTATATTTAGCTAAATACCAATCATTATTAGTTCTACCAAAAACTTCAATTTCGGAGTTTTTAGGAATGAGCATTATTTTATTATAATCATTTACTTCAGGTGATAATCTAAAATTTACACCTGTAGTGGCATACACTATATCTAAATCTTCAACATAACTATATAATGAATCACCTATATAATCTACGTCCAAAAATTCTGATTTAATGAAACAAAGCATTCGCCCCACCAATACTAATGACCAATCTTTATATTCGGCAACACAAGTACATTTGTCACCTTTATTTAATTGACCTAAAACTAGAGATTTAGTATTTGTATCAAGACGCATATTAACATTATTTGCATTAACAATTTTACTCACATTACATGCCTTTAAATTACCTGTTTGTAATACACTAGGAGCAATGGTAGCAACTGGTACTTCTAACTTTGTAGAACTTGGTACTGGTTTATATTCAGTTGCCTTTAAATATAATACCGTACTATCAGGATTAACTATTTTATTATTTTGTTTTGGTTCATTTTTAGTACAACCCGTTAGTCCACCAAACATAGCAAGTAAAAATGCAGCAATTTTTTTGTTTTTCAATTTCAACATAAAACAACCCTTCAAATAAGATTTATTATATGCCCTAAAAAAAGTTTGTCAATAAAAAAAGAGCTGCTGCTCTTTTAATAATTCAATGCCTTAACTTCAAAATATGATTGTGGATGAGCACAAACTGGACATATTGCTGGTGCTTTTTTACCAACTACAATGTGTCCACAATTTCGACATATCCATATGCATTCTTCATCCTTTGAGAATACTACTTCATCATTAATATTTTTTAATAATTTACGATATCTTTCTTCGTGTTCTTTTTCGATTGCCCCAACCATTCTAAATTTTGCGGCAATTTCATTGAACCCTTCCTCTTCAGCTTCCAATGCCATTCTTTCATACATATCTGTCCATTCAAAATTTTCACCATTAGCTGCTGCTTCTAAATTTGATTTTGTATCTTTTACAGCTCCACCTTCTAAATATTTAAACCACATTTTTGCATGTTCTTTTTCATTATTAGCTGTCTCTTCAAAAATAGCTGCAATTTGTTCATAACCATCTTTTTTAGCTTTACTTGCAAAATATGTGTATTTATTTCGTGCACAAGATTCACCAGCAAAAGCTTCCATTAAATTTTTTTCTGTTTTTGATCCTTTTAATTCCATACTACACTCTCCTTTTAATAATTTTATTTTATCACAATTTTATAAAATAAAGCAATCATAAAAGGAGATAAAAATCTCCTTTCGTTATCTAATAATACAACTTTTATTAGATGTTAATCTTCTTATTGCAGAACCACAAGCACGGCCAATATCCAAAATTGAATTAATGACTCTAGTAATAGCAGACATTAAAGTCCCAGAAATAGATCCAGCTACTACTTTTTTACATTCTTCATTTGATAAAATCATTGACGACACTTTGATGGATTAGTATATCCATCTATAACTCCTACAAAAAATGTGATAATGCCGCCAATAAGTCCTACAATTCCCCAGTGAATTGCTCCTGCTTTCATACTTTTTAATTCACTAGTTTTGATTTCCTTCATTAAATCACTCCTTTCATATATTTTTGATATAAATAATCCCATATATTAGTTTCTTTACCCAGCCCAATATGTAATTCCAAAATATATTTTGATTTATCATAATCAAAATTTATCTTAACATTCCTTTTTAAAGTATTTTCGTGCAAAATATAATTACTTGAAACTTCTACTATCTTATAATCTTGAATGCTTTTGTCATATTTTAATTTATAGTTTAAATTAGTTATTTCTTGATCAGTTAAAAAAATATTAACATAGCTTTCATTTACTTCTCCATATATTAACTTATATGGTTGATATGAGAAAAAAAATAAAGATAATAAAACAAGAAATAAAATAATAAATGCTATTAAAAACAAATTGGTGACTCTATTTTCAATATAAGACATCTTCTTTTATCTCTCCTTTTTCTAATTTTACAAAATGATCAAATAAATCTATATTGTTTAATCGATGAGAAATGACTATTATTGTTTTTTCTTTATATTTGCCAAAAATATTTTTTAAAATTTTTCTTTCTAAAGATATATCTAATTGATTTGTTCCTTCATCAATTAAAATTATTTTACTATTAGTCAAAATAGTTCTGGCCAAAATTATTCTTTGTCTTTCACCACCACTTAGATTAAAACCATTTTCTTCAATCAAAGTATTTAAACCTAAATCATTTTTTGCTATTTTATTGACACTACATAATAGTGAAGCTTCAATAATTTTATTAGGATTAATGTTACGATATAAATCTATATTTTCATAAATTGTATCTGTAAATAACATCTCATTTTGAGCAAGATAAGAAACACATGAAATTGCTTTATTACTGTAATCGTTGATATCAATACCATTTATAAAAACCATCTCATTTTTCACTTTTAAATATTTTTTTAATATTTTTAAAAGTGTTGATTTGCCAGAACCACTTTCACCTACCAATAAAACTTTTTCACCTTCATTAATAGTTAAATAAATATGCTTTAATATTTCTTCATCACCATAACTATAATTAAGATCTTTAATGAGAATATCAGACTTTTTAATTTTTTCTATTTTTCCTGAATTTTCTATTTTATAATCAAGTTCCAAAGCTCTTTTTAAGGTATTAATACTTTCCTCGAGTTCACTACTACTATCTAAAATATTTTTAATTGGATTCATAAAATTAGAATATAAAAAAGTAAATGTAATTAATGCCCCAATGATTAAAGTACCACTTTCTATTTCTAAAATGCCAAGGAAAATAATTACTAATATTGATATTTCACTGATTAAATCTTTAAAAAAGGTTTCCCAATTAATGCTTTTTGCATATTTTAAAATACTATCAACAAAACCATAATAAAGTTGTTTATATTTTTTTATGATTTCATTTTCGATTTTTAAGCCTTTTACACATTCATAAGAACTTATTGATTCAACTAAAAAGGAAGTATTTTTTTCTCTTAACCTTTGATATTCCTTAATTTTATATTTAAATTTTCCTCTAAAAAAAGCAACTATTATTACATATAAAGTTAAGAATAATAAAGTATATGTTGTTAATTTAAAACTCAAATTAAACATAACAATTAAAGATAGTATAATTAAAGGAATATTTGAAAATAAAATAATTATAATTTTACTTATAAATGTTTTTATTAGTTCTAAATCAGTAATTCTTGAAATAATTTCACCCGTTGTTCGATTACAATAATAAATATAAGGGAAATGAATTATTTTGGCATAAAATTCATTTGTTAATTCATATGACACTTTCTTATTTAAATAAATGCTCAAAAGATTGCTTAAGTAAGTACTAATCACCTTAAATATTGCTAATGATATAAATATAATTAAAAATATATATTTTAATCGATAATCATAAGAAATACTTGAAATAAAGGTATTAAATGAAAAAGACAAAATAATAATAAGAATATTTGTAAAAAATGAAATTAAAGATATTTTAATAATTGAGGTTTTATTTATTTTAAGAAAGTTGGTAATGAAATTTAGAATTGAATAATTCTTAAGATAAGGAATTTTTTTATTTTGATAAAATAATATATAAACATTATTTGATATTTTATTAAAGTCTTCAAATTTCATCTTTTTTATTCCGTTAGCAGGATCAGCAATCAAAATTGTCTCTTTTTTTAAATTAATTTCATAAATTACCACAAAATGATTGAATTTTTTATCAATTGTTACATAAGCAATACATGGCAATTTTAAATTAGAAATATCATCAGTTTTTATGGCTTTTGTTTGAAAGCCAATATATTCTGCGACTTTTATAATACTAAATGCTGAAGTCCCTTCTTTATTTGTTTCAAGCATATCTCTTAATTGTTCTTGTGATATATAACCTTTATAATATCTAATTATCATTGAAAGCGTTGCAACTGCACAATCTTTTACTCCCTCTTGTTTTACAAATGGATATTTCATTCTTTCATCTCCCTTACTATAAACATACCCGGTCGATTTAAAATATCCTTTTTTATTTAAAAAAAACTTTATAGTTTTTTCGCTATAAAGTTTTTCTAAATATTTTTATATATTTATCTCCATATTTTTTTTCTTTTATTAATTCATAATTGCATAAAGGAATTTCTTCTTCATATTCTGCAATTAATAGACCATTTTTATTTAAAATATCTAAATTTTCAATCTCTTTAATTGCTTTATTTAATATTTTTTCATGATACGGGGGATCAAGAAAAATAATATCAACATTTTTAAATGTTTTTAAAGCATTTAAATAATCACTATTAATGAATAGAGATTCTTCTTCAACTTTTATTTCATTGCATGCTTTTTTTATCTCATCTATACATTTTTTGTTCTTATCAACAAATATTGCTTTTTTAGCTCCATTACTTAAGGCTTCAAGTCCTAAAGAACCTGTTCCAGCAAATAAGTCTAATACTATGCTATCCTTTAAATAAGGATTTATTGTTGCAAATAAAGATTCTCTAACCCTATCCATTGTTGGTCTAGTACCTTCAATATTAAAACCTTTTATAATTCTTCCTTTATATTTACCACTTATTATTTTCAAAATTATCACCCATTTATTGTTGCAAGTATTGTTTGTAATGTGTCAATTAAGCTCAAGGCTTTTTCAATACGATCTTGTGGATAAAGTTTATACTCTTTTTTTACTTCTGCTTCAAATTCATTAAAATATTTAAAATCACGATTCAATTTTTTATACCAATAAGAATGGGTATGCAAATATTCTAAATACTTAGGATTACTTCTTATTTTTTCTTGAACTAATCTAATCATCGAATGACTTATAAATTGGCCTTGGTTTATATTCGCTTGTCTCTTCTTTTTTGCCACCCATATCTTGTAAGACACCAATAACTCGTTGAATACTATTTACGCCATTTTGAACACTATCTAAATCAATATTCTTGAAAAAATCCAAAAGACTTGTAGAAGTAGCAGCTCCGACCGTTGCTACTTCTAAATAATCTTTCCAAGCATCTTTAGAGTCTCCATAAATATCATAGATTTCATAAAACTTCTGCCAAGTCATATCACCATTACGGACAAAATTAATCAATCGTGGATTTTTACGCACAAAATCTTTAAACTCATCTTTTTTAGACATATCTATTCACCAGTAATAGTATATGTTATTCTAACCTAAAATTATCTAAATAATCATCTAAAGAGATAATTTTTTTATCTATCTCTGCTAATTCTGGTTTTTCTTTCTTTTCAGGTTCTTTTTTAATATCTTCTTTTATTAATTCTTGACGTTCAAAAATTGTTGTAAGTTTATTTTTACTAATAACCGAACCTGTTGAATAGCGATCCATTATTCCAATTTCGGTTACTTTCATATAATCAATTTGATTACTATATTTAATACCAATATCTTTACGATTTGAAATAATTAATGTTTTAGCTATTCTATATGGATTTGTTTTAACATCACGAACAATTTGAACACCTTTTCTCGCTCTTGATGTTTTTTCAAATTCTAAAATACGAACACGTTTTAAAGTCGATTTTTCAGTAGATACTGTTATAAATTCCATATCAGAACTAAATATATGACCACTTACTACATAATCATTCTTTAAATTTATTGATTTTACGCCACTACTTTTAACACCAGTTACTGGGATTTCACTTGTATCATACCAAAGCGCTAAACCATTATGCGTTGTTATAAATGTATGTTCGCCACTATTCATAGTTACATCAATAACACTATCATCATCTTTCAATTTAATTGCTGTCATTGGTTTTGAATATCTTTGAACTTCAAAATCGGCAAGAATGCTTCTTTTAACCATTCCATTTTTTGTAAATATTGTTATAACTTCATCATTTTTAAAATTATAAACAGGAATTGATGCAACTATTTCTTCACCAGTTGCAAGAGTTATAACATTGCTAATATGTTTACCAAGCTCACGCCATTTTGATTCTGGAATTTCATGAACAGGAACATACAAATAATTACCCATGTTGGTAAATAATAATATTGTATTTAATGTACTCATTTGATATAAGCCGATTACATAATCAAGATCCTTAACAAATGCCTCTTCTTCACTTGCTTGATAGCTTTTTAAAGAAACTCTTTTTACATAACCATCTTTAGTTACAACTACAACACAATCTTCTTTTGGAATCATTTCTTTATTATCAAATTTTATTTCTTCCATAGTATCAACAATTTCTGATTTTCGTGGAGTTGCATATTCATCTTTTACTTTTTTAAGCTCAGCTTTAATTACTGATCTTAATTTTTCTGGACTTTCTAAAATACTATTTAGCATTTCTATACTCTTTCTTAATCTTGCAGCTCCTTCTTCTAATTCCGTAATATCGGTATTAGTCAAGCGGTAAAGTTGTAATTCCACTATTGCTTTGGCCTGCGCTTCAGTAAAATCAAATTTATTTACCAAATTTTCAATTGCGTTTGCCTTATTTACACTTGATCTAATTGTTGCAATTACTTTATCTAAAATAGATATAGCTTTAATTAGACCAACAACAATATGCTCTCTTTTACTCGCAAACTCTAAATCATACTTTGTTCTTCTTGTAATAACCTCTTTTTGATGAGCAATATAGGCATCTAAAATATCTAAAATGCCAAGTGTCATTGGTCTTCTATTAACAATAGCTACCATATTATAGTTATAACTTATTTGAAGTTCAGTATTTTTAAATAAATATCCTAGTATATTTTCTTTATTAGCGTCTTTTTTGACATCAATTGCAATTCTCTCTGGATCATTACGATCTGATTCATCACGAACATCAACTATACCATCTATCTTTTTATCTAAACGAATTTCGTTTATTTTTTTTACAAGCATTGCTTTATTTACATCAAATGGAATTTCGCTAATAATTATTTGTTCTTTTCCTTTTTCAGAATTAAAACTATATTTAGCACGAATTATTACTTTGCCACGTCCGGTTTTAAAACATTCATAAATGCTTGATTTATCAGAAACAATTCCACCTGTTGGAAAATCTGGACCTTTGACAATTTCTAAAATCTCTTCTAAAGTACAATTTGGTTTTTCAATTCTTTTAATTGTTGCATCGATTATTTCACCTAAATTATGTGGTGGAATATTGGTTGCATAACCAGCAGAAATTCCATTAGAGCCATTAACAAGCAAATTTGGAAATTTTGTTGGTAAAACTGTTGGTTCTTTTAATGAATCATCATAATTCGGTGCAAAGTTAACCGTATCTCTTTCAATATCTTTAAGTAATTCATTACTAATTTTTGCAAGTCTTGCTTCGGTATAACGCATTGCTGCTGCGCCATCGCCATCCATTGAACCATTATTTCCTTGCATATCAATATAAGGTGTTGATTGCTTCCACCATTGACTCATACGAACCATCGCTTCATAAATTGAAGAATCTCCATGTGGATGATAAGCACCCATAACATTTCCAACTGTTTTGGCACATTTTTTATATGGTTTATCATATGTATAACCATCTTTAAACATGCAATATAAAATACGTCTTTGAACCGGTTTTAAACCATCTCTTACATCAGGAATCGCACGATCTTGAATAATTGATTTTGAATATCTCCCAAAACAACTACCCATTATTTCTTCTAAAGTATAATCATGGATTCTTTTCAATATTTCTTCAGTGTCATTTGTTTTTTTCATTTTCACACTTCCTTATATATTCAAGTATTTGATGCCAATTATCAAATCGCTTTAAATCAGAACTCTTATTGTAGTCTGTAGTCATTAATATAGCATTAATTCCATATTTTTTTGCATCTTCACATTGATTTATAAAATCATCTATGAATAAATCAATTTTATTTTCTTTACATATAATTCCTTTTTCTTTAATTCCTACATATAACTTCTCATAATTAATATGATTATCTTCAAGCCATTTTTTCGTTTGATTATATGGGATTTTATATGATTTTTCACTTCTTGATGAAATAAAATAAATTTTAACCATCTTAATTAATTCATCATATACTTCCCTAAAATCTTTTCTTAAAGAAACATTCATAAGTTTTTCATTTTCTTTAACATAATTAAAAAAACCTTTTTTATCATCTAAAGTCCAATAAAACATTTCTGTAAAATCATAGGCATCTTCGTCTTGAAATCCTTTATTACCAATTAATTTATCATATTCTTTAGCACATTCAATCAAATATGAATTTGTGTTAGTAATTGTATCATCAATATCAATCCCTAGTTTGATCATATATTTCACCTAGTTAATTATAACAAATAAAGTATTATTTTTCAAACAAAAGAAAAATTAAGATGTTTTTATTATCTTAATTTTTAACATGTACATCCATTTGCGGAAATGGAATTGAAATATTATTTTTATCTAAAGCATTTTTAATATTTTCTTTTAAATCAAAGCTCACTGGCCAATAATCTGCAGAATTAACCCAAACTCTTACAGCAAAATTAAGTGATGAGTCTCCCATTTCATTCAAACGGACAAAGATATCTTTTTCTTTTAAAATTCTTTCATCTTTTAAAGCCACTTCAGTTATTACTTGTTTAACTTTTTCAATATCACTTTTATAATCAACAGCGATTATCAAATCAAGTCTTCTTTCCTTAAGTTTAGAATAATTGACAACCGGGTTATTTACCAAGGCTCCATTTGGAAGCATAATAACGCGATTATCAAATGTTTGAAGAGTGGTATAAAAAAGAGAAATTGCTGTTACAGTCCCACTATCAGCATGAGTATCAATATAATCTCCAACTTGGAATGGTTTAAAAATTATAATCATTACCCCACCAGCTAAATTTGAAAGTCCGCCCTGCAAAGCAAGACCAATTGCTACTGCTGCCGAGCCTAAAATTGTAATTAAAGATGTTGTAGGAACACCTAAGAAAGCTGCAACTGAAATATATAAAATTATTTTCAATGTTATTGAAATAAAGCTTAACAAAAATGTTTGTAAACTCTTTTCAAGTTTTTTAAAAAGTTTATCTTTATTTAATACTTTAATTAAAAATTTTATTAATTTAAGCCCAAGCCATAAAATAAAAATTGCTTCCAATATTCTAATTCCGGAATTTATTAAAATATCAATAATTTTTTTTACTGTTTCACTCATGTTTTACCTCCTAATCATTCCATCCATAAACTTTCATTAAAACTTTATATGGATAAGCATATGCTGAAAGTGGAAAATATTCTAAATCAACTGTATTTGAATTAACTAATAAATCTATAACTTTCCCATTTGCATCTTTTATTTGACCAATTACACTAACAACATGTCTTGTGGGTCCGGTTGTTCCAACCACAATAACATCACCTTTATCACCAAGATATAAGTTTTCATTATATTTACCACAAAGACCATAACCTGTATTGTTTTTAAAATAACTAACAATTGATGGCACATATGTCCAAGAATAAACAAAACCTGATGCCGTATTTGCAGTATTCTTTTTAGAACCATACCACTTCCATTGCTCTTTTCCATAATGATCCATTGGAATTCCACCTGCATACATTACTTGTGAAACATAATTAACGCAATTGGCATTATATGTACGCCATTTTGTAGTATTTCTTCTTCCTACCCATATTAATGCATATTCATAAGCCTTTTGGCGATCAAAACCATGATCACATTTTAGCACATCATAATTTCCATTTAAATAATTGGTATACATGGTTTTAATCTTTTTATTTTCGACTTCAAAAGTT
This sequence comes from uncultured Erysipelotrichaceae bacterium, assembly GCA_902767245.1. Taxonomy (GTDB): domain Bacteria; phylum Bacillota_I; class Bacilli_A; order RF39; family UBA660; genus RUG11241. The sequence goes on from CACXGO010000029.1 coordinate 47,167, forward strand.
TTTAAATAATTTGCTTTTATTTTGTCTAATGCTTCTTCATAATTTTCAGTTGTTTTATAAACATCTGTAATCATAACATAAAAATCTTGAACTTTCTTAAAATAACTTATTTTATAAATTCCATTTTCTTCTTTTAAATTAAAATTATTTTCAATATTATAAACAGCTGTTGGATAAGAAGTAGTTGATATAAAATTGTAGCTACAATTTTCTAAAACTGTAAATGATATTACATCATCTGTTTTCTTATATTTTTTCACAGTTAATTCATACTTAACATTATTTAATCTTAAATTTAAAGCACTTTGCTTACGATTTTCAATTAGCAAATCTAGAGTTGTTTTATAAATATAAGCATTTTCTTTATTTTGAAACATATCACTTATGTCTTTATATTCTAAATTAGCAATTATATCATAATATCTTTCAAAAAATTCCTTTAATAATGTTTTTATTTTATCTTTTTCTTCATTAGGAAAACTCGAATCAAAAGAGATTTTTTTATCCGTTATTGACGCCTTGGCAGGAATTTTTACCACTTCTTCTTTTTTTGATTCTTTTTCCTTTTGATCTTCTTGTTTAGGTTTATCTTTGGAGTCCTCTTTCTTTGATTCTTCTTTTGGAATTTCAGTATTCGGTTTTTCATCAACATAAATTGGTTTACTTAATGGTTTTTTAATATCTAAACTAGTAAAAATCTTTAAGCCAACCACTAAAATTAAAGCAACAATCACAAACACTAATAAAAATTTCTTTTGATTCACAATACCACCAATTTTATTATATCAAAAAAAGTTAGCATTTGCTAACTTTTTGGTTTAAATATTAGACTTAAGAAAAAGGAGAAAACAATTGCTGCGGTTATCCCAGAACAAGTAAGGTCAAACATCCCCATAAATAGTCCCATAATCCCCTCTTCTTTTGCTCTTAATAAAGCTGCATGACATAATGAATGACCAAAACTAGTTATTGGAACACTTGCACCAGCTCCTGCATAAATTAGAATTTTATCATAAATAGAAAAAAATTCTAATAGTGCTCCAACAACTACAAATAAACTAGTTACGTGCCCTGGAGTTAACTTTGTATTATCTAAAATTAATTGTCCAATTAAGCAAACTAAACCACAAAACAAGAATGCATAAAAATACACCATTATATCGCCTCCAAACTTATAGCGTGAGCAATCGCTGGAATTGTTTCATGTTGATTAACAGTTGTTGTTGAAAGTAATGCTCCTGTTGCAACAATTAAAACTTTTTTTAAATTCTTTTTTTTCATTTCTTCTAATATATAAGTATAAGTTACAAGTGGTGCGCAAGCTGGACCACTACCACCAGAATAAACACTTTGAGTTTTAATATTATAAATCATTGTCCCACAATCATTATAATTTTTTAAATTAATTTTATATTCCTTTTTCATTAGTTCTTTTAATATTCTTTTACCACATTCACCTAAATCACCTGATAAAACCAAATCATAATAACTTAAATCACGATTTAAAGCTTTTAGATGATTATATATTGTTTTTGCACAAGCTGGTGCCATTACTGCTCCCATTTGATATGCATCTTTAATTCCATAGTCAACAACTTCCCCTATTGTTGCGGCGTCAATTTTAATATCAGTTTTTTTGTTTGTAATAACGATTCCAGCTGAACCTGTTACCGTAAATGTTGCAGAATTAGGTTTAGGTCCACCATATTCAACGGGATAACGAAATTGTTTTTCAGCAGCATTATTATGTGAAGTAACATTAACCAAAACATTATTAACTATTTTTTTATCAACTAATGACGATGCAAGTAAAATCCCTTCAGTGCTAGTTGCACAAGCATTATAAATACCTAAAAATGGTATATTTACTTTACTTGCCGCAAATGAAGAAGCTGTAATTTGATTAAGTAAATCTCCTCCAAATAATAAATCTACTTTATTTCTCTCTACTAAATTATTGATTGTTTCAAAAGCCATTTTACTTTCAGCTTGTTCCCAAGTTTTACTACCACAATAACCATCTTCATAGTATTTATCAAAATAATGCTTTAATGGCCCTTCTTTTTCTAGCTTGCCCACAATAACATCAGTATCTTTTACATAAGCATTTTCAAATTTAAGTGTCATATTATCCTCCAAAAATTATATAATTAAGTAGTCCAAAAAAGAAAGCACTAACTACACCATAAACAATTACTGTTCCGGCAAGTTTAAACATATTAGCTCCAATACCAGTGACTAGTCCCTCTTTTTTATATTCTAATGTTGCACTCATCATTGAATGAGCAAAACCAGCAATTGGAATTATAAGACCAGCCCTTGCAAAATGAACCATTTTATCAAAAAATCCTAAACCAGTAAGTAAACAGCCAAGGAAAATTAAGGTTACAATTGCAAAAGTAGTTGCTTGAGTAACTGTGATTTCAAATAAATAACTATATAAATCGGTCAATAGCTGGGCCAAAACACCCATTAAACCTCCAATAAAAAATGCAACAAAACTGTTTCTTAATCTATTTTCTTTGGGCAAATTTTTTTTAACTAAAGTTTTATATTCTTGTTTAATCATATATTTCCTCCGTTTTTATTATGTATTTAAGATAAATTTATATACTAAAAAACAGTTTAAGCGCTTAAACTGTTTCTTAGTTTTACTAATATTTTTTGTTCTTGACGCGAAATGCCAGTCTGATTAGTATTAAAGTAATGAGCTATTTCCGTCTGCGTCCTATCTGAATAATAGCGCAGCTCGATTAATTTCTTTTCATCAGCATTTAGTTTAGCAATTGATTCTCTTAACATTATGACATTATCAACATTTTCCTCTTTAGAAGGTATAACTTCATATAGTGAAAATGTTTCATCATCATTTAATGAGTCATCTAAACTCTTAATCGGATTTAATGAATTAATAGCTTCATTAATTGAATTCTCATCAATTTCTAAAAATTCAGCTATTTCCTTTTTAGATGGTTCGCGCATTAATTTTTGAGACAATAAAATAATTGCTTTATTTATTTTATAATTTAATAAACTTATTTCGCGACTTACTTTTATACTCTTATCTTCACGAATATATTTTCTTATCTCTCCCAATATATAAGTATATGCATATGAAGAAAATTTAACATTTAAATCACTTTTATAATTTTTATAAGCTTTTATAAGTCCAATACAACCTACTTGAAATAAATCTTCCTTGCTATGGAAATTAGGGAAATAACTGATTATTGAATAAATAAGTTTTTGATTTTTTTTTATTAATTCACTCAGCTCTTCGTTAATATTGTATATTCATCTTCTCTTTCTTTTATATGTTTAAGTAAAAACTTAAATTTTTTTCTTAAAAATTTTGGTATTTCACATAAAGAAATATCGCTTTTTTTATTTAGCTTTAAATATGTCTTATAAAAAGCTAAAAGGCCATATTTATCAATAGTATTTAACTTTGATACATTAAATACTACATTAGAAATGCCATTTTCTAATACTAAAGGATCAATTTTTTCATCAAGTAGTTTGCTTGTTTTTTTTATAACATCACCTTTTAATCTTATAAAAAGTATTCCTTTTTTAAATTTAAAATCATAATCAAGCAAATATTTATCACCTCACTTATAATGTAACACTTGTTTATTAATTTTTCTTTAAAATCGACATATAAAGCTATTTTTTTAATTCGACATTATCTTTAATACTTTTTATGATGCAAAATATTAAAATCATTACCCCCATAGTTATTAAAATCACAGGTAATATTGGTTGCTTTTCAATTGATTTTTCAACCTTTTTTTTACTGATTATTTCGTCTTTGCTTTTAATATTGCTTTCTAATCGCTCGATTATTTCATCTTTATTTAGAATAACATCTTTTATTTCTTCATCTTTTTGCTTGAGTTTTCTTTCCAAATCATCAATATACTCTTTATTAGTTTTTACTTGGACATCTTTTTCAATTGTTTTTCCTGCAAAAATATATTTGACTTTATAAGTCCCATTCTTTGATATATCAATATTAGAAGCTACTTCAAATGGTAAAGATGTTTTTATATAATCCTTTAAATCATAATTTTCATTATTAATAACAATTTTATCTTTTATAAAAGCTTGCTCTAAATAGGAATACTTTTTTTCGGTTATAAAATCATTAGTATCTTTAATATAACCATTTACTTCTTCTTCATAAGTTGGATAATAATCTTTATACATATATTCATACAAAAAATATTTATCACGATAAGCGTACTCTTTATATTGTTCTTTTAATTTCATGTTAGGCGTTTCCTCATATTTTATTATTTCTTCTTCATATGCATTATATGGAGTAAAACCATCAATCGTAATATATTTTAAGCTTAAATCACTAACATAATTATTCTCATATAAAATATCATTTTCATTGTCACCATAAATGGTTATTTTATAATTAACTCCCTCCTTATTAAACATAACTTTAAATTTAAACTCTTCTGGATAGTAATAGTCATTCATTTCAATTGACATTTTATCTATTTTGACCGCTTTATTATAACTTTCATCTTGAATATACATATATGCATTAGGTGAACAAGTTCGACAAAATGATGAAGTATTTACTGAAAATCCATTAATTTTTAATGAAAATTCTAAAACCGTTTCTTCTTCATCAAAAACTTCAATTAAAAATTTTTTTATTTTCTTAAGCTTTTGATAGATATAAACATCTCTTTCTTTTATCTCACGATTTTTTTTCAACATTGGTTTATTTAGCGACCATTCACTATAATCAGAGTAATAAAAATCATCTTTTTTTTCAAAAAAGGTTGGATTTTCATCTTCAATAAAATATGCACTTATTTTTGATTCCTTATAAAACCGGTATTTTTTTATTTCATCAACTTTTAAATTTAATTCTTCAATTGGCCTATACTCGATACCATAGTTTTTAGCAATTACTTTAGTTACAAATATTAGTAAAATAATAATTAACATTTTAAATATTTTTTTTATTTTTATCACCTCCTACATATAACATACTTTTTTAGGAAGTGATTTTCCTACAAAAAAAGATAAAGTTTTTAAATTTCTTTATCTTCTAGTTTAATAACAAGCTTTTCTTTATCTTTTAAAATCGCAAGTGGTTTAATATTTTGATTTATAACATAACCATATCCTTCAAATTCAACTTCAATGTTAGCTAAATTTGTAAATGTTTGAACATCTTTTTTAGACCATCCATAAAAATTTGGAATCGTAATCTCATTTTTGTTTGTTATCAAAAAAATCTGATCATTATCTAAAACAGTTATTCCTTTTTCAGGATATTGATTTATTATATAATCACCATTCCCTATTAAGACTACATTTAAGTCTTGAGATTCTAAATTTTCTTTTACTTTTATAGTATTTTCACCACGATAATCACCTAGAACAAAGCTACTTGATAAATTCAAAGATTTTTGATTATTAAAAGTATTTCTATAAGTTGCCATATCTTTCATTAAAGTTACAATTCCTGTTTGAAAAACTTCACGCTTCTGTTTTGGCTTCTTCATTGATGCAAACACTATTACATCAGGATTGTCCTTTGGAAACATCCCTGAAAATGAATAAATATAATCATATCCACTACCAGAATATTTTCCAGTAGATGAATTATAAAATTGGGCTGTCCCTGTTTTTCCAATAACATCAAAGCCTTGAATTTTATACTTATATCCAGTTACTCCTGGTTTAGTCGAATTAACAACATTCCACATCAATTGACGTAACTGTTTAACATTTTCTTTAGACGCAACATTTTCTACTTTTTCTATTTCACTTTTATAAATAACTTCACCAGTTTTAGAATTAACAATTTTATCTACAATTTGCGGTTTCAACATTGTCCCATCATTTGCGATGATAGTCAATGCTTGTAAATGCTGTATTGGTGTTGTTGTAATACCTTGCCCATAAGAAGCTGCAGCTGTTTCAACAGCATATTTAAAATTGATATTCCCTTTTAATTCACGTGGTAATTTTACTCCTGTTTTTTGGCCAAAACCAAAAGCAGTAAAACATTTCTTTAATTGATCACGTTTTAAAATTGTTTGCATCATTGTAGCAACAGCGACATTGCTTGAACGTTCAAGTCCTAAATCATAAGTAATTGTCCCCCAACCAACTTTATTGTGATCATAAATAATGGCATCATCTATTTTGATTGAACCAGACTTGTAAGTAGCATTCCCATTATAAACTCCATTCTCCATCGCACAAAGATATGTAAATACTTTCATAACTGATCCTGGTTCATAAGCAAAGGAAACTAAAGGATTTTCATAATTTGTAATATTTAATTTATTCGGATCAAATGACGGAATTGAAGACGAGCCTAAAATGCGACCTGTCTTGGCTTCCATCACTGATATTGTAAGCCATTCAGGATCAGCAACTTTTTCAATATTATCAGCGACGGTTTCAACAAACCTTTGAATATTGGCATCGATTGTTAAATACATATCATCACCATCAATTGCTTCAATATTTTCTTCTGGAGTATCTGGTATTTTATAGCCATATCTATCTTGTTGTTGCATAATATAACCATCTTTACCATTTAACTCTTTATTATAAAGCGACTCTATTCCAAGCTCCCCAACAATTTCATCATCATATTTTTTGGCATAGCCAATTATATATGAAGCAAAATCTCCGTTAGGATAGTATCTTTTAGTATTTTCAATAAAACCAATCCCTGGAAGTTCTAAAGCTTCAATTTCTTCTTTTTTAAGTTCTGTAATATCTCTTCCTCCGGGACCTAATTCAACTTGATAAAGATTTTTAGAAAGAAGTTCTAATATCCTTTCTTTAGTCATATTGATAACTGGAGCTAAAGCCTCTGCTGTTTTTACTTTGTCTACTACATGTAAAGGTTTCTTTGAATTTCCTGTTCTTGATGGTGATAAATATGCAATAACAGTATACGACGATACGGTTTGAGCAAGAATGCTTCCATCAGATGTATATACATTTCCCCTTAAAGCTTTGATAGTTGCTTTATATGTATTTCTATTTTTAGCAAACGCTTGCATATCTATTCCATAAACCGTTTTAAAAAGCGATATATAACAAAGTTGTAAAAATAAAATCACAATAAAAACAAGAAATATTTTAAAAATTCCTTGGGGTTTCTTCCATTTTTTAAAATTTCTTGTTTTCACGGTTTCACATCCTTACTTATCTATAATTATAATATTTTCATAATTATATGACAAGCCCATTTCACTGACAACACCCTTAATATTATCATAAGCAGTTAATTCACTTATTTTCATATTTAAACTTTCATTTTTCTTTTCTTGAGTAGATATTTGATAATTTAACTTTTCAATATTCATTTTTAAATTACCTAAACTAGCTGCTGAATAAATTTGAATAAACATCACTAAAAACAACATTATAACAATGCCGGTATATAAAAATTTTTCTCCTCTAGTAATTCTTCTTTTTCTTGATGTTGTCATATTTATCTTCCTATTCTTTCTATAATGCGCAATTTTGCGCTTCGTGAGCGATTATTACTTAAAACTTCTTCTTTACTTGGCTCTATAATATCAATAAGCTTAAATTTTGGCTTAAATTCATCCGGTATTATTGGTAAAGATGCAAGTTCTTTTTTTACTGTGCTATTTTTTTTAAATATTTCTTTACATATTTTATCTTCAAGCGAATGAAATGTGATAACACAGATTCTACCATTAACATCAATTAAATCTAGTGCATAATTTAATGATTTAGTAAACACATTTAATTCATCATTGACCTCTATCCTGATTGCTTGAAATACTTTTCTTGCCGGATGATGGTCTCTTTTATACTTTGCAGGAACGGAAGCCGAAATAAGCTCTGCTAGTTCAATAGTTGTTTCAATTTGTTTTTCTTTTCTTGCTTCAACTATTTTTTTGGCAATATTTCTAGCATATTTTTCTTCTCCATATTTGAAAAATATTTCCACTAATTTTTCATATGAATAATTATTTACGACCTCAAAAGCGCTTAAACTATTTCTTTTATCCATACGCATATCAAGTCTTGCTTCATTATGAAAGCTAAACCCTCGACTTTCTTCATCAAGTTGGGGACTTGAAACACCTAAATCAAATAGAATTCCATCCACATGATCAATATTTCTTTTTTTCATTTCATCTTTCATGTTGACAAAATTAGTATGAATAATTTCAAAATTTGATGAAATTTTAGAAAGTCTTTCATAACTACTCTCAATTGCTTCTTCATCTTGATCAAAAGCATATAAATAACCATTAGGAATTCTTTTTAAAATCTCACTACTATGCCCTGCATAACCTAAAGTTGCATCAATAATAACACTATCATCTTTTAAATTTAAAGCATTAATGCATTCGTTAAGTAAAACGCTTATATGTTTCATACTTGACTTGTAAATAGATGGTCAGCCATATCAGAGAAATTTTCCTCGTTTTCACTGATAAAGCCATCCCACATCTCCTTACTCCAAATTTCAATGCGATCATTAACACCAATGATTACGCATTCCCTTTTTAAAGATGCATAGGTTACAAGCGGAATTGCTATATTGATTCTACCTTGTTTATCAAATTCACATTCAGAAGCACCTGATAAGAAAAATCGCATAAAATTTCTAGCTTCTTTTGTATTTGGAAGTTCACGATATTTCTTAATGATATTTTCCCATTCGTTTAAAGGATAGACAAATAAACATTTATCAAGTCCTCTAGTTATAATGAATTTTTCACCAAGTTCATAACGAATCTTTGATGGAATTATTAAACGACCTTTTTCATCAATGTTATGATGAAATTCCCCCATTAGCACGTTTAATCACCACTTTCTTCCACTTTGTTCCACTTGCTACCACTATTATACAAAATTTATGAATTAATGTAAAGATATTTTGATACAATTTTACAAAAAAAAGAGGCACACCTCTTTTTAACAAAAACGTGACCCTAGAATGATGGCAAGTAAGATGTAAAGAACAATTAAAATTACAAATGCACTTCCACCACGATTTGGTCTTTCATTTCCACAATTCATAAAAATACCTCCTAAATATAAGCACCTAGTATAATAATTAACAAGATAAATAATACTAACACAATAGCTGCACTTGAAACGCCTGTATTATACATAAATACATTCCTCCTTTTTTAATCTTTCACATTATTTTATGGAATTTTAAAATAAGTGTGATTACTTATGTTTATAATATTGTTTTTTTCCTGAAAATTTGTTAAAATAGAAAAGTACAATTAAAGGAGGAAATATGAAAAAAAATAAAATTGTAAGTTTATTTCTAATTGGTGTTTTACTTTTAACTGCTGGTTGTGCTAAAACTCCAAAATTGGAAAATGGTAAAGAAGTATTTGCATCAATTGATGGATACAAAATTACTGCTGATGATTTATACGCTAGTTTAAAAGAAAAAGGCGGATTATCAGTAATGCTTGAAATGATTGATAATCATATCATTGACAAAGAAATAAAGGATAAATCAGGGGCAGAATCTTATGCAGATGGTCAAATATCAATGTATAAAGAATACTATGGTGATGAATTCGAAAGTACATTAAAAAATTATGGCTATAGTAGTATTGAAAATTTCCGTGAAATAATCTTAAATGATTATTTAAAACAAAAAGTAGCATTGAATTATTTGAAAAAGAAAGTTACTGATGATGAAGTAAAAGCATATTACGATGAAAATATTTTTGGTGATTTAACTGTAAGATATATTTTAATTAAACCTGCTGAATTAGATGCTGATGCGTCTGATGAAGATAAATTAAAAGCTGAAAATGAAGCTTTAAATGAAGCTAAAGAAATCATCAAAAAAATTAATAATGGTGAAAAATTTGAAGATTTAGCTAAAGAATATTCTGATGATAAATTAACTTCAATAAATGGTGGTTTAATGTCAGACTTCAATACTGATCAAGTTAATAAAACATTTTTTGATGCAGCAAGTGCTTTAAAAGATGGTGAATTAACTAAAGAACCAGTTAAAGATGAAAATGGATATAACATTATTTTAAAAGTTAGCGCTAAAGAAAAACCAGCTATTAAAGATGTGAAAGATGACATTTTAGAAAAATTAGCAGAACAAAAATTAAATGCTTCTGAAGATACTTATACAAAAACTTGGGTTGAAATCAGAAAAAGTTATAAATTAGACATAATTGATACTGATGTTAAAAATTTATATAAAGCAAATTATGAATAATACGCTAAAAACGTATTATTTTTTTGAATTAAAAAAAGTAGATTTCTCTACTTTTTAAAATTGAATTCTTTTTAGTATATAATCCTTTACTTCATCTAATGGCAAAGTTATTTGTTCCATTGTATCACGATTGCGAATAGTAACAGTATTATTGTTTATTGTTTCATCATCGATTGTTATACAAAATGGTGTTCCAATTGCATCTTGCCTACGATATCTTTTGCCAATATTTCCAGTTTCATCATAAGTTGTCATAAAATATTTGGAAAGTTCATTATAAATTGTAGTTGCTTTTTCTGCATGGTTCTTTTTTATTAGTGGAAAAACTGCTGCTTTATATGGAGCAAGATATGGGATAAACTTCATTACTTCCCTTTCAGTTCCATCAGCAAGAGTTTCTTTTTGATAGCTTTCAAATAAAACTGCTAAAACTGTACGATCAAGGCCATATGTTGATTCAACTATATATGGAATGTATTTCTCATTGGTAACAGGATCTAAATACATCATACTTTCACCACTATATTCTTGATGACGAGTTAAATCATAATTTGTACGATTGTGAGTTCCATTTATTTCTCCCCAACCAAATGGAAATAAATATTCAATATCACATGCTGCCTTGGCATAAAAAGCAAGTTTTTCATGATCATGAAATCTTAATTTTTCAGCTGGTAAACCTAAATCCATATAAAATTTCTTACCATATTCTTTAAAATATTCATATTGCTCTTGATCATTACCTTCTTTACAGAAAGTTTGATATTCCATTTGCTCAAATTCAATAGTCCTGAAAGTAAAATTTCCAGGTGTAATTTCATTTCTAAAAGCTTTACCTATTTGGCCAATACTAAATGGTAATTTAGCACGCATACTTCTTTGCACATTTAAAAAATTTACATATTCACCTTGAGCATTTTCAGGGCGTAAATAAACAACACTTTTGTTATCTTTAGTAACACCCCTATATGTTTCAAACATAAGCTTAAATTGACGAATGTCTGTAAAGTCACACTTGCCACATTTTGGACATGGGATGTTGTTTTCACGAATATAGTTAATTAATTCTTCATTTGACATTTTATCGCCAATACTAGAATTAGTATAATCATTAACTAAATTGTCAGCACGATGACGAGTTTTACAATGACGGCAATCAGTTAATGGATCTGCAAATGAATCTACATGCCCAGATGCTTCCCATACTCTTGGGTGCATTAAGATATCTGCATCAAGCTCATAAGCATTATTTCTTTCTTGAATAAATCGTTTACGCCATGCATCTTTTATATTATTTTTAAGTCTACTTCCAAGAGGGCCATAATCCCAAGTATTAGCAAGCCCACCATAAATTTCGCTCCCTTGAAAAATGAAACCATATTGTTTTGAGTAACTAACCATATTTTCCATAGTCATTTTTTCCATAATATCTCCTCCTTAAATAAAAAAATCTTCTACAAATTTATAGGGGCGAAATAAATCCGCGGTTCCACCCTACTTATTCATAGAAGAATACTCATTCATTACATAGCTCGAAAGTTCCAAATTAAATTCAACTTTATTAGGTTTTCACTATCCCTAAATCACTTTAAAAGTCCTAACTTAATTTTTCTTTGTCATCGCTTCATACATTAATCTTAATACTATAAACATTTTTTGTCAACAAAAAAGCTGCTTAAAAAAGTAGCTTTTATAAATTTTTTAAAGTTCTAATAAACTCTTTCGATTTTAAATAAAGACCTGTATATCGATCATAATAATCATCTAAAAAGTCATTTATTTCATTCTTTATTTTATCACTAACATTTATTTTTTCTAAAGATTCAATATCTACATAATAGTAAGCCCTAATTAATTTTAAAGCTTTCTCACTAACAATTTTATCATTATGATAGCAATTTTTACAAAGAAATCCTCCTGCTGATGCTGATAAGGTTAAAATATTCACCTTCGAACCACAGATGGCACAACTATCAATAACTGGCATAACACCTAAAAAATCTAAATATTTTAGTTCTAAAATATTCATAATTACAAGACCATCATAACCATTATTTATTTTTAAAATTGCTTGAATTACTAAATCATAAACTTTTTCATTAAAATGTTCTTTAGAAACTTGTTCTGCAAGTTCTAATATATAACTCACATAACTAATTTTATTAATATCAGTTTTTACATTTTTTAAGCTATTAATTATTGTTGCATTTATTAGTGTTGATATTTTATTTTCTTTATACTGAATATTAAACTTAGCATAAGTTAGCTTTTCTGAAACGACTCTAAGATCACTTTTAAGTCTCTTAGCTCCTTTTGCCATAACATTTATAAGTCCATATTCACGAGTCAAAATTGTAAGAAGTTTACTAGTTTCCGAATATGGTCTCTCACAAATAATAATTCCTTCTACTTCTTTGATAATTATTTCCTACTTTCTTTTTTCCATTTTAAATAATATTCAATTTTTCCAGTGTTTTTAAATAAATCCCATAAAAGTTCTTTATCCATACTTATCACCTAATATATATTATGCAACAAATAAACTTTTTATTCATTTTTAAAATCATCGTATCCAAATTCTTGTAAATAGACTTCTTTATCGCGCCATTTTGGTACTACTTTAACAAATAAATTTAAATAAATTTTACTTCCTAATAATGCTTCAATATCTTTTCTTGAATCAATTCCTATTTGTTTAATCATTGAACCATGCGACCCAACAACAATTTTTTTAACAGCTGGACGATCAACAACAATTTGAATGCTTATAACATAACTATTATTTGACTTTTCAAACCCTTCAACTAAGCAAGAAACAGAATGTGGAATTTCCTTTTCAGTCAAATCAAATATTTTTTCACGAACAATTTCACTTATTAAAAACTTAACACTTTTTGTTGTGTATTCATCTTTTTCATAATATAAAGGCCCTTCATTTAAAATATCTTTGATTACTTTTAAAAGTCTTTTTATATTATCATCTCTTAGTGCTGAAACTGGTACAATTGCTTCAAAATCATATTTATTACGAACATCGTCAATTTTTAAATATAGCTCTTCTTTAGTTAATAAATCTATTTTATTTATGACCAAAATAATTGGTTTTCCTGTTTTCTTTAATCGCTCTAAAACAAATTCATCACCACGTCCCCAAGCTTCGTTGGCTGAAATTAAGAATAGCAAAACATCATTGTCTTCAATTGTATAATAAGCTTGCTTATTTAAATATGTACCAAGCTTATGATTTGGTTTATGAATACCTGGGGTATCAACAAATACTATTTGTGCTTCATCATCATTGTATATACCTTTAATAATGTTTCTTGTCGTTTGTGGTTTTTTAGAAACAATTGCGATTTTTTCACCAATTATAGTATTAATTAAAGTTGATTTGCCAACATTTGGTCTACCTATTAATCCAACAAAACCACTTTTCATTTTAAGTCCTCACTTGTAAATGGAAATGGGCATAACTCTTTTACAGTATGAACTTCCATATTACCACTTTTATCTACCGAAATAATTTCTTTTTCTGGTTCAAAAAACTCTAAAATTACTTGGCGACATGCCATACATGGATAACCTATTTCACCATTTTCAAGCATAACATATAATTTTAAAAAATCACCTTTTTTATAACCATTTGCAACTGCTGTGGCAATAGCGTTACGTTCAGCACAAATGCTTGTGTAATTGGCGTTTTCAACATTAACACCACCAAATAATTTGTGATCAGTAGTTTCAACTACAGCTGCTACTTTAAATTTTGAATATGGCGCATATGAATTGTTTAATAATCTTTCTAATACTTCTTTCATATTACTTCCCTCTTAATTCCATAACTATCTAATATTTTATCTTGCAAATCAAACATTATTTTTTCGTCTTCTTTTTTCATATGATCATAACCTAATAAATGTAAAAGCCCGTGAACTGCTAAAAATGATAATTCTCTTTTTAAACTATGACCATATTCTTCTGCTTGACTTCTTGCTTTATCAATTGAAATATAAACATCCCCTAGGATTCTTACATCTTCAAATTCTATATCTTTATGATCCTCTAAAGCAAATGTAATAACATCTGTTTCGCGATCAACTCCACGATATTTTTTATTCATCTCATGGATTTCCTCATTATCAATAATGATTATGTTAAATTCAGCATTATCAATTTTTAAATACTTTAAAGCATAGTCTAATAATCCTTCTAAAGTATTTAATTCTTCAATTTTTTCTTTTGTTTCATTAAAAATTTCAAAATTGTTCATACTATACTCCCATATATATTACAAATAAAACCATCATTATAACTGCAACAATATTACAAAGTGGTTCTCTAATTTTTGCTATTTTTGTTTTATTTAAAATATAATTACCTAGTTTATATAAATAATAACCTAAAATACCACCAACCAAATTTAAAATTATATCGTCAACATCAAATACACGACCTATTCGATATTGAATGATTTCTACCGCTAATGATACAAATAATGAAAAAACAATCACATATTTAACTTTTCTTAATTTTGTAAAATAAGATAAATAGAAACCATATGGTAAAAATAACATAATATTACCTAACACATTACGAATAAACATTCTACTTCCAATTTCAAAACGAAATATTTCTTTAAATGGAATCAAATTAGCTGTTGACCAATCAACATCAGCAAATGTAAGTACATAAAAGAAACACATTAAATAAAATATAAATATTAAATTTAATATTTCTTTATATAAAACAATTTTTTTCTTTTTAGAAATAAAACTAAAAAATCGTATTGAAAATAATATTGTAATTAAAATAAGCAAAGATGGCCATATACTACTGATTACCGCTTTTATTGTCTCCTTGTACATTGTCAACCTCTATTCTTTTTTCTTCTGAAATATCTTCATATGTTGTAATTAAGACTTCTACTATTATTTTACTATCTTTTACATCAACTTTCAATTGCTTTTCAGAAATTATTGTTTCATCTTCTTTTAATTTCTTTTTAATTTTTTCTTTAGCTTTTGAAATTGCTCTGTTTATTCCCTCTTCAACTGTCAAAATATGGTCAACTAAATGCACTTCTTTTACATTATCATAAGATAAATAAAAAGGTAATAAATTATGTTTAAATATAATATTTTCTTTAATTTCATTATTTGGATATTTTTTATATAGTTCATAATTTTTATTAAAGAATTTAATTTTGAAGCCATTTTTACTATTTCCTTTAACTTCTTTGATTTTTTCATGCAATGATGCACTTACATTTATTTTATACCAAACATTTGCATATATCTTACCACTTGCATGAATCATTTTTTTATCATTAATAATTCCTGTTATTAATGTATCACCTTTTTTTACATATGTTTCTTTTTCAGCAACTATAATTCCATTACTTGCAATAATTTTTTTAACAAGACCATCAGTTTTCGCTACAATATCTACTGGCTCTTCATTTGATATTTTTTTATTTTCTATTCTTTCTTCAACTTTAACAATATACTTGACTCCAGATTCAATTATTTCAATCCATTCTAAATCATTTTTATTTTCATTTAAAATTTCTTTTTTTATGTTTTCTAGATTTTTTGGTTTTTTATTATATTTTTTTATCCCTTTTTCTTTTAAAATATTAGTTACTAGATTAGCAATGTTTTTATTATTTTCAATTAATTCTACTTCATAAATATAATTTGTTATAACAATTAATAAACAAATATTAATAATAATTAAAACAAATAAATGAATATTTTTATTTAAAATTGCTTTAAATTCGTTTATTCCATATCTTTTTATAATTTCAATTTCATATATTCCTTTTAATTTTATTAATTTATCAAAATCTTGCTCATAAATTAAAATCTCTACTTCATTGTTATTTTTAATATTAATATTCAAACATGTAATTTTATTTCTTTCCAATTTAATCAAAAAATTTTTAACATTCTTACCAATTACTTTGATCAAGCATCGATTCATGAATCCACCAACTTTAATTCATTTATTTCACCAATAATTAATAGCTCATTATTTAAAAGACGTTTCAATTTTAGATTTTTTCCCTTTATTTTTAATATATTGTTTGGTACTAAAACATCTATTTTTTCATCTTCTAAAATAATGATTTTTATATAATTAATTATATTTAAATATTTTTTAGTATACACAATTTTAAAATCTGAATTATTTATATAATTTCTTAATTCTTGATACATACTCATAAAGTATCACCTAAATAATTTTATTATTTTTTTTAATTTTTTTTACAAAAAAATAATACTTAAGTATTATTAATCAATTACTACTAAATCACCACCATATTTAACATCATATTCATCAAGAAGATCATAAATAGAATCTTTATTATCAATCATTTTTAAATTAACAACAATATTATTGATATTATATTCGCTTATAAAATAATAAAGTTTCTTTTTAAATCTTTTTACATTATCTTTTGAAGCATTTCCACTTAATGTTACATATAATGCTTTCTTTCGATACTCTAAATAAATATTCATTTTTAATCACCATGTTAATAATAACGAATAATTTTTATTTTTTAAACAAGTTCGACAAAATTAGAAAAAATTAGAACATTTTTTACAATATATTATTCTTGAGGTGATAAAAATGATTAAATTTAGTTTGCTATTATCTAAACTTATTAATAGCAAAAAATTATTAAAAGCTTTAAACAAAAATATTTATAACGAAATAAATTATTCTAAAAACAAAGTTATGATTATTGATGACAATTTAGATTTCAATTTTTTGAATAATTTATTTAATAGCTGTTCTTTCTCCTTCCAAGCTTTTAAAATCGATTCATATGATGACTTAGATGAGTTTATCTTAAACACTGCCGATAATTATGGAAACATTAATAAAGATTTTTTATTTTTTAAAGTTTCTGCTAAAAATATCAAAAAATTTGGTTCAATTATTAAACCAAACTATATTTTAATAAATGAATCAAGTGAATTATTAGATGAACTTGAAGTTAAAGAAGTTTTTGATGAAGCATTATTAATATTTTCGGATAAATATGATTTAAGAGGGCTTAAATACAGCATAAGTAACAAAAATGCTGATATTTATATTACAAATATTGACTACATCAAAGAAAATATTACAATTAATGATACTTATGTGATAAATGTAAATCAAACTAATCCTTTATACTTAGACGAAGTCCTAATGTTTTTTACTTTCCTAAAAGAAATAAATGAAGATGTTGAAATATTTAATAGAATTAACAATAAACTTTTTACTTGGGAAGATAAAAAAATATATATAGATATTTCTAAAAATAATTTTAATGACACAATTAAATTTATTTCAAGATATACTGACTATAAAGTAGTTGTCATTGGATGGAAGAATGCTTATGAAGATATTTCATGGCTTTATAATGCTGAATTTGAACGTTTCATTAATAAAAATATCCAAAAAATATACTGCATAGGTCCAAATGCTTTTGATATTGCAACAAGAATTAAATATGCCGATTTAAACGAAAAAATTATAATACCTTCATCTAACATTGATGTCATCTTAGAAGAAATAAAAAGCTACAATTTAAATCTTTATATTCTAACAGATGAATATTATAAAAATATTATAAAAGGAGTGAAAGAATGAATTTGACAATTGCTTACTTATACTATAATTTACTTAATTTATATGGAGAAAATGGAAATATTAAAATACTAAAAAAGGCACTAGAAAATCAAGGAATAAATGTAATGATAAAATTTTTAGATGTAACCGATAAATTAGATTTTAATAATTATGATTTAATTTATATGGGTTCCGGTAATTATGAGGCTTTAGAATTGATTATTAATGAATTAAAGAAGTATAAAAAAGATATAAAAAAATATATTGAAAATAATAAATACTTTTTAATTACTGGGAATAGTATTGATATATTTGGTAAATATATTTTAAAAGATGGGAAAAAAATAAATGGTCTTGATATATTTGATTATTATATAAAAATTGAAGATATTAGTATTATTGATAAAGCCTTATTTAAAACAAAATTAATTGAGGAAAAAATAATTGGTTTTGAGAGAAGAAATAGTTTGATGTTCAATAATAATTATGATTTTTTTGATGTTATTGATGGTGCAAGTAAAAATATTTTAGTTGAAAAAGAAGGTGTAAAATATAAAAATTTTTATGCCACTTATTTAATTGGGCCTTTTTTAATTAGAAATCCTTTCTTTTTAGAATATTTTATTAAATCTTTAGTTTTAAATAAAAATAAAGATTTTAAATTTAAGGAATTTAATTTAAATTTTGAAAAACAAGCATATAACAATTATTTAAGTTATAATTACGGCATTATAAAAAGCGAATAATTAATTCGCTTTTATTTTACCAAAACGATTAAAAGGAAAAAGTGAAAATTTTACTTTCCCTTTTATTTCATCTTTTGGAATTAATCCTAGAATTCTACTATCTGATGAATCGCCACGATTATCGCCCACTAAAAAATAATAATTTTCAGGGATTTCTAAATAACCTAATTTTGCCAGTGAAAAGTCTGCTGTTTCTACATCAATAAAGTTTTCTTTTACTTCCTTTTTATTAATATATAATTTTGAATCTTTGTATTCAACATATTCACCAGGAAGACCAATTACTCTTTTTACCAAATGTTCTTTAGTTCCATTTACTTTATGATCTGCGACTACAATATCAAACCTTTTATAGTTTTTATCAAGTTTATACAAAATAAGAATTTGATTATCAACTAAATTAGGTATCATTGAACTTCCATCGACAATTACTGGGGTTGCTATAAATGTTCGAATCAAAACAATTACAACAATTATTAAAATATATGATATCCACTCTTTATACTTTTTCATAAATATACGAAAAATAAGGCATAAGCCTTATTAATTTCCTTCCTTAATTTTTGCTTCACTATCTAAAGATCTTAGGTAATTTAATTTAGCTCTTCTAACACTACCTTTACGAATTACTTTAATTGAATCAATTAAAGGTGAATTTACTGGGAATACTCTTTCTACACCAATATTTCCACTTTGATGTCTTACTGTAAATGTTTTTGATACTCCAGAGCCTTTGATAGCAATGACAATTCCTTCATAATTTTGAACTCTTTCACGCTTACCTTCTTTGATTTTGTAACCAACTTCAACAGTATAGCCAACTCTGAATTCAGGAATGTCAGTTCTTATTTGAGTTTTAGTAATTTTTTCTACTAAATTCATGATGTCACTCTCCTAACTTTAAATCTATGATCATAAAATTCTTTTCAGCTTTTCATCGGATCACGACAACAATAATATTAACAAATTAACCGTTATTTGTCAAGCAAAAGTTACTTGCTTCTTGCGTAAGTCGATTCAAACTCTGCTCTTCTTATATGTCTCCAATAAATTTCGTTAATATTAAAAATTCCCATACCTTTTAATATTTCATACTTTCTATCAATATATTTTCCTACTTTATTTACAAATTCATCAGAATTTGGATTCATCATATATTCTGCAAAAACTTCAGCAATAAATTCTTCCAAAGTTATTGAATATCTTGAAAATTCAGTATACATAGATTCATATGGATATTTTTCGTGTATTATTTTCAAAAAATTTGGATCTTTTCTTAATCTTAAAATAAAATCAAAAATATGTCCGATTTCATGATAAACAGAGCTTTTAAAAGTTGTACAACTTTGTGGATGAAGGCCTCTTTTTGCATCATTACAAGTGACCTCATCTACTTCTTTGAGCGTTTTACCAACCAAATTTTTAGAATATGAAAGTCCAATAAAATTATTATGCGTTTTTCTATTTAATAAACTCCATATTATAAACATGTCGGATTCTGATTCAGTTACCATTTCTTCATAATAATTTTCGGCAAGAGAAAAATGTGCTTTTAAATCTTCAAAATTTCCTATTGAACAAAAAACATTTCTTAATTCTGGATATTTTTTATAAGCATATATTAAGGCTTCAAGCATTTCATTGATTACTAGTGGATCTAAGCCTTCAAAATTAACATTTGGGATATTTAAATACTTCTTAGCATAATCTTCATAATGTTTATGTACTTTAATTGCATCCATATTTTTCCTCTCCTCACTCAAAATCTATTATACTAAAAAAGAACATATTTGTATATGTTCTATCTGCTTTTTCTTGATTTTTCCTCTTTTAATTCACTTTCAATTTGTTTTTTATATTCACGCTTACTAATTTCAAATTGTTTTACTTTTAGTTCATGCTCTAAAAGTGCAAACTTTTGCATTAAAAGCTTTAAATATTTGTCATCTAAATAAGCTCTATAATTATTAATAATTATACTACGATAACGACTGATTTCATTTAAAGCTGCGCCTAAATGAGAAGCTGACTCTGATTCATCATCTGACTCAAGCAGCTTTATCATATACTCTAAATACAAATCCAATTTCTTTTTAATTTTCTTTTTCAATACTTTTTCAACAAAAGTCGGTTTTACTAAAACTAATTTATTAACTTTAATACCTTCATATTGAACATGATTTTTAGGTTTAAAACCATAACCATTGTTTTTACTATAATCAACATAAACAAGTTCATTTGTTTCTGTATTTTTAATCAAAAGATAATTGTTTTGTTTCATTTTATCAATCCTTTTTCAACAAATCTGGGCGTCTTTCTAAAGTCCTTTTTTCACTTTGCTCTAAACGCCATTTTCTTATATTTTCATGATGCCCTGACAAAAGTACTTCTGGTACTTCCATTCCTCTAAAATTTTGAGGTTTAGTATAAACCGGATAATCAAGTAAATTATTATTAAATGAATCATTTAAGTGTGATTCCTGGTCAATTACACCATCAATTAACCTTACAATAGTATCGGTTATTACCATACTTGGTAGTTCGCCACCAGTTAAAATGTAATCACCAATGCTTATCTCAGCATCTGCAAGTGTACGAATGCGCTCATCAAACCCTTCATAATGACCACAAATTATTATTATATGTTTTTCACAAGATAATTCATAAGCATATGATTGTTCAAATTTTTTTCCTTGTGGTGTCATTAAAAGTATTTTGCTATCACTAGTTTTTAAATCATCAACCGCTCTAAAAATAGGTTCAGGCATTAAAACCATTCCTGCTCCGCCACCAAATTGATAATCATCTACTCGTTTATGTGGATCTAATGAATAATCTCTAAAATTATGAACATTGATTTCAACTTTTTTTTCTTCAATCGCTCTTTTTATAATTGATGTATTTAAAAAGCCATCAAACATTTCAGGGAAAAGCGTTAATATATCAATTTTCATTTATTAAACCCTCAATTTCTTTTATTTCAATACGTCCATTTTCCAAGTCAATTTTTGAAACAAATTCCTTAATATTCGGTATCAAATTTTTCTTATCATCTAAAGTTATTACTAAAATATCATGAGCTTTATTCTTCATAATATATTCAACTTTTCCAAGGTATTTATCGCCACTATAAGCAGAAAGTCCAATTAAGTCTTCATTAAAATAACCTTTTATTTTTAAATCATCACGATTAATGTATACTTTATCACCTTTATAAATTATTACATCATCAATAGAAGTTAAACCATCAAATGTAAGCATATCATATTCTTTATGAACACGATATGTATTTATAACAACTTCATCTTTTGATCTACCAATATATAACTTAAAATTTTTTTTAAAAATTCTTTTTTTATATTCAAAATTGGAAATTAAACGAACTTCACCTTTTAAACCATGAGTGTTAACAACATCTCCAATATATATATATTTCATAAGAACACCTACTTATCCAACTCATATAAAATAATACTTGCTGCAACCCCAACATTTAAGCTTTCACATTTTTGATTCATATCAATATATAAAAATTCATCACAAATATTTAATAAAGAAGGTTTTACTCCCGTTCCTTCATTACCCATTATTATAGCAAATTTTTGACTCTTTTCAACACTTTTTAAGCTTTTTCCACCATTTACTTTTGTGGCATAAATCTTATAGTTGTTTTCTTTTAAAAATGGCAGAATTTCATCTATATTAACAATAACTAAATTAATATGAAAAAGTAATCCCTGAGTTGCACGGATGACCTTTTCATTATATAAATCAACACTATCTTCACTTATAATAATTGTATCAATATTAAAAGCAACTGAACTTCTTATAATTGTTCCTAGATTTCCAGGATCTTGAATATTGTCTAAAACTAAAATTTTATTACCAGTAATTTCATCTTTTTTTTGCTCACAAACACCAATAATTGTTGGAGTATTTAAGCTTGATAAATACTTTAATACCTTTAAAGAAACATTCATCACATCAACTTTTAAATCTATACTTGTATCTTCAAGTTTAATTATTTTTTTCAAATATCCTGTTTTGTATGCTTCTTCTATTAAATGCTCTCCTTCAATTAAAAAAAGACCGGATTGCTTACGATATTTTTTATCTTTTAGTTTGGCAATTTCTTTTATTTTTTCATTTTCAATTGATGTATAAACCATATTATTCACAACCACTTCTTAAAACATTCATAATTTGATATGCACCATTTGCTTTATATAAAACTCTAAAACTATTATTTGAAACTAATAAATCATTTAATTCTACTTTTTTAGTAAAGTTAGCATCATAATATTCTTTTACAACATTTCCTGTATTTATTTTATAATTATCCGCTATTTCATTAAATTCAGATACTGATGAACCACAAAAATAAACAATTGGTGGAACTTCTAAAACCGGCGTTGATGCATTAAATTTTGTTTCATCTGTTTTTGTTCCAGTTGTTTCTAATACCTCATAAATATAATTTTTCTCTCTTTTTTGAATTCTTAAAAGCATATCATTAGGTAATAATCTTTCATCTCTTGGATCTTTAATATCTAAAGAAACATAATTATTAATTTTTAAATGATATAAACTAACATATACATCATCATTAGTATTTCTTATTTTATTATTTATTTCAATGATCGCATATTTCTTTAAAGATGCCTTTATTGAATCAATTTGGGCAATATATAAGTCATCTTTACCACTATTAATTGAATTTTCAACAATTGGAATTACTACTATTCCCATAATGGTCAAAATCAAAATTACAGCCAAAAGTTCCATTAAAGTAAATGCATTCTTTTTCACTAATATCACCATTAATATAATATCATAAAAAAAATAAAAAAGATAGAAATTAATTTCTATCTAATTTAAATACATTTATAATTGTTTTCATAATGATTTTGAAATCATTTTTAAATGATAAATTATCATAATAAATAACATCATATTTAAGTTTTTCTTTATGAGTCAAATTTCTACACCCATTTGCTTGAGCTAATCCAGTCATACCAGGGCGAACTAAATATCTTTTCGGGCTTATTTCACCAGCTGGTAAGTCATCTCCTGGAATAAATGGACGCGGCCCAACTAAAGACATATCACCTTTTAAAACATTAAAAAGTTGTGGGAGTTCATTTAATCTTGTACGATCAATTACACGTGAAACTTTAGTAAATTTATTTTTTAAATTTTTTGATTTCAATTTTTTGGTTCTAAATTTATACATTATAAATATTTTTTTATTCAAACCTTCACGTTCACGAATTTCATTATGAATTGGAAGACCCAAATCAATTAACACTATTAATGCTATTATGATCATTAAAGGTGCTAGTACAATAATTAATATTAATGAAATGATAAAATCTAAAAGGCGTTTTATATATTTTTTATACATTATATCCACATCCAATTTAATTATAACACAAAGTTAAATGTTTTTTAAAACTTCAACGATTTCATTAATTGTATCTAAACTCGTGGAAGTTCCAGAAACAATTCCAACTTTACTATAATTTTTTAACTTTTCAATTTCCAACTCACTTTTATTTTCTACCCAAATAGTACCTTTTATACTTGAAGTGAGATCAAAAAGCTTTGATGTGTTGGAACTATCCTTACCACCAACTACAATTACAAAGTCAACATTACTCGCAATATTTAAAGCTTCTTTTTGTCTTTCTTCAGTGACCGGGCAAATGCAAGGAATAATCTCTACATATGATTTTGTTAATCTTTTTATTTTATTTACTAAAGATGCAAATTTTAAACTTGAAAATGTGGTCTGAGAAAAAATTGAAATTTTTTTACTATTATTTTTTAAAGTATTTTCAAGTTCAATTAAATCTTTTTCATCTTCAATAATAATATATTCATCTGCATATCCAATTGTACCAATTACTTCAGGATGTGTTTTTTTCCCAATTATAATAACTAGATTTTTCTTTCTTTCTGATACAAGTTTATGAACCTTAGCAACTTTTGGACAAGTTAAATCAATGACTTTAAGCTTTTTTTCATTTGCGCGTTTAATTATTTCCTTAGTTACCCCGTGAGCTCTAATAATTAGTTTAGCTTTGTCTGGAACTTCTTCAATATCATTAACAATAGTCCCTTTTAATTTAGACATTGTTTCTTTATTATGAATTAGTTCACCTAAAAAATAAGTATTTTCATCCATCTCTTTTAAAGATTCGTTTATTGCTCTGGTAACACCAAAACAAAATCCAATATTTTTTGCAACAATAATTTCCATAATTCACCTACACTACTTGAAAAATAAAAAACTTTAAATATTTTGTTTCAGGAATACCTAATACTTCAGGATGGTCTAATGAAGGTCCTGATACATATATTTGTTTTAATGTAACACCTGCTTTTAAAGAGGCTTCATATATAGCTTCTTTAAACAAATCTTCACTTGCAAAATGAGAACAAGATGCAGTTGCTAAGAAACCTCCTCTTGGTAATGCTTTCATAGCAAGATAATTTAATTCTTTATAACCTTTTAAGGCTGAATTAATTGTTTTTCTTGATTTTGTAAAAGCTGGAGGATCAAGAATAATAAAATCATACATTTTTTTACCTTGAATGCTTTCTAAATATTCAAAAACATCCATACATATTGTTTCAATTTTCATATTGTTTAAATCAAAATTAGTTTTTGAATCAACAAGTGCTTTTTCAGAAATATCTAGAGCAACAACTTTTTTGGCACCACCAATATAAGCGTTCATTGCAAATGAACCAGTATGGGTACAGCAATCAAGTAAAGTCTTATTTTTTGAAATTTCTCTTATTTTTAGACGATTATATTTTTGATCCAAAAAATATCCTGTTTTTTGACCATTTTCAATATCGACAATATATTTTAAGTTGTTTTCTTCAATTTCAATTTTTGTTGAAATATCTAAATTATTATACCAACCTTTATATTCTTCCAGCCCTTCCAAAAGTCTTATTGAAACATCATTTCTTTCATAAATTCCTTTTATATTAATATTATCTTCTTTTAAAACTTCAATTAAAGCTTTAAAAATTAAATCTTTTCTAAGCTCTATTCCAAGTGATAATGTTTGTACTACTAAAACATCATTGAATTTATCAACTGTAAGCCCAGGAAAGCCATCGGCTTCACCAAAAATAATACGGACTGAATTTAAGTCATTCATAACACTTTTTCGCATATTCCAAGCATATGAAACACGCCTTTTAAAAAAATCATAATCAAATGTATCATTAGTATTTCTGCTTATTAAGCGAACTCTGATTTTAGAATTGCTATTATAAAAACCTGTCCCTAAATACTTGCCTTTCATGTTTAAAACATCAACAATGTCGCCATTTTTTATATTTGAGTTTTCCTTAACTTCTTCACTATATATCCAAGGATGACCAAGTAAAATACTATTTTCGGCTTTTTTAGTAACTTCTATTTTTTGAAATTCACGTTTTTTCATACTTTCACCAAAATTATTATATTAAAAAATAAAAAAACTAGCAAGTGCTAGTTTTTTGATGCGATATTTAGAACAATTCCAATTGAAAGCATTGATACAAGTAAACTTGAACCACCATATGAAAGAAATGGAAGTGTTACTCCTGTAACTGGAATTAAGCCAATAACTACAAGTAAATTTATCATAGCTTGAAATCCCATTTGAAAACCAATTCCAAATGCTAAATATTTCTTAAATAAATCGTTTGTTTCTAAAGCAATTTTTATTATCTGATAAATTATTAAAGCAAATAAAATAACAATTAAAGCTCCACCCAAAAATCCTAGTTCTTCACAAATAATAGCAAAAATAAAATCTGTTTGTGGTTCTGGCAAATAAAAGTGTTTTTGAATTGAATTACCTAATCCTTTACCAAATAATCCGCCTGGTCCAATTGCATAAAGTGATTGAATTATTTGAAACCCACTTCCTAAAGGATCAGACCAAGGATTTAAAAATGCAACTATTCGTGCCATTCTATAAGGTGCAACTACAATTAAGCCAATTACTCCAACAATTCCAATCAAACCAATTTTTACAAAAAATGAAAAATCAGCACCTGATGCAAACAAAAGCCCAACAATACTCATTACTAATACAACTCCACTCCCAAAATCAGGTTGTAACATGATTAAAAAAAATGATATAAGAACGATTGTTAAAATTGGGAAAATTGTTTTAAAAGTATATTTTATATTATCTTGATTATTGGCTAAATACTTTGCAGTAAAAATGAGGAGTATAATTTTCATTATTTCACTTGGTTGCAAACTAAATAATCCAAAATTAAACCAACTTTGGCTTCCATTTCTAACTGTTCCTAAACCTGGAATTAATACTAAAATTAATAAGGCAAATCCTAAAAAGAGTAATTTATTTGCTTTTTTATAGTACAAATTAACATCAATTTTACTTATAAAAATCATTAAAAAAACTCCAATTATAAAAAATAAACCTTGGTTTTTTAAATATTTTAAAGAATCATTATATTTATATTCGGCCCATATATAGGATGATGAATAAATCATTATAAGCCCAATTAAAATTAAAATTATTACTAACCAAAGTAATTTCTTTTTTCTCATAAGAAAACTCCAAAGGAAACAGCAATTAAAGATGCAATAATCGCAACTATCCAAAATAATCTCACAATATCTTCTTCTTTCCAACCACTTTTTTCAAAAGAATGATGAATTGGAGTCATTTTAAACAATCGTTTTTTTGTTCTTTTGTAATATACTCTTTGAATAAGACATGATAATGTTTCAATAACAAAAACAATCCCAACTAAAACAAGTAAAAGTTCATGTCTTGTAACTATAGAAGTAGCACCTAAAGTTGCACCTAGTGCAAGAGAACCAGTATCGCCCATAAATATTTTAGCAGGATGTGAATTAAAATATAGGAAACCTAATACTCCGCCAGCTAAAATAAAAAGAAATATACCAATTGTTTCATTTCCACTTAACCAACTAGTATAATTGGCTAAAATTCCAAATGTAATTAAAGCAATAAAAGAAAGTCCACCCGCAAGTCCATCTAACCCATCAGTTAAATTAACTGCATTACTACTTGCAACTAGAACAAACATAATAAAAAATCCATATAAAAATCCGATATTTATTTTCACATTTAATGTATGAATCCATATAAGTGGTTCATTTCCTGCAAGTAAGAAAAGAGCAAAAAAGATCACTGCAACTAAAATTTGCAAAAGCAATTTTTGTTTTTCAGTTAATCCTTGATTATCATGCCTTTTAATAATTAAATAATCATCTAAAAAGCCAATAAATGCATAACCAACAAAAGTGATTAAAACAATTGCAAGGTTATAAGTAAAAGTAATTTTACCAAATAGAGACATAATAATTAATGTAATAATACTTGAAAGTATAAAAATAAGTCCACCTAAAGTTGGAGTTCCCTTTTTTTCATTATGTCTTTCTTCTAAATAAATACTTAAAGTTTGCTTGGCATTAAGTTTTTTTAACTTTGGTATTAACAAAAATCCAATTATTAATGCAAAAATAAAGCTGATTAACATACCTAAAAAACATTTAAGTAATGAAATCATATTATCACCAATAAATAATATGAAAAATTCTATTAATTATTGATAATAATTAATAGACATTTTAATCTAAAAACCATTTTTCTAATTATTGACACTCACCAATTTATAATATATAATTAAATTCGTGTAGGGGTATAGTTTAATGGTAGAGCGGCGGTCTCCAAAACCGTTAATGTGGGTTCAACTCCTGCTACCCCTGCCATTTAGAAATTAAAAGATTTAGGATTATTCCTAAATCTTTTTTATATTATTTTATTAGTTTTTCAAATGCATTGGCATTTAAAATTGTATTTGAAACAAATTTCCCTTTATAAAAATTAGCCCAATTATTAAATACGCATGGTGCATTCTTAGCTTTTTCTAATGAATCTATTTTAATAAAGTTTAACTTGATTCCTTTTTCTTTTGCATAATCAGATAATTCTTTTACTTCATATTCTACATAAGGGCACTCATTAGAATAATAAATAGTAAAATCTTGGCTATCAATTTCCATTTTTCTAGCACTATCTTTAAACTTTGGTATTTCTTTGTCATCAAATTGTAGTGCCATTAATTCATAATCATTTATAGTATCAACAACTTTAAATCCATAATGCTCAAAGAATTTTTTGTCTCCAATAAATGGTTTCTTCTTTTGAGACACTAACGTACAAACACCACTCATTTTTTTCTTTTTAGCATCCTCAATTGCATACTCTAATAATTCCTTACCAATACCTTTTCCTTTAAAACTTCCTGCTACCCATAAACAATAGATATATATATAGTTTTTTCCGTTGATGGGAACCCAAGCCGTTTCTATTGGTTCATATTCAATAAAGATTTTCCCTCTTGCATTTAGTTTTCTAAATACATGTCCATCCCTCAATTTGGTTTTAATCCATTCTTTCTTTTTATCTACACCTTCTTGATGTTTAGGATCACCAATTGCACAACAAATGTGTTCTTCTTCAATGTTCTTCTCATCTAAATTAATGTACTCATTCATGTTAACAACTCCTAACATAAATATTATACCACAACTTTTTATGCTTTTAATTGTTCGTGATTTGTTTTTTATTTTTGTGAATCATTTAGGTTCACTTCATATTTAGTTAGTTTTTTTTCCTAAATAATCTTTAATATTCATGTGTCATTTTTCATTAAAGTTATTATCTACTATTTACATATCTATTTTACTGAATAGCTTAGCAATTTTTTCTTTGCTGAAAAATACTATTAATAATGAAATTATTGTATAAACAAAAGCTAGAAGAACATCTTCAATTACATGTTGCTTTATAAATAATGTTGACAAAACAATTACTAATGAATACATAATAATTAAAACTTTACATTTAGAATTAATATTTCTAGATTTTGCTATATAAAAAGCGGTTATAAAACAATATACACAATGCATTGATGGTAAACAATTAAGTGGTGGATTATCACTTTGATATGTAAAATTTAGAAGCCAATCGGTTATATTTTTTACTTCGACTGTTGGTCTTATAATCATACTTGGATAAATAATAAATGTTATTTGTGATAATAAAGCCCCAATCAACATTGTCATAATTAAATATTTAAAAATTTTATTATCATATTTATATATTAAAAATGTAGTCAATATGATGAATGGATACCATGAATCATAAACATATACAAATGACTTTACTAAAGGAATATCCACAATAGAATTAATTATATGATATCCGCTTGAAAAATGTTTGGTTAAATAATATAGGAGTGCTTGTGATCCCATTACAAAAATAATTAAAATAAAATACTTCTTATACTTCTTCATACTATGATTATAACATATTTTAAAATAAAAAAAAGATTTAAGAATTTTCTAAATCTTTTTCAGTTTTAACATTTATTGAACCTATCCCACCATTAATTTTAATAGTGTTAATACCATTACCAATTGTTGTATCATCTTTAACACTTTTTCCATTAAAATTAATGCTACCTATTCCTTTATTAAAAACTATCTTATAATCTTCTCCTAATAAAGATAATTTAATTGAACCAACTCCTGATTCAATTTTACTATCACCAGTAATTTCAGCTTTAATTTCTAAATTACCAACACCAACTTCAATTTTAGCATCATTTAACTTACCAGCTTTAATAATAAGTTCTCCTGCGCCAGTTTCAATTTTAGCATTATTACTAGCAATCTTATTTATAGTTGTTTTGCCAGCTCCAAGCATTAGTTTTAAAGAGTCAGTTTCAAGAGATGCAATGCTTAGTTTACCTGCTCCTGTCTCAATTCTAACATCATCAAATTTTAAATCTTCTGGTACATATAAAATTACACTTGATAGTTTTGAATTAAAATACCATCTTTTAGCTTTTTCTTCAATAATAATTTTATTCTCATTTTCACTTATTTTAATATCTTCACTATTAGATTCAACTTTTAATTTTTCACCTTTTTTTATTTCTAAATTACTTGCAGATAATTTAATGTCTAAGTATGATGATAAACTATCTAATTCTTTAGTATTATATTTAGTGGATTCTTCTCTAATAAATGAACCAGTAATTCCTCTTCCTACATTTATAATTGTATTTATAACTGCAAAAATAATGAAAATTGCAAAAGCTATTGCTACATATTTAATTACTTTTTGAAAAGTTGTCATTTTATTGTTACCCCACCAAATATTGAATTTGCATTAATATAAATTGTTTTAGCATCATTCTTAGCTTCAGGTTCTTTTTTATTTGATACTCCACCAAATATCGAATTTGATTTAATCTTTATTTTGACATTATCAGGAACAAAAATATCTATTCCACCAAAAACACTAGTTGCATTTATTACAACATCTTCTTTAATTTCTGCTTTTCTTAAATCAAATTTGATGCCTCCAAAAACAGCATTTAAACTTGTACCTTTAAATTCATCATCTACTTTAATATCTTGACCAGAAAAAGTTGCAGCAAAGCTATTATTTTTATTTAACTTTTTATTTAGTTTATCGATGTTTTTATTTACTTCTTTATTAACTGTATTTTTAAATACCAATGATAAACCAATGATAATGATAATAATTGGTAAAAGTAATTCCCATATTATATCAAAGTCAATAATTTTACGGCAAGCTAAAAGTAAAAGTACACCGATCGTCAAAACAATAAGATTTCCTTTTTTATCATCTTCAGTAATAAATCCAATTAAAGCTGGAATTATAATAAATAAAGTCCACCATCCTCTAAAAAAGATGTTTACATTAAACAAATTTAATGCATTACCTCCTAAAATAACACCAATTGCAATTAAAACTAAACCCCAAACAATATTTCTAATTTTCATACATATATCTCCCTTCCAAAATATTATAGCACAAAAAAAGACTTATCAATAAATAAGTCTTAAATATTTTTGCTTTTTATTGGCACCAAGGCTTCATAAAATAGTAAAGCTG
The DNA here is from genome assembly GCA_902767245.1 of uncultured Erysipelotrichaceae bacterium. GTDB lineage: Bacteria > Bacillota_I > Bacilli_A > RF39 > UBA660 > RUG11241. The sequence goes on from CACXGO010000029.1 coordinate 78,789, forward strand.
TTTCTCCAGGAAACATATGAGCTACTTCAATATTTTTATTAAGTTCTTCAGGTGGTATTAAACGCCAATCAAGTTCAAACTTATTCTGACCTTTAGCAAGTGTAAATTCCCTTACAAATTCTCTAATTACTCTACCATTACCTTCTCTAAAAGGATGACAATAAATAAGATTTGTATATAAATAAGCTAAAGCATATGCAAAATCATATTTTGTTTGACTCTGATCTAATTTTTTTCTTACTTCATCAAAAATATAATCTAAATAATCTGGAATAGTTTTATCATCTTTAATTGATAAAAAACTTCCCTTTTCTTTAATTATATTTACAAAACGATAATCTCCTGCAAAAGGATATATTTCACCAAAAACAAACTTGTGTAAAGCTTTCAAGTGTTCTTTATCAAAGCCCATTTCTAATGGTTTTTTATTAAGTTCAAGTAACTTCTCGAAAGTGATAGTTGCTTCTACCTCTTTTAATTTTTTTTGATCAGTTATCCCAAAATTATTAATTAAGACGCTTGTTTCTGGATAAAAATATTTACTCCATAATATTTCATTTTCTTTGTCCGTCATTTTGAACTCCTAGTTTTAAAGTAAAAGGATCTTCACATTTTTCATCTTCTAAAGCTGTTACTACGGTTGCTTTTATATAAGGAATATCCTCACTATCAAATAAAGCTAACACCTTGGTAATAGATTCGCTATCTGTAATCATATTATCACCTTAATAATCGTATCAAATTTTGAAAAATTTTTCTACAATTTTCGACATTTTTCTCTATATTTTATAAAATTTCATTATTTTTATAAATAACAATTACCCATAAAAAAAGAAAATTAATTTTCTTTTTTCATTTTATCTAAAACCATTTTAAATGTATATAAAAGTGCAATTGAGAATATTACACCACCAATAATATCAGTAAACCAATGAACTCCTGAAATAATTCTTCCTCCTATTATACTAACAATTAAAACAATTGAAAGAATATTTTCATATTTTGCAATCTTGAATTTTTTAAATAGTTGATTATTTATAATAATTGAACTTCCACAAAGGCATATTGATAAAATTGTATGTGATGATGGATAAGAAGCCTCTAAAATGCCATCAATCAAAATTGGACGATAATTAATAATTACTTTTTCAAAAAATACATATAAAATAATTACTACTACATAAAAAACACCTAAAGCAATTATTTCTTTATCTACTTTTAATAAACTTTTCCTTTTAATAACTTGAATTAAACCAATTAAAGCATAAATAAGTGCCATTAAAATTGCAATATAACCTAAATATTCAGTTATTTTATAAAATGTCATATTGCTACCAATCAACTTAGATATAAACCCATTTAAACTTGCAAATCCAACTTTAGAATCATTTGGTCCAATTGCTTGAACATCAACTATTTTAACTAGTAAAGTATAGATAATAGCTAAAAATAGTAATATTCCACTTACCATAAAATCTTTTTTCTTTTTCATAACGTTAACATCTCCTACTATTAAAGTTTATAATTAAAAAAATACTCTGTCAAGTTGTTTTTTAGTTCAATGAAGATTTATAGGATTATCAAGATTATCATGTATTTTATATACTAAATCATGATCAACTAATACTAATGGATATTTTTTAAACCATTCAGGAACATTTATTATACCTGCATCGTGATAGTCATCCAAAAGCATTGCATTGTCTCCTGCATCACCATAAATTAAATTATCTTTCGAATAATATCCCAATCTTGCTAGTTCTTTTTTAAACTCAGTTATGACATATCCAGGTATATTTTGAGCTGATCTTCTTAAAAATTTTTGAACCTCAATTCCACCTGTAACTGCACCACCATATTTTCTTAGTAAAACTTCTTCTAAATTAGGTAAAATTAAATATAAATCAGGGCATATAACTTTTTCACGTGAATATTTATAGTGCACTAGTTTAAAGGCATATTCTCCAATTTTATAGCAAGAAGCAGTAGTTCCTTCTGCAATAAATCTGCAAGTTTTATTATGACTTAAATCTAAATACTTTGAAACATATTCTTCTAACAATCTTGTTAAGCCAAATCTATCCAATTTTTCATAATTATCATCAATATCGCGAAGTTTTTGAAAATAACTTAATTGCTTTTTATATGCTTGCAATAATTTTAAAGATATCTTATTAGAATAATTTTTATACATTTGCACGCGAGCAGTTGCAGCTGTTTTAAAATAGGTGTCTGCATCTTTATAAAATTCTTCTATTCCTTCAAGATTTGGTTCATATTTAGATAAACAATCATTTTTAATTTCTTTCATTTTTATTAAAAAGTGCCCAAGATTATTATATTTATAGTTTTTTAAAATAAATTCTTTAAACTTTTTATAAAGTTCATAATTATTTGCTTCGAATACAGTATAAGCAAGTTCAGATATATCTTCCACTCTCATAAAAACTGGTAGAAAAGTCGTTTGTTCATATTTTTTATAAGTAACACTTGTTAAATATTTAGTAATATCATCATAGAAAAATGTTATTTTATCTTTTTTATTTTTAACTAAATATTTCATAAATAAAAATCTTATATGTAAATTAGAATAAATTGAAAGCTTTTTGAGCAAACTTTTACAAATATCAAAATGATTGAATAAATAGTCAAAAATAAAATTTAAGTCATTTTGATAAGTTAATAAGATTAAATCAAAGTTTTTCTTTAAATAATCATAACCTAAAGAACAATTATCTAATAAGTTAATTAAATATTCTCGTGGCAAAACTTTTTCACCAAAGCATTTTTTAATTAAATATCTAGAATCAGCTTTATATTCTTCCATATCATACACAATTTCAAAACAAAAACGGTAAAAATATTTATTAGTTTTTAAAATTGGTAAAAAACCATCAATTATATTTTTCCTACGCTCTGAATTTCTAACTAACTTAACTAAGTGATTATAATCAAAATTAGTTAAATGATACATAAAATCAACTTTTCCTTGTTCTAAATATTCAAGTGGATTAAAACACACAATTATCCCTCCTTTTTTAAGCCATATTATAAATTAATAATTAATATTTGTAAACATAAACAAAAAAAATAATGCTTTGTTGCATTATTTCTTATTATATTTTACATGATTATCATCTAAAAACTTCATAATTGCTTTTGATGATATAACGACTCCTAAATTTATAAATTGTTTTTCAGAAGCATGTACTTCCTTATTATTACGGATTACATTTGTTTCAATATCAAACATCAAATCTAAACTTGTTGTTGCTGATTGAATACCTAAAATATCACCATCAGTATTGAATACTGGTCCTCCACTCTGACCTTTTAAACCAGGTGTAGTTGTTTCAAATGCAAATTCGCATCCGTTTTCATCTGAAATTGTTCGTGTTATCATTCCATCAATTGGAAATGCTGGAGTTTCAAATGAAGCTGAATCCTTGATTTCAATTTCATTTGTTTTAGAATTAAACTGAAAGCAATCATAAACTGGCCATGGAAAACCAAGTTTACAAATAGATTCACCAGATTCAATATCTTTATCTGTAAATACTGGGAAATCATCAGTCCCTACACTTTTAAAATTAGTAAATTTTATTAAAGCAAGATCATAATTATTATGAAATAATATTTTTTCTAAAACTCCATTTTCAAAACAATTCATAAATATGTTTTTTATTTGAACAATTTCATTTTCTTTATAACCATATTTTTTTATCAAAGATTTATTTTCTTTTCCTTCTTTTAAAAATGATTTATATTTGTTTTCTAATTCCTGTGCAAGTATTATTTGCTCTGCTACATGTTTACAGGTTAAAATATACCCTTCATCATTTAAAATAATAAATGAGCTAATTCCTGAATTAACTTTTTCTTCATGAAAAAGTCTTTCTCCTGTAAATAGTGGTCTAGTATAATTAAGATTTTTTTTAATTGCTTTTTTAAACATGTCTACCTCCATTAATTTTAAAAGTTTCATCTAATATAGGATTATTACATTCATCTTTTTCTTCTATTTTTAGATATAAATTCATATCATTTTCACTTGGATAACTTGTTATATTGATCCCGCTATGATGATATGCAAGCCTCAATAAAGTTCTTGTCAATTTTTCAGTTAAATTGCTTTGAATAAGTTCATGATTTGATAGTAAACTCTCTCTTTTTTCTGAATCATAATCATAATATTCGCTTTTTATATCAAAGGAAATTTCTTTTGAATTCCACCTGATTGGTAAAATTGATGGAACAACAATTTTAGTTATTCCTTTTTCTTTTAAAATTCCTGTTAAAATATTTACTGCAAGCAAAAATGAATGCGAAATGTCTTTTAAATTACCAATATCATAATTTTCAAAATTATCATTTTTAACGTCAAAATTAGTATCAAGCTTATAGAGATTTCGTTTTATTTTTTTGGCATCACTTAAGCCTTCATTTTGGATAGCATAGATGTAAGCTTCATTATTTATTATTCCAACATAAATATATGGTAAATCCATACTTTCATTTAATGAGGTCAAAGTAATTTTTATTCTATATGGAGTTTCATTTACAATATCACTTTTTTCACATTTTACTATAATATCTAAATTTAAAAGTTCACTTTTAAATTTTTCAGCTATACTTGGTAACAATTGATCTTCTAAAAAAGCAATTCTTTTCTGTAAAAATTGAATAGGATTTTCAAAATCATCATAAGTGGCATTAGCAAATAAAAATGATAAAAGTGTTTTTATTTGTGATTCAACTTCTAAATATCCTAAGTCATAAAATGACATTGCTTCAAATATATATCTTGATAATAATAGATCAAATGTCTTTTTATCTGATATTTTTAAAGTAGGAATAATTGTATTAATGTATTTTTTGGCCTCAATTTTTCTTTCACCAATTAAAGCATTAAATAAAATATTATACCTAAAATCACTTTCAACTTTACCTTTTTGAACTTCTTTTAAAAATTTGTTATAAAAAATATCTAAAACTTTATCCATTATTCACCTACTTTAAATTAAAATACTTCCTTAATTCAATTATAACGGTTTTATGATAAAAAATAAACAAAATTAAAAGTGCAAATAGACTTACAGATCCAAGGACTATAATCGGCCAGTTAATTTTAACAATACCACAAAGTGATAAAATAAAGTAAATAATAGAACAAATAGTAGTTATAAATAATGTAACGACTTTCTTTTTTTGATAATTAAAACTTAAGAAAAACAAAAGTAACTGAATTAAAACAATACTAAATGCAACTATTCCAATAACAAAGTAAGACCACTTTGTTTTATTAATAAAATCAATTATATATAAGTAACCACAAATTTGAAACAAAACAACTGTTAATCTTTTAACTAATGAGCTATCAATTAAAGGAAAATTTAAAAAAGCATAATAGAATATTATTTCACCACCAATAACATAAAGCATCCAATATTTTCCACCTACCGCTAAGTTAACAATAATTACTGTCACCGCTGAAACCAAAAATAATAGCAACATTATTCTTCTAAAAATTAAATATTTATTTAATTTTTTTTTAATCAATGGATAATCATTTTCTATTTTCATAGTTTTCACTCCCGTGTACTTTAACGATTAAATTATTTTCTTTAAAAATACTATATAGATTATTCTCAATTGAAGTATTAGTTGTATATTTAGACATTGTCAAAGTTGTAATATTATTAATTGTAATAAGTGAAAATAGCATTTTATTACTAATAGTAGTTCCTAAAATAAAATCAGCACTTTTTATATGTTTTAAAACATTTTCAGGTAATTTTACTACCCCTAAATTTGATAAAACCGTTGTTTGTGATTTATCTCCAATAAATCCATAAATAAAATTAGCAATAGGTCTTTTAATAAAAAGTGGAATTAATTTTAATGATCTAACTAATTTATTGGACTCACGCATAACTTCGTTAAGCTTATTTCTGCTCAATTTTTCTTGACTTTGATACTTTACTTTTTTAATTACATCTTCAAATGAAGTTACTTCGCTTTTTTTTATGCTAATATTATTATATAAAGAAAAATTCCTTAATGTATTTGATTTATAATATTTTCGCATATTTACTGGGACTTGAATTTTAATAAATCCTTCTTTACTAGTTGAATATGAAATAACTAAAAAAAGATAGCTTAAAATTAGTTCATTAACTGTTAAATTATATTTATGAGCTAAAGACTTTAGTTCTTTTGTTTTAAGATCAAAATGAATTATTTGACATGGTCTTATCTTAGAAAGTTTACCATCGATCATCAAAGCTTTTTTATCAAGTAAACTTCCCTTTTTGCTTTCTATTTTTTTGTCAATAAAATCATCTTTTAGCTCTTCAACTTTGACTTTTTCATTTACATCAAATACAAGATCATTATAGTTTACTTTTTGACCGAGTAAATTTAAATATTCTGAAACTAATGTTGAAAGAAACACAATTCCACCATAAGCATCAGCTAATATATGAAATACTTCAACACTTATACGATTTTTATAATACAAAACTTTAAAAGATGGTTTACCTATCTTTGAAATATTTATATAACTACATGGTACTTTACTATCTTCAACAACTTTAAAATATTTTTTTATTTCATCAATATAATGCCAGAAAAAACCTTTTCTAATTGATGTCCTAAAAATGGGAAAACGTTTCATTGTAAATAATAATGCCATTTGTAACACTTCAGGTATAATATTATCATTTAAGTAATAAGAAATTCTGTAAACACTCATCCAATTTTTTTTCATAGAAAGTGGATATATTTTTGCAGAATTATCAAGTGGATACCAATTATGTGGTTTATCTTTATAAATTGTTCCCAAGTTTTCAACTGCCAAAATTTTGATTATTTCGTTAATACTTTTATTTTTATAAAAATATAGAATAGCTTTTTCATAATCATCAATTAAAAGTTTTGTTTCCTTTTTCGATAAATCTATATTTTTTAATAAATTGTCAAAGAATTCACTCAATATTTTTTGTTCATCCTGTTTAAATTCGTTTAAAAAAGATTCATTCATTCTTTCACTCCTATATTAAAAGAGCTCTTTAAGTGAGCTCTTTTAAATGTATTAATAATTAGGATTATATTCAAATTTAGTAACATTCATTGCATCAACATCATCATAGATAACTTTAAAATTCCAAGTCTTTTTGGCTCCTAATCTTTGAATATATGTACCCGCTTCACCTAAAACTTCCCCAGATTCATTATATAAATAGTAGCTAATATCAATTCCATTATAATCTTTATCAGTATTATTTGTTAACTTACCTTCTATATAATATGCTTTTTTTTCTTCATTATAATATCCTTTAACATCTTTTTGAACTGTCAATTTTTTCTTATCAATTTGAATTGAACCATCATCCATTACCTTATATTCAACATTAAATCTATCTGTAATAAGTGCAATTGTAAATAATCCAATTGGAACTATGTAATATAAGCATCCTAGGACTACCAATGCAATTATCCATTTTGATGTTTTCTTTTTTGGTTCAAAGTTAGTTTCTTCTTTTACTTCAGTTACTTCTTTACTCATTTTTTATTCCTCCTATATAAAATTATATCACAATTTAAGAAATAGAATAAATTTATTGACACATTATTAAAAAAAAATGATATAATTATTCCCGGAGGGAATTTATGAAAGTTGTTAAAAAAAGATTACCTGAAGGTGTAAAGAAACAATTTACAACTAAAATTGGTAAAAAAGTTAAAATTGTTAATACTTTATATTTAAAAAAGAAGAAAAAGAAAAAAGAAGATTCTACAAAGTAATCTCCTTTTTTTATTATTTTGAAATCATTTCAGCAATTAAATTACTTATTTCAGTTGGATTTTCTATTGGTAATCCTTCAATCAATCTGGCTTCTGAATAAAGAACTTTAGCATATTTTTTTAGTTCATTTTTATCTGTCTCATAAAGAGATTTTAATTTTTTGACAATTTTATGTTTACTATTTATTTCTAAAACTAATGAAGCATTAATATGTTCATCTGTTGGCATTGCATTTATTACCTTTTGCATTTCAACAGATACTTCCCCTTCAGTTGTTAAACAAACTGGATGACTAGAAAGTTTATCAGTTAAACGAACATCAACAACTTCACTGCCAAGTGATTTTTTTATGAAGTCTAATATTTCTTTATTATCTTTATTTAGTTTTTCAATTTTCTTCTTATCTTCTTCTGAACTAAAATCAGTTTGGGCATCACTTACATTTTTAAACTCTTTGTCCTTATATTTATTTAATATTTGAATTGCAAATTCATCAACATAATCAGTTAAATATAAAATGTCATAACCCTTTTTCTTAACTTGCTCAACTTGAGGTAACATATCAATTTTTTGGATAGTTTCACCGGACACATAATAGATTGCTGTTTGATCTTTATCCATATTTTCAATATATTTATCAAGCGTAATAAATTCTTTGGCATTTGCTGAATAAAATATAAGTAAATCTTCTAATTTTTCTTTATTCATTCCATACATATTATAAATTCCATATTTAATTTGATTACCAAATGCTTTAAAGAATTTTTTATAAGTTTCAAAATCATTTTTTTGCATGTCCAAAAGCTCATTATGAATTTTAGTTTCAAGTGATTTTGCAATTTGTTTAACATTTTTATCATTTTGTAAAGTTTCTCTTGAAATATTAAGACTTAAATCATCTGAATCAACTACACCTTTAACAAAACTATAGTAATCTGGAAGCAATTCTTCACATTTATCCATAATTAATACTCCGTTTGTATAAAGTTGAAGTCCTTTTTTATATTCTTTTGTATAAAAATCATATGGAGCGTGAGATGGAATATATAATAGTGCCTTATAACTTTGAAGCCCTTCAACATTCATATGTATTACTTTCAATGGTGCTTCATAATCATAGAATCTTTCACTATAAAAATTATGATATTCATCTTCAGTTATAGTTTTTTTATCTTTCTTCCAAAGTGGAGTCATACTATTTAAAACTGCAATCTCGTGAACAGTTTCATACTTATCTTCTGTTCCTTCAACTAGTTTGCTATTTTCAACCTCCATTTTAATTGGATACTTGATATAATCGCTATATTTTTTAACTAAATTTCTAATTTTATATTCTTCTAGATACTCACTATATTTTTCATCTTCGGTATCATCTTTTAAGTAAAGTTTGATTGTGGTTCCGACATTTTCCTTTGCTACTTCTTCAATGGTGTAACCATCAACACCTTCACTTGCCCACATATAAGCATTATCACTATCTGGAGTTCTTGATATTACTTCAACTCTTTTCGAAACCATAAAAGCAGAATAAAATCCAACTCCAAATTGACCTATAATTGATACATCTTCTTGATTTTCATTTTCTTCTTTAAATTTTAAAGATCCTGATTCAGCTATAACACCTAAGTTATTTTCAAGTTCATCTGCACTCATTCCACAGCCATTATCTTTAATTGTAAGTACTCTATTTTGACTATCTCTTTCAATAATTATTTCAAGTTTATCCTTATCAATTTTTAAATTTTTATCAGTAAGTGAGCGATAATAAACTTTATCAATAGCATCACTAGCATTACTAATAAGTTCCCTTAAAAATATCTCTTTATTTGTATAAATTGAATTAATCATTAAATCTAAGATTCTTTTAGATTCTGTTTTAAATGCTTTCTTTTTCATTTTATTCCTCTTTTCTACAATTACTATTTTACCACCATATTAGCACTTGTCAACCATAAGTGCTAATATTTTTCAAATAAAAAAAGCTTTACGCTTTTTTCTTGATTTTACTATTTATAATCAAATAAAATATAAACATAACAATTGCTATAATCATACTTCCAAGTCCATATTCAACCATCAATGTACTCATTTTCTTGGCAATAGGATCAATTATATCATTAAACTTTTCTGCATCTATTAAACTGGTTATAAGTTGAATTCCAAAAAGACCTAAAGCGGAAAACAAAATACCATTAAGAATCGTTGGAACACTGACCCAAATAAGCCATTTATATAAGCTTTTTCTTGATAACATTAAAAGAACAATTGCTAAAATAATAAATATGCTAATGGTAATTGGGTTAAAATTAATAATATCTTTTAAAATCTCACTTTCCTTAAGTTCTGGTATTTTTATTTCTTCTCTTACTTCATCAAATTTTTCTTTTACATCTTCATAATTATCTTCAACAAACTCATCAATGTTTGCTTCAGTATATCTAGAAACTGCTTTTATTTTTTTCAATGATTTATAATTTTTTTTGACAAATGATTTTATTTCTTCTTTAGTTGGATATTTTATTTCAGAATCCTTAATTTGATTTAATATTGCTGATTCTAAATAGTTATTTACAATTGATTTGAATTCATCATCTTGAATAATCTCTTCTGCTTCTTTTTCAGTAAATCCCGCATTTTCTAAATAATTCTTTATTTTTCCTTTAATTGAAGCATAATTAATTTTAATATCATCATTATAAGTGATATTGTTACCAAAGGTTTGTTCAGAAGCAAATGTTATTATAGTTTCTCTATTTTGATTATTATAAGTCATTAATTTTTGAATTATGTCACTGATGTTATCTTTAGTAACAAAACTATTTATTATTAAATTAAAGACTAGTATTATTTCTAAAATAAACATCAAAATTGATATTATTGTTGCTATTAGGATTCCAGCAACATTTAAAAACTTCTTCAAACTATATCACCTATTATAATAATTTTAATTCATTATAGTTTTTATAGTCAATTTAAGTTTACAAATTAGTTTACAAAAAAAAGCTTTTTTAAGCTTTTTCTGGTTCTTCTTTTGTTTCAATTATTTTTTTATTTTCTTTTGAATTTTTTGTTGCTTTATCTATAACAACATATATTATCAATGCTAGAATTCCAAGAATAATCTCTAAGATTCCAAAAAGGCGCATATTTTTTAATATATCTTCAATTATTGGATTTAATACAAATTCATATTTATTAAAATTAGCAAATATATTTATAATACCTTTACCTATAAAGCCACCAACTATTAAAATTGCTCCATTAATAATTGTTGGAATACTAATCCATTTAAGCCATCTATGAAAGCTCTTTCTTAAAGCAATTAGTAATACAACACATAAAATCAAACCACCAATAATAAGAATTGTTTTTGTTGACATTATTGTTTTAATTAAATCAATATGCTCAATTTGATCAAATTTTATATCTTTAGCAAGTTCATTTAATTCATATTTAACATTTCCATAATTTTCATCAACTATTTTTTCAATTTCTGATTGCTTATAATCTTTAGGAAATTTACTTACATTTTGAAAATGCTTATAATTTCTATGAATAAAATTAACTAATTCAGATTTTTTTGGATAAATTACTTCTGTTCCTGTTACTCCATTCATAAACATTGAACCAAGATAATTTCCAATTATCTTTTTGAAACTTTTATCTTTGACAACAGAATCAACTTGAACTCGTGTAAGACCTATATCATCTAAATAATGATAAATTCTAGTTCCCATCGCTGTTTCCTTACCATTTTCATCGCGGAAAAGTCTTTCAATATCAATTTCTTCCATAATTTCGGACAAATTTTCAACTTCCATTGTTTTGTTAACTGGACGTTCAATACCTAGTAAAAATTCAAGCGCAAAAAATGCAATTATCACAATTACTGATAAAAATATACATAATGTATTAAGACCTTTTTTCATATTTTTACATCTCCTATCCCAAAGCCTCTTCTAATTTTTGATCTTCTTCTTTTTCTTTTTTCTTCTTTTTTTTCAATAATATCTTTATTATTGTATGAATTATAAAAGAAGACACACTAATAATCAAGAGTATTATACCATATTTAACCATACTTTTTGTAAAATATGCTACAAATGGTTCAACTAAAAATAGAAATTTCAACTTTTCAGCTATACTTTGCACTAAATTAGTTGCAAATGAACCAATTATTATAAACAAAAGTGATACTGGAAGTGTTACTACAGAAATCCACATCAACCATTTATATAAACTTGCTCTAAAAATAATTATCAAAATTATACAAATAGCAATGGCTGCTTCTAGTATATAAACAGCACCTTTTCTAAATAAATTAGCAACCGTTTTTAAGTTTTCAAATCCTGATAAATCAATACTATCAGAAAAATTATTAACTAAATCATTTATAAATTCGTAATTTTTATGAACTATTTTATAAATATCTTCACGAGTCGTACTAAAGAAAAATATTTTTTTAACATATTCTAAATTGTTATAAATGAAATCAGTTATTTCATCTTCACTAGGCAGTTTAATCTCAAAACCATCGATTTTATTTAAAATTTTAGATCCAAGATTCTCACCCAAAATATTTTTAAATTGAACTTTATCTAAAAATGTATAAATCTTTTCTTTTGATAAACCAACTTTTGATAAATATGTATATATTTTTGGTTCACCATTTTCATCATTCATAATTTCATTAATTGGAATTTCAGATATTGTTTCTTTTAATGTATCATATGTAAAAAACTCACTTGTTGGAATTGCAATTCCAAGTCCTATAAGTAAAAAGAATAAAAATGTTACAACTGTGTAAGATACTGAAAGCCCAAATTTATCTAATACCTTTTTAATACTACCTCACTACCCCTACTTTTTCACGCATTGTCTGATATTTTTTATATGCTAATGCACTAGCTTTTTTAGCACCTTCATCTAATATTGAATCAAGCTCTTTACTATTAACTAATTTATTGTATTTTTCTTGAATATTGCCTATTACTTCAACAACTAAATCAGCAACATAACTTTTAAATTCACCATAATTTTTACCTTTAAACATTGTTTCAACTTCATTAATACTTTTACCTGTAAGTGAAACTACAATATTGATTAAATTACTTATACCTGGTTTCTTTTCTTCATCATAGATGATATTCATTTCTGAATCTGTTGTCGCAGACATTATCTTTTTACGAATAATTTTTATATCATCAAATAAAGATATAACACCAGCTGGATTTTCATCAGACTTACTCATTTTTTTGGTTGGATCTTTTAAATCTTTTATTTTGGTTCCTGATTTAGTAATAAGTGGTTCTGGAACTTTAAAAATTTCACCATATTTTTTATTAAAACGAATTGCAATATCACGAGCAAGTTCAACATGTTGTTTTTGATCAATACCAACTGGAACTAAATCTGTATCAGCATATAAAATATCTGCTGCCATCAATACCGGATATGTTAAAAGTCCAACTGAAAAATTAGCATTTTCTTTTGATTTTTCTTTGAATTGAATCATTCTGGAAGCTTCGCCATAATATGTTGAACACTCTAATATCCAAGAAATACTAGGTATATATTCTATATCAGATTGAATATAAATTGTATTTTTTTTAGGATCAATTCCACAAGCTATATACATAGCAATAAATGCACGAATGCGCTTTTTTAATTCTATTGGATTTTGAGGCACAGTGAGAGCATGTAAATCAGCAACAAAAATATATGATTCATACTCGTCCTGCATCTTTGTCATTTGTTTGATTGCTCCAATATAATTACCTAAAGTTAGATCCCCTGTTGGTTTTAAACCAGTAAGTATTCTTTTCATAAATCCTCCTTAAATAAAAAACTTGAACTCCCAAAAAGAATCCAAGTTTAAGCCACCCATTGGTTTTATTTGATAACGGTTTAATCCGTAACTTGCTACTTTATTTCGCAAATTCACTCCTTAGTCCATTCAAAATAAATATCTTACAGTTTTACATCAGCCAACTGCTTTCTAAAAAGAATTTTTAATTTTACTATTCTAAGTCATTGCTTTCAAGTTAATTTTAATATATTTGATAATGTTTGTCAATTATAAAGAATTGATACATTTTTTTATTTGTTCATAAATGTCTTTAGATGTTTTAGCACTATAATGAAGTCCATCACCACTTGTAAAACCATTATTTTTTAAATAAGTTGAAGAATCACAATATGTAATATTTTCATAACTATTCAAAGAATTTTTCATTTTTTCATTAAAAGAGTCTATTTCCGAATTTAATCTATCATAAGAATCTTTAGTTGGATTAACTGATAAAATAATAATATTTAAGTCTTTCCAAGAACCTGTTGCTAATTTTTTATACTCATTTATATAATTATTAATATTATATAAATCATTAACGCCTAAATTTAAAACAATATTTTCCTTTTGATTATGATTTAATTTATCAACTTCTTTAATAGCTGTATTTTTAAACCAACTTAACCCCATCGCCGATTTTGCTATACAAGTACCTTTGTCATCTTTATACCATTTATTTGAACAAAGTCCAACCATTCTTGAATCACCAATAATAGTGATATTAGAAGTATTAGTTTCTGCTGTATACTTGTTTTTTAGAGACATTGAAACAAATAATATTGCTATAATTAAAACTAAAATTAGAATATTCATTTTATCTTTAAAAAATTTCATAAAAAACACCTGTTAACAATTATAACACATTTATTTAAAAATGCCATCAGATTTTAAATATTCAATTAATGTAATTGCTTCATGAATAGTTGTAACATCTGGATTTATAACATTTAATTTACAGCATTTATATGAATATGTATATTCATAACTATCAAGTCCATTAAGCAAATACTTCGTTGTATTCCAATTATACTTATATGCAATTTGATCTTTAATCATCTTCAAAATTTTCTTTTCAGGGATATTGGTTTTAACAGCATCTTTTATTTCATCAATTATCTCAAAATAATCATCATTTTTTAATATTTTTTTGATAGTTGCTTCGATTACTTTTTCCTGATTTTCACCAATTGCTCGATCTCCCCCAACTAAACCCTTTAACTCACTTGCAAATACAAGTGCTTCCTTCCCATTAAGTCTATTTAAACCTTTTTTAAATTCTATTCCCGAAGAAATAAAACTATATTCTGAATCGATTTCTATTCCATCAATCTTATCAATTAATTTTTCTAACGCTTTTAAATCTATTTTTATATAGTAATCAATATTATTTTCTAATAATTTTTCAACTGTTTTAATTGCTTCATTCATTCCATACATACTTGCATGCGAGATTCTATCTTTTTCACCTTTACGTGGCAATAAAACATAATAGTTGCTGGGAATAGAAATAAATAATATTTGCTTTGTTTTAGTGTTAACTCCCATTAAAATGTTAATATCACTTTTACTAGTAAAATTAGAACTATCATAATTCTCATATGAATTAATATAAATTAAACTAGTATTATTGTAATTATTAGAAACTGGTATTACCTCTTCTTTAAACTCCATTTTATAAATTATTCTATATTTATTTTCATCTAAAAGTGAATATTGACTTGCCAGGATAATTGCAGCATCAATTTTTTCTGTGTCTAAATCATTAAGCAAATCTTCATAAGAATCATAACAAATAGATTCAAATTTTATATCTAAGTTATTAAATCCTATTGTGTCTTTTGTATAGCCTATTTTTTTATTTTTTAAATCATCCAACTTTTGATATTTATTTTTTAATCCAATAACTCTATAGTTATTAATAATATTATTGTTAGTAACAACATTAGAAACAAATGAAAAAACATCAGTTGTTTTAACTTCAAATCCCAAAAGAAATATTATTATAATTATGATACATGGATATGAAATATATAATAAAATGTCTTTTTTTAATAAATATATAAAAATTAATTCAATAATACTTAAAGTTAATATTAGAATTATTAACTCTTTATAATCTAAAATATCTTTAAACAAAAATATCAAAAATAAAAATAAAATATTATACAAAATAAAAATAAAGGCATTAATAGATTTCTTCATAAAAATATCACCAAATATATATTAAAATATTTAGATTAAACTTTATGTCGAATAAAAGACACGAAAAAAAGAAAGCCACCATAATATTAAGAGCGTTTAATTTGTGCTTACATAATATCATTTACTTTCTTCTTGAGTGATAAGAACCGAATTTAATTTTTAGCACTTATTGAAAATATATTTGATATAAATGGACGAATTATTTTTATTTAATTATCATATTTCTATTTTTTACATTTTTTATGTAATTTTTAAATATAACTAATTAAATTTAATAACTCAATTATAATATTAAGATTTTTAATATTATATATTTGGTTATAAGTATTTATATTAATTAAATTTAATTAATTTAATATAAATACCTATTAAATTTTATTAAACATAAGTAAATATAATCTATTTACTATATTAATATAACTATACTTAAGCATATATTAATATATAAATAATTAGGGATTTAAATATTAAATAATAAAATTGTCAAATATATTTCGAGGCTAAATAAATTTTGGATATGTTTCATACTCCAAGACAAACTTGTCTTACATCACGAACATACCAATAACTGATGATGCGAAACCTTATAACTCTTTAGGTTGTGGTTTCAAGAGTACCAGTATCTTACCCTCGACTGCATTATAACATTTTTAGCATCAATTGTCAATTATTCTTTAATAAGTCCAACTACCTTATTTACAACAATTTGATATTTATCAAATCGCTTTTCAACCCGACCATTAAGAATTAATATATCCCCTTTTGAAATACCTTCTATTTCATCATAAACTGTTGGAAATGCAACAATATCTACTTTAGAAGTCTCATCTACACCTGTTATAAATAACATTTTATTATTATTTTTCGTTGATATTTCTTTAGTACGTTCTACATAAACAATTAAGTCAATATTTTTATCAAAATATTTTCCAATATCTTTAAGCTTAAAATTATTATTATACTTTCCTCTATATTCAGTTATTATATGATTGGTCAAGTAAAATCCAAATGCTTCATATTCAAAATCCATTAATTCACGTTTTGAATAGTCAACACTAAACTCTAAAATTGGTTTTGGTATTTCATCACTTTGAACAGCAATCTCAGCATAGTTTATTAATTGATCAAGTGAATTAATCAAAGTTTTTGTATTGTATCCAAATTCAACTAATGCACCAGATAAAATTAAGCTTTCAAGCGTTTTTTTGTTTACACTTTTACCATATACTCTTTTAATAAAGTCAAATATATCTTTATAATTACCTTTTTTTCTTTCTTCAATTATGGTATTTACTGATGCTATTCCAAGATTTTTAATAGCAGAAAGTGGAAATCTAAGTCCAAATTCTTCAATAACATAACTATTAGAACTGGTTAAAACAC
Organism: uncultured Erysipelotrichaceae bacterium; assembly: GCA_902767245.1. Lineage (GTDB taxonomy): Bacteria > Bacillota_I > Bacilli_A > RF39 > UBA660 > RUG11241. The sequence goes on from CACXGO010000029.1 coordinate 96,032, forward strand.
TTGGTTTCAATATTTCCAATCCTGATTCTTTACATTCATAAATATATGATGCAGTTTTTTCACTTCCACTAACCATTGATAAAAGGTTTTTCATAAAATACTTATAATAATGAGCTTTTAAATAGGCCATTTCAAAAGCAATTTTAGAATAAGCAACAGAATGAGCCCGGTTAAAACCATATTCCGCAAATTTTAAAATCAAATTGTATATTTTTTCGGCTTTAACCTTTTCATGACCAAGTTTAACACTATTTTCAATAAATTTTTTCTTCTCGGCTAGTAATATTTCTTCTTTTTTCTTACTCATTGCCTTCCTTAAAAGATCAGCTTCTGCTAATGAATAACCCGCCAGTTTAGAAGCAATTTGCATAATTTGTTCTTGATAAATAATAATCCCGTAAGTTGGTTTTAAAATATCAATTAAAGCATCATCGATATAATCAATTTTTTCCGTGCCATTTTTACGTTTAATATAAGAGTCAATGTTTTTCATTGGACCTGGACGATAAAGTGCTATGGCAGCAACAACATCCTCAAAATTAGTTGGTTTAAACTTTCTTAAAAAATTCATCATTCCTTCAGACTCAAATTGAAAAATACCGGTTGTCTTAGCTCTATTAAATATAGAAATAGTAGCTTTATCATTTAAAGGAATATCATTTAAATTTATTTTGATGTTATCCTTTTCTAAATCTTTTAAAGTATCATTCAATAATGTCAAATTCCTTAAAGCTAAAAAATCCATTTTAAGTAAACCTAAGCTTTCTAAATATTCCATTGAATAACCAGTAATATAAAAATTTTCATGATTTTTTTCTAGAGGAATTACTTCGTCTAAGTCAATTTCTGACATAACAATACCTGCTGCATGAATTGAAGTATGACGTTTAAGCCCCTCAAGTTTCATCGCAACTTTATATAGATGTTTTAAATCATCATTGATTTTTAATGCTTTCTTTAATTTTTCATTATTATTATAATTATCAATAAGACTAAGATTAGAATTTATAAAAGAAGCTAAGTATTCAACATCTATATTCATAACACGGCCTAAATCACGAATTATTTGTTTAGATCCGAGTGTTCCATAAGTAATTATTGGAGCCACTTTTTTTTCACCGTATTTTTGAATACAATAATCAATTACTTCCCCACGACGATTGAATTCAAAATCAACATCAATATCAGGCATACTTATTCTTTCAGGGTTTAAAAAGCGTTCAAAGAGCAAATTATATTTTAAGGGATCTATTTCAGTTATATTTAATAAATATGAAACAAGTGATCCTGCAGCACTACCTCTCCCCGCTCCTACTAAAATCCCATTTTCTTTAGCAAATTTAACATAATCTTGAACGATTAGGAAGTAGTTACAAAATCCCATTTTATTAATAATATCTAATTCATATTTAAGTCTTTCCTGATATAAAGATCCAACTTTAGAACCAAATATTCGTTTTAAACCATCAATACATAATTTTTTTAAATATGTATAACTATCCATATTATCTGGACATTTATAAATTGGAAGCAAATTTGTTTCATATTCTAATTCCAGATTGCAAGAATCAATAACATATTTGTTATTTTCATTCATTAATTTTGTATCTAATTTTAAATATAAATCATCTAAATCTAATTCAAATGGTTCCTTTAACCCATCTTTAATTCCATATAAATATTTAATATACTCACAATCTTCTTCATTTAAGTAAAGGACTTTGTTCATATAAAGTTTATTGGTTTCTTTGATTAAATATTTTTCATCTTCATTTTTAAAAGAAATAAAGATTTCTTCATAAAATTTTGCAAGTTTTTCATATATTTCTTTTGATTCATAAGGAACTATACAAATTAAGTCATTGGCATGATCCTCTAAATAAGAAATTGTTTTTTCATTTGAAGTGATTTTCAAAAGGTTTTTATAACCTTTAAAATTTTTAGCATATAGAATAATGACAAAATTATTAATATTTACTTCTAAACCAATTATTGGTTTTATATTATTTTTTTTACAAGCATTATAAAATTCCATTACTCCGTACATATTACTATCTGCAATATTAAGAGTGGTCAAATGATTCTTTAAAGCAAAGTTAACTAAATCATTTACTTTTATCATACTTGATAATAATGAATACTCAGTTTTTATATTTAAAGGTGTAATCATCTAATCACTTCCTAGTTCAATTGTACTATAAATTAGTTTTTTTGTTAATAAATATTTGACTTATAAGCAATATTATGATAAAGTTATTAAAGCAAGTTAATTAACTGGAAGGAGTGTTAATATGGCAAGAAAATGTACAACTAAAACACCATTACATGGAAATAGAAGAAGTCATGCATGTAATGCAACAAAACATGCTCAAAAACCAAATCTACAAAAAGTAAATGTTAATGGAGTTACTGTTAGAATGAGTGCTCGTGAAATTCGCGCTTCTAAAAAAGATGTTAAAGTTTCAGAATAATTAGATAAATTGATATTTATCTTTTTTCATGTAAAAATGGCAAGTATTTCTTGCCATTTTATTTTGCCTCTTCTAAAGATTCATAATGCTCAACTATTTTTTGATCATAATATACTATTTTTCCCTCTGGCAATATAAGTAATCTTTCAATGCCAAGATTGTTAACAAATTGCACATTATGAGATACAACTATCATTGCTCCAGCATAATTTTTGAAAACTTGAGCAATTAATTCTTGGGTTTCAGGATCAAGATGATTAGTTGGCTCATCCAATAATAACATGTTAGCTCCACTTAATGAAATTTTAGCTAAAGCTACTCTACTTCTTTCGCCAGGTGATAGAATAGAAACTTTTTTATAGATATCATCACCAAAAAATAAAAATTTAGACAGTATATTACGAAGTTGATTTTGATTAAAACCCAAATTTGATAAATTATCTATAATTGAAGTTTCATTGTCTAACAGTTCTAATTCTTGAGCATAATAACCTAAATTAGTTTTATTACCAAACTTTATTTCGCCACTATCTGGTTTTAATATCCCCATTATTAGCTTCAGCAAAGTAGATTTTCCAACCCCATTTTCACCAATTATTAAAAATTTTTCACCTGCAGTTAATTCAAAATATAAATGATTAATAATATTTTTAGATGCCCTTTTATCATATTTAAATGATAAATCAGTTATTTTTAAAGGTTGTTTTGATTCTTCTTGATTCATGATAACATTAAAATTTATGGTTTTATTTCTATCTAAAATTTGAATTTTTTGTTTTTTTAATCTTTCTAATTTTTTTTCACGGTCTTGAGCCATTCTCTTTCTTTTACCTGATGAAGTTGCATATTTATTGACAATTTCTTGTAATTTTTTTTCTTCTCTTTCTTGAATTTGAGCTTGCTTTAAAAAATTTGCTTCGCGTTCTGCCTCTAGTTTTTTAAATTTGTCATAATTACCATCAAATAATTCTAATCTATGAGTTCTTTTATCTAAAAACAAGGTTTTTGTTGTTACTTGATTTAAAAAATCAACATCATGTGAAATTACCAAAACAGTACCATTATAATCTTTTAGATAATTAATCACATAATTTTTACTTTCCTTATCTAGGTGATTAGTCGGTTCATCTAGTAAAATTACTTCCGGCTTTGAATACAAAAGCTTTGCAAAAGCAACTTTTGATTTTTGACCACCAGATAGTTCTTTAATTCTTTTATTTAAAACATCGTCATGAATATTCATGCCATCAATAATTTTTAAGAGAACTGCCTCGGCATTATATTGATCCCAATAGTCAAGTTCCTTTTGGACTTTATTAATTTCTTTAAATATTTTATTTTGATTGCAGTTTGGAGTTGCTAATTCGTTATATAGATTTTGTAATTTAGAGTTTAATTCATCAATAGGTCTAGCAAGTAATAGGTAATCTAATACATTAATATCTGTGTTTTCTATATCATCTGTTACTACTTGAGGAAGCCAATTTATCCGACTACCACGTTTTAGTATAACTTCTCCTGCAGACGGATATTCAAGCCCCATAATGATTTTAAATAATGTGCTTTTACCAGCTCCATTTACACCAACCACACTTATTTTTTCATTATCCGGAATATTTATATTTACATTTTCAAACAAAATTTGTGTTCCAAAGGACATTGTTAAATTTTTTATTTGCATATTCATAACCTCAACTAAAATATCAAGTATTTAAATTATAACAAAAAAAATAGCTATTTACTAGCTATCATTATTTCTTCTTTGGTTGGTTTTCCATTTGGTTCTAAATTAACCCAACTTAAATTTTCATATATATAATATGGTAAAGAATTATCATTTGATATATCAAATAAATCAACATTATCTTTTAACCATTTGTTACTTGTTATCAATTCTTTATAAATCTTATTAATATCATTTTGATTTAATACTTCTTTATATCCCATATATTTTAAAGCTTCCTCTAAATTCACAGCATGTTTAATATAAATTGGATCTTTATATTGAGCCGGTGTTTGAAGTTCAAAAATCGAATAATTTGGAGATGAATAAACAATATCACAAGCTTCACCTTTATCATTAATAATGAATAACATGCCGCGAATAAAACCAAATTCACGAGATATAACTTCACCAGCATAAACTTGTTTTCTTTTAACACTTTTTAAAGGATTTTTATTTAACATATTCTCTCCTCCATTAATGACTTATTATAAATATGTTGGTTAGCATTGTCAAATAAAAATTTAATTTTTTTAAACAAAAAGCACTTTTAATTCAAAAGTGCTTTTTCTAATTTTGGATAAATTTTCTTTATCCATTATTAATATATGTGAAATTTAAAATAATATACTATTTTTTTACAACATCAAATTTAAATTCATATCCATTTACATCCGTGGCTTCAACTTTAAGCTCTTTTTTGATAATGTTTTCAGTTAAAGTTTCATTTTTAATATATTCATTAAATTTAGTAAATGTTTCTTCAACTTTAGAATCCGCTTCATAATAAATATCAATGCGATCAACAATATTAAAATCTTTGGCTTTTCTTAATTGTTGAACTTTAGAAACAATTTCACGAGCAATTCCTTCTAATATTAAATCTTCAGTTAACTCTGTATTCAAAATAATGAAATTATTATTTTCATAACCAACATTGAAGCCTTCTTTAGATGAAATTCTAATATCCGCCATATCACTTGAAACAGTATAGTTTTCCCCATTAACCATTATTTCTATTGTTTCATTATTACGAAGTTTATTAATATCTTCTAAAGTTAAATTTGCTAAAGATTCACTAAAGTATTTAATATTTCCTCCAAATATAGGTCCAGCAATCTTAAAGTTTGGTTTTACCATAAAATTCATATATTCAGAAACATCACTTATAAATACTACTTCTTTAACATTTAATTCTTCTTTTATTAAATCGGTCAAATCACCTATTAATGATTTATTTGCACCATCAATTAAAGCTTCCTTAAGTGGTTGACGAACTTTTATTTTTGCTTCTTCACGAACATAACGACCAATTGAGATTAATGTTCTTACTAAATCCATTTTGTTTTCAATGTTTTCATTGATTAAATCCTTAGAAGCAACTGGGAAGTCTTCTAAATGAACTGACTCTTTACCAGTTAATTTTTTAAATATTTCTTCTGAAGTATAAGGAATTACTGGAGCTATTAATTTACAAAGATTAGTTAAAACTTCATAAGTCGTTATATAAACACTTTTTTTAGAATTATCAAGTTCACTACCCCAGAATCTATTTCTATTTCTCCTTATGTACCAATTAGATAAATCTTCTGATACAAAAGCAGTTACTTCTCTTACTACTTCATTTAAGTCATATTGATCATATGCTTTAGTTACAGTATCTACCAATTTATTATATTTAGAAATTAGCCATTTATCTATTTCTTCCCTATTTTCATAATCAACTTGGCAGTTATTAATATCTATATTATCAATATTTGCATATGTTTGAAAGAATGAATATGTATTTTTTAGAGGATTAAAGAATTTGCTATGTACCTCTTTAAGACCTTCTTCATCAAATTTAAGTGGTGTCCATGTTGGTGATACATAAGCCAAATAAAATCTAACAGTATCTGCTCCATATTTATGCATAATTGTAAATGGTTCAACTGCATTTCCTCTTGACTTATGCATTTTTTGACCATATTTATCAAGTAATAATTCATTTACTAAAACATTTTTGTATGGACTTTTTCCAGTTAAAAATACACCAATTACAATAAGTGAATAGAACCAGCCTCGAGTTTGATCAATTCCTTCGGCTATGAAGTCAGCTGGATATTGTGATTCCCATAATTCTTTGTTTTCAAATGGATAATGATATTGAGCAAAAGGCATTGCACCTGAATCAAACCAACAATCAATAACATCTTTTACTCTTGTCATTGATTCACCACATTTTGGACATTTAATATGAATATCATCAACATATGGTCTATGTAAATCAATGGTTTTCGGATCAACTTTTTCAATTGCTTTTTCTTTTAATTCTTCTCTAGAACCTATCATTTCATCATGACCACATGAACATCTCCAAAGTGGAAGTGGCGTTCCCCAATATCTACTTCTTGAAATAGCCCAATCATTCATATTTTCAAGCCAATTACCAAAACGTTTTTCACCAACAAATGTTGGATACCAATTCACTTTTTTATTTTCTTCAATTATTTTTTCTTGAAGGCGAGTTACTTCTAAATAAAATGATGGACGTGAATAATATACTAGTGGACTATCACATCTCCAACAATGCGGATAATCATGTTTAATCTTTTGTTTCTTAAATAGTTTATCGTTTGCTTTTAGCCAGTCAATAACAACTAAGTCAGCTTCAAAAATATTCATACCTTTCCATAAACCAGCCACATATTTAGCATCTTCACCAACTGGGTTTATATAAGGTAATTTATATTTTTTACCTACTTTAGCATCATCTTCACCAAAAGCTGGTGCTATATGAACAATACCAGTTCCATCTGTCATCGTGACATAATTATCACATGTAACAAAGAAAGCTTTTCCATTTACTTTAATATCATCACTTGGAATTAGTTGTTCATATTCTGTATATTCTAAATCCTTACCTTTATATGCTTCAAGTACTTCATACTCTTCACCTAAAACTGCATTTACTAAAGAATCAGCAAGAATAAATTTATACCCTTTTGAACTAACTTTAACATATTTTTCATCAGGATTAACACATAATGCAACATTTGAAATTAATGTCCATGGAGTTGTTGTCCACACCAAAAAGTATGCATCTTCATCTTTTTTCTTAAATGGAACGATAACTGTATTAGCATCTATTTCTTTATATCCTTGAGCTACTTCATGAGAAGCAAGTCCAGTTCCACATCTTGGACACCAAGGTACTATTTTTACACCCTCATAAAATAAGCCTTCATCAAAAAACTTTTTTAAAATCCACCATTCAGTTTCAATATAATTATTATCGTAAGTAATATATCTATTATCTAAATCGATAAATTGACCCATTTCTTCAGTTAATTTTCTAAATGTATTTTCATTATCCCAAACTGTTTCTCTACATAACTTATTAAATGCTTCAATTCCATATTTTTCAATATCTGATTTACCCGTAAAACCAAGCTTTTTTTCAACATTAACTTCTACTGGAAGACCATGCGTATCCCATCCAATTTTTCTTAATACTTTTGATCCTTTCATTGTATGATATTTACAAAATGAGTCTTTTAAAAATTTAGCAACCATATGGTGAAGTCCTGGCATACCATTTGCAGTAGCAGGTCCATCATAAAATACCCAATTATCATTATCTTTGCGATTTTCAATGGTTTTATCTAGAATGTTTTCTTTCTTCCACTCTTTTAAAATACTAGTTTCTACTTCATAAACATCTCTTTTATCAAGTTCTTCAAATTTTTTCATGTTTTCACCCTTTCCAATAAAAAAATCACATCCATATAAGGACGTGATTTACGTGTTACCACCTTAATTTATAGTATTTCTACTACCTCAAAAACTATAACGCGTTACCGTTTTAACTTTTAATTAAAATCATCCAGAGTGATCTTTATTAACATAACTTGTCAATTTTCACCAAATATTGACTCTCTAAAAAGTATTTATTAATAACGTCTCTTTCACTTGATTTATCTATCAAGATTATATATATTTTTTTTAGTTATGTCAAGAAAAAAAGACAAACTATAATTCAATTTTGTCTAGTTCTTCTATTACTTCTAATTGTGCTTCAACAATATTCCTAATACGGCGTTTAAAAATATTGACATTTCGTCTTAACATAAGAGCTTCATCTTTTGTTTTTTCTGCTTTTAATAAAGACTCATTTACAATACGATTGGCATTATTTTTAGCTTCTTCTAAAATAGTATCACGTTCTTGATAAGCCATTGTACGCATCTGGTCAGCTGTTTTCTGAGCCATATAAATTGCTTTGCTTAGTGTCTGTTCCATTTGTTGATATTGACCTATCTTTTCGCGCATTTTTTCAGTTTCTGCTAATTTTCTTTCAAGTTCCTTAATCTTTTTATCCTTTTCTTTTGATTCATTAATTATAATGCCAACTTGATCTATTATTTCATCTAGAAACTGATTTACTTCACGCGGATTGTAGCCGTCTGGAACCCGTGTAAATTTTTCCATAAATCACCTTCAAAATTAAATTTCTACTTTTATATCATCATTATCGTGAGTATTTTTGCTATCTTTATCTTCGGTTATTTTACCTTGAATATTTACATTATTTGGTGTACATAAAAATATTCCACCACCAATTTTTTGAATATCTCCATTAAGAGCATAAATTGTTCCACTCAAAAAATCTACTATTCTTTTTGCTTGATCAGATGTCACTCTTTTTAAATTGACAACAACAGTATGTCTTGATTTTAAATGGTCAGCAATTTGCTGAGATTCTGAATAAGCTCTTGGTTCTAACAAAATCATTTTGCTATTGCCATCATTTTCTTGTAATACTTCCTCTGGTTTTAAATTATAATATTCATCACCATTATTAGTTGTTTTAAAATTATCATCTTCTTCAGATGTAAACCATTTTTTTAATCCCATTATAAATCCTCCATATTCTAGATACATTTTATCACATTTATTCAAAGTTGTAAAACAATTAATCCCATTTTTTCAAAAATGTTGCATTTCTTTCTAAATCCATGCTTTCCTTCTTCTCTAAAGCATTTTTCTTTTGCTCTTCCAAATCAACTTTTTCACCTGTTATATTTTCAATTTTTGATTGATATCGCTCGTCGGCAATATCTTGAAATCTAACTCTACCCAATTGTTCTTGATTAGTACCTTTTAATCTTTTTGCACTTCTTTCTTCAGCAATTTTTTCTGCTTCTTTCAAATTTTTATTATTCAAATAATTATTCCAACCAATCATATTTCTTTCCTCTCTAAAATATCCTTAACTGGGCCATAAGTTAATCTATAGCCATCAAATATTCCGTATTTATTAATTGCTTCTAGATGTTTTTTTGTTGGATATCCTTTATGAGAAGCAAATCCATATAAAGGATACTCTTTATCTAATTCATACATCATAGCATCTCTTGTTACTTTAGCAACAACACTAGCTGCTGCAATATTAATACTCTTAGCATCACCTTTTATTATTGGCAAAACAGGGATATCTAAATTAATTTTCATAGCATCAGTTAAAACATAATCCATATTTATTTGTTTTCTTACTTCCTCAATTGCAATTGTCATTGCTTTACGACTTGCTTCTAAAATATTGATTTCATCAATTTCTTTTGCAGAAACTATTCCAATTCCATATGCAATTGCATGATCTTTTATATACGCGGCATATAAATTTCTCTTTTTTTCACTTAATTTTTTAGAATCATTTAAACCATCAAGTTTAAAATCTGGACCAAGCACACAACAAGCAGCAACTACTGGTCCAACTAAAGGACCTCGTCCTACTTCATCTGTCCCACCTATTAATTTATATCCTTCCGCTTCTAAACGATTTTCATACTCTCTTAAATCATTCATTTTAATCACTATAATAATTATAACTTTTTACTCTATTAAAAATCAAGAAGTTAATAAAAAAAGTAAACACTTCTGTTTACTTTACAACAATATTTATAAGTTTTTCTGGTACAATTATAACTTTATCTATTTTTCCATCTAGATATAATTTAACATTAGTAATATTCTTGGCAATTTCTAGCATTTCTTCTTTACTAGTACTCCTATTAACAATCGTTTTGCCTCTTGTTTTTCCATTTACTTGAATAACTAATTCAAAAAACTTTTCTTTATTTTTACACTTTTTATAGGTTGGCCATTTAGACATTAAAATACTATTTTTTTGATTTAAATATGTATTCCATATTTCTTCCGTTACAAATGGAACAATTGGATTTAATAATTTCATTAAATTAATTGCATATTCCATATTTAACTTACCTAATTTATAGACTTCTTTAAGGAATATCATGATTTTACTTATAGCTATATTTATATTAAAGCTTTCATAATTAATTGTTACTTCATTAATCGTTTTATTATATAGTTCTTCTAATTCTAAAGTTTCTTCTAAAACAACTTTGTTTTGCTCAAAAAAATGATATAGACGATCAATAAATTTTTTGGCTCCATCTAATCCTTCCTCATAAAAAACTTGAGTTTTATTAATTGGACCCATGAATAAAATATAAAATCTTACTGCATCTGCACCATATTCATCTATAAACTCTTTTAAATAGTTAGCATCATTAATTTTCTTATTGGTGTCTTGATTTAAAATAATTCCAGGTATAATAGAATTACTTTCATTGTCACTAATATCAATAATTCCAAGGTTACTTAAAATAATATTGTCACTCATAACAGTGTTTAAATTTTTATTTTCTTGCATTTTTTTAAATCGATAAATAGCATCAGATAATAAAAACTTTTTTATATGGCAAGAAATATTATCTTTAATAGATTCTTCTACTGATTTAATATTATTTTGATAGAAAAGAACCCATTTTTTCTCTACTTTTGTAAAATTATAAATGTTGTTTCACTTCTTTCTTCTTATAAAAATAACCTATTATAAGATAAAAAACAATTATAAAAATACCCAAGCACAAAAAAGCAACAATAAATTTAAGATAAACATTTTCAATAAATTGCATTATGGTATATGTAATTGCGCAAATAAATGAATCAGTAAAAGCTAATATGAAAGCAAAAAGCTTTTTATTTTGATCTTTGAAAGTTAATTTAAACTTAGCACTCATTATTTTTGCAGCTCTAGAATCAAAAATTTGTGATACTTTCTTTTTGTTGAAAACAACAAATATTAAATAGAAGATAAAGACTAATATAAATGCAATAATAAAACTTCTTATTTTATCCATTTTTTCCTCCAAAAAAGTAATATGATTATCCACATTACTTTTTAATTATAATATTATTTTTAAATTTTAGCAATTAAACTGGAGCAATATATTCAAGTAATTTTAAGAATAAATTTATAAATCTTGGTTCTAAACCGGATTTTTTTAATTTGCGCAACTCAATACGCTTTTTACGATTATCCATATTTGAAAATACTATTTCATCAATTTTATTTTTAAGTTCTGTTTCAATTAATAAGTCAGAAATAATTCCTTCAACATCATCATTTAAAACTCTAAAATTAGAAACTTCAATATCTTTTCCATAACATTTAATATTTATTTGTGAATTAACACTAATATTGTTTAATTCAATAACTAAATCATAACCATCAGCATATTTTTTTATTTCACAAGGTTCTAAATTGACTTTAGCATCGATATTTACATTTTCACGAGTATTTCTTAATATTAATTTGTAATTACGGTTAGTCATACTACTTGTAGTATTTCCTTCTTTTGGACTTATATTAATCTCATAATTATCTTTTAGATATTTATAAGTAATCTCCGTTTGAAATGAAACATTATTCTTATAACTGTCAGAAATTCCATCATCTTCATATAAAATATAACTATTGCTATCTCCAGGGAAGAATTGAATTTCAAGATTAACTGGATTATCTAAATCATTAATATTTTCATTAATTCCCATTGGAATTATTGCTCCCGCTTTAGCAAAAACAGGATATGTTTCATCACTATAAAAAAGAACATATTTTTTATTACCTAAAAATTTCTTACCATTATAAAAGTCATACCATATTCCTCCTGGAAGAAAGAAACGATGAACAACACGCTTCATTATTTCTTCTTTTCGGTGTAAAATTGGAGAAATAAATAACTCACTTCCTAAGAAGTATTCAAGTCGATAAAAATTGTCATCATACAAGTCTGGATATCTATAAAAAATTGGTTCAATTAATGGTATCCCTTGACTTGAAAATTTGAAACCTTCAGTATATAAGTAAGGTACTAGTTTTTGACGACTCATCATAAAATCGCGCGCAATTACAAAAGTATGATAATCCCATTTCCAAGGTTCTCTTTTATAAAACTTCCCTTTTGATGATCCAAGTAAGAAAATTGGACTGAAAGTTGCTAATTGAACAAACCTTAAATATAATTCAGATTCTTCAATGCCACCACTAAATCCACCATAAGCATGCGTAGCCCAACTGATACCACGGTTAGCTAGATTTATATTGTATTCGCACATTTTTGATAATGTCTGCCAGTCAACCTTAGAAGAACCAGTTGATATAATTGGATAGCGATGTGGAGCAATAAACGAATCATACGATAATATCAATGATCTTTTGTTATTTATTACTTTCATATCCAAACTATGATAATGATTTAAATAGAATTTCATACTTGGGTTAGAAGGATTATCTATTCTAAAAAAATCAACATTTAAATTTGTTAATGAATGAACAAAAATTTTTAAATAGATATCTAAAAATTTAGGATTAAATATATCAAATGGAATATTACCTTTCTTATTTGCTTCAATATATTTAACTGCTGTTTCATAGAATTGCTCATATTTTCTAATATCATCATTTGGATTTAAAGTTAAACCAAAATGAATTTTATTATTATGTAAATAACTAATCATTTTAGATGGTTCTTTAAAATTGTTTAAATCAAATGTAAAACCGGTTTTGATATTTCTTTCTTTTCCTTCAGAATTAATATGCCATTCATTATTTAAAACAATTACTGAAATTGGAACCTTTTTATTTTGAAAACTACTTAAAAGTGAACTTAAAGTATAATCATTATAATTAAAATCTTTATACCACCAAATTCCTAATGAATATCTTGGAACTAACGCTGGATAACCTGTTATTTTATAGTAATCTACCAAACATTGATAAAATAAATTACCATATGCAAAAACATATATATCTATATTTTCTTTTCCTTTTGTCAATGTGCCATCTTCATTAAAAACCATTAAGCCAGAATCATCTAATGTTGTAAATCCATCTGTTGAATATAAACTTTTAGTTTTCAAAAATGTATTATTTTTATCGAATTCTCCACATGGTGAAGGATAGCTTCTAACTTCAGGATGTTTATAATACCATGTTTTATCGGTTTCAGGAACATATATTTTTAAATTTGATGTTGGGTTCAAAGGATTAGATGAAAATTTTGATTCTTTTTGATAAGATAATACAAAAAATCTAGTTTGAATTTGTAAAAATTTATCGTCACCTTGAATATAAAATTCTGGTCTTGGTAAATTACGATACCAAACTCTTTCGCTTGGTCTATCTTCAAAATCTCCATTAGCACTATATTCTAATCTAATCAATGATTCAGTTAAAACGGTAAAACGATATTTTTTACCTTTAATTACTGATTCACTATTTCCTTTTGAATAGTCAAGATTAAATTTAAATTGTGAACCTAAATTATACATTGTATCACCCTTTTTATATTTTTGTTATTTGCATAAAATTTGTTTCAATATGATCCTTAAATGGATAACTTCCCGTTATAATTATTTTATCGTTTTCGTTTAAATCTAGTTTTTCTTTCGCCAATTTTGTTACTTTTTCCATTATTTTATCTAAACTATTTAACTCATCTATATGAATTGGAACCACTCCAAAATAAAGATTCAATGATTTTATAGTTTGAATATCTGGACTTGCAGCTAAAATCAAACATTTAGGACGAAATCTGCTTATTTTTCTGGCCGTTGCTCCACTTAATGTTGGTGTGACAATTGCCTTAGCGTTTAAACGACTTGAAGCCTCAGCAACGCTATAAGCAATAAGACCTGTAATATTCTCTTTTTCTGTTCTATAAGCCCTATCTAAAAAATTTAAGTAGTCAATATTATCTTCAGTTGAAGCAATTATTTTTGACATCATTTTTAAAGTTTCAAGTGGATATTTTCCAATTGTTGTTTCACCGCTAAGCATTACTGCATCAGTTCCATCAAGCACCGCATTAGCAACATCACTTACTTCTGCTCTAGTTGGCCGCGCTTCAGTTGACATTGTTGCCATCATTTCAGTTGCAACAATGCTAATTTTTCCTAAAGCGTGACATTTATTAATAATCATTTTTTGAATACTTGGAACACGTTCTATTGGAACTTCAATACCCAAGTCTCCTCTTGCAACCATAATTCCATCACTTAAATTAATGATATCATCTAATTCATCTAAAGATTCTCGAGTTTCAATTTTACTAATTAGTTGAATATGATTATTATTATTTTCAATCAATATATCATTTACGCATAATACATCTTCGTGATTTCTAACACTTGAAATTGCTATATAATCAATGTCTGGATTTTGACAAGCAAAAACAATATTATCATAATCATTTGGTGTTAAAAATGGAATATTATATGTTATGTTAGAAATTATTTTCCTATTTTCTCTAATCTTTCCTCCAAGATTAACATTACAAATTAAATATTCTTCGTGTTTTTCTATAACCTCTAACTCAACTGATCCATCATTTAATTTTAATAAGTTCCCTACTCTTGTTTCGTGAACAAAATTACTATAATTTGTTGAAAATTTAGTATTATCACCTACAATATGATCACGGTAAATTCGAATTTTAGAATCTTTTTTTAATTCTATTTCTTCGCTTTTTAATTTTTCAACCACAATGTTATTTCCTTGAGTATCTAACATTATTGAAACATATGTATTAAGTTCATTGTTTATTTTTTTTAATTCTTCAATTATTTCTAAGCATTCATCTCTTTTGGTATAACTCATATTAATTCTTAATACATCTAAGCCATTTTTAACTAATTCTTTTAAGGTATCAAAATCTTTACAGCTTGGTCCGTAGGTTGCTATAATTTTTGTCTTTTCCATATACTCCACCTATTATAATTATAACAAATATTGGTTTATTTAGATAGTATTAATTTGATTTTTCAAAAAAAATATTTCTAAAGAAATATTTAGAAATATTTTAATTTGCTATTACATATATTTTTATCATACTTTTGATTTCAATAAATTTACTAGTTGATTGTGTTGCAGTTTGACTTAGCGCAACTGAACCATTAGTTTTCTTATTAGCTGTTATAATCCAATCATAATGATCAGTAGCTACAAATGTGCTAGGATTTGCACTGTTAACAGAAGGGCTTGAACTAGCACTAAACCAATTCTTCCAACAAGTATTATCATCAGAACCACACCAACCACCACCAGTTGTGGTTTTCCCTTGACCACTTGCACTTGTTCTTGTAAGCTGCTTAATTGTGCCACATGCTTTTGTTAGGTATAAATTAATTCGTATTGTTTGCCCTACTTTCATTGTAATAGTTTGCCCTGGACTAATAGTCTGGCCATTAAGTTTTGCCGTAAAACCAGCTGCATTATGGCCACACCAATTAGCAATTTCACTAGTATCATTTGGATCTGGACTCCAATTGCTACTTACAACCGGTTTTTCACGAACATTGATTGTAATTGTTTTATCAATAGTACTATCTTTCACGCGAACTCTAATAGTAGCAGTTCCTATTTTTTTGCCAACAACAACATTATCATTTAATGCTATTATGTCATCACCTGATACTAATTCATAATAAAGTTCTTTTTCATTAGCATTAGAAGGTGTTATTGTAACAGGAATAGTATATGTTTCTCCAACTTGAATCTCTTTACTAGTAGGAAGTGAAATGTCTGTAATTGTAGATATTCGCTTACCTTCACAAGAAATCATTGTCGTATTTCCGGCAACATCTTGAATTTTTACACTTGCACCTTCTAAATCCATAACATACTTGAAGGTGTTAGTTGACATTATTTCAGTATATCCATAACTTGTATAATAACTATATCCCTTAATTCCAGTATCATCTTTGGCATTTACAAAATATGTAACTACCCCACCTTGTTGTGTTGCACTACAAGTTCCTGTTGGTGCAGTTCTTTCAATATTTTTAACTACTACTTTTTTTTCAGTATAATCGCCATATTTATCATAAATTTTAAAGGTTGTGGTGCCATTTTCCCTAACTTCATATTCAGGATTTTCATCATATGATATTAGTCCATTTGGAAAAACTGTATGAGAATAATTAGAACCTTTTATTTTTAAAGTTATTACTACTTTATCTTTAGTTTCCTTTTCTGGAGAAACACTTGATGAAACAATTATGTTTGCATTTTTACTTATAACTGAGACTATTCTTTTTTTAGATGTTGATAATCCCTTAGAGTTCATTACAGTATAAACTATTTCATATTCACCAATTACATTTGAATTCACATTGCTTTTTTTAATAACTTTGTTAGTAATATTTCCATCTTGTTTATCTGTTGCTGTATACCCAGGTTCTACATAAGAACTTCCTTGTTTTATTATAATGTTCTCATCGCCTGTTAAAGTAATTGTTGGTGCGTCTGAACTTTCAATATCACCAACGATAATATAACGATTAACTGTTTCTTTTAAAACACCTTTATCATATACAAGGTAAGCCATTATATAAAAACCAGGATAATTTTTATAATTAGTTTCTCTTTTAACTTCATAATTTGATTCATATCCAGGATCTACAAATGCTGTATTATTCTGAATAATTAACGGATTAGCTCCTGCTAACTCAATATATTTACCATTTGACTTTTTCATTGAAGCACTTTTATAAGAATCACATATCAAATAAGCTTCATATTTAAAAACACCATTGTTATTTACAATATTAACTCCACTATCTTTATTACAATCATAGGTTTCCTTTACACCCATTTTTGATAAAGTAAAATAATACTGCTCTTTTACTTCAATAAAATTATTTTGAACCAAGCTTTTGGCAGTCGCCAACATACTTGTTTCTAATCGTTCATATTTACTTTTATTATTAAAAACTTTAATACCTATAAAAAAAAGTATTATTAAAACTATTAGTATAACTACTACTTTTTTTGATACTTTTATTTTTTTGTCATCTTTATACATTAAATCCACACTCCAAATACTATTGCCATCATACTTAAAATTAGACCACAAACCCAGAATGTTTTTACAATATCATTTTCCTTCCAACCAAGTTTTTCAAAATGATGATGTAATGGAGTCATTAAAAATACTTTTTTCTTTCTAAATATTACCGATAATGTTTGAATAATACTACTTAAAGTCTCAATTACAAATACACCTGCAATTATAACTAATGTAAGTTCATGATTAGTTATTATTGCAATCGAAGCCATTGTTGCTCCTAGGCAAAGAGAACCAGTATCTCCCATTATAACTTTAGCAGGATGCGTATTAAAAAACAAAAATGCTAGTAGAGCTCCAACAAGAATAAAACAGAAAACTGCTATATCTTCATATCCATAAACATGTTTTGAATTCCATGCAATTAAACCAAAAGTTAAAAACGCAATTAATGAAAGCCCTCCAGCTAAACCATCTAATCCATCAGTCAAATTAACTGCATTACTACTTGCGAGCAACATAAATAGTACAAAAAGTCCATAAAACCACCCCATATTAATGCTGATACCAAGAGTTGAAATTGTAAGTGTTGGTTCATGCCCACTGTTTATAAATATGTAAAAGAATACTAATGCAATTATTAATTGTCCAAATAGTTTTTGAAGCTGGGTTAAGCCTTTGTTGTTATGTCTTTTAATAATTAAAAAATCGTCTAAAAAACCAACTAAAGCATAACCAAAAAAAACAAATAGTACAATAAATAAATTTTCAGTAAATGCTATTTTTTTTAACATAAGTAAAACAAAAATAGTCAAAATGGTGGGAATTATAAATATAAGCCCTCCCATCGTTGGAACACCACTTTTTTCTTTATGTTGTTCCATTAAATAATCGCTTAAATTTTGTCTTACTTTTAATTTTTTTAACATTGGTATTAAGAAATAGCCAAAAATTATTGCAATTATAAATGCAATCATCATGGCTAAAACACTTTTTGCTAGCACTAGCATATAACCATCTCCTCTTTTTATTTTACTATAAAAATAAAAATGTATCAATAATGTTTACATTTAAAAAAGTTTATAAGCCAAACTTATAAACTTTTACTTTTTATCATTTAAAACAAAACGATAAAAACAACTTGCTAAAGCAGCACCCAAAAGTGGTCCAACAATAAATACCCATACTTGATTTGCTGCTACACCACCTTGAAGAATAGCTGGAGCTAAGCTTCTTGCTGGATTAACACTTGTACCAGTAAATGGAATACCAATTAAATGAACCAAAGTTAAGGTTAAACCAATTACAATTCCTGCAATATTTGTATGTTCTTTTTTAGATGTTACTGCTAAAATAACTGTTACAAAAATAAATGTTAGTATGACTTCAACTGCTAAAGCTATTTTAAAGCTAGTTGCAAATTGACTAGTGCCATATGTATTAGCACCTAAAGCATTAAAACTCTTTAATAATAATCCAAGTACTGCCGATCCAGCAAAAGCTCCTGCTATTTGTGCAATAACATAACCAACAAAATCTTTAAAACTCATTTTTTTAGTTAAAAGCATTGCTAATGAAACTGCTGGATTAATATGACAACCTGATATATTACCGATTGAATAAGCCATTGCAACTATAACCAATCCAAAAGCTAGAGATGTTGCAACAATATTTGCTTCAGTTACTACTGCTACGCCACAAGCTACACAAACTAAAACAAAAGTACCTACAAATTCCGAAATATACTTTTTCATTATGTTACCTCCTAAATTAATTATAACATAATAAATAAAAAAAGATAAGCTTTTGCTTATCTAAAATTACAGCAAGATCCTGGATCTTGATTACATATAATATTTTCTTCTGAGCAAGAATATTCTGGTCTATAAGTATGTCTATAAATATGTTTATTTATTATATGCGTATGAATTGGGCATACATGTGGTACCTCATAAAAAAATTCTCTTTCAACACACTTATTAATTGCAGGTTCAATTACTTCTTGCATTCTGCATTCAGGTTCACGATTACAACATTGATTGTTAAACATCTTTGTTCCTCCTATCTAGTCTATTTTATGATGCCAAAAAAAATAGGAATGTGTATATTCCTATCTTTTTTAGTTAAAATGGTAATTTCATATTTCCATTGCCCATATTTTTCATCATTGTTTTCATTTGCTCAAATTGATTTAAAAGGCGGTTAACCTCACTTACTTCACGACCACTACCCTTGGCAATTCTTTGTTTACGACTTGCTTTTAATACTTCAGGATGTCTTCTTTCATATGGCGTCATTGATAATACAATTGCTTCTATATGAGCCATATCTTTAGGATTAATTTCAACATTACCTAATCCCATTTTTTTAGCTCCTGGAATTAATTTGATTAAATTTTCTAGTGGACCAAGTCTTTTTATTTGCCTTAAATTATTTAAAAAATCATTTAAATCATAAGTCCCTTTGCGCATTTTTTTAGATAAATCTTTAGCTTCATCTTCATTTATAACCGACTCTGCTTTTTCAAGCATAGTCATAATATCGCCCATTCCTAAAATACGAGTTGCCATTCGATCGGGATAAAATTCTTCTAAACCATCCATTTTTTCACTAACACCAATCATTTTTATTGGAACATTAGTTAAATGACGAACAGATAAAGCAACTCCACCTCTAGTATCACCATCTAATTTAGTTAAAATAGCCCCTGTTAAAGGAAGAGATTCATTAAAGCCAGTTATGACATTAATAGCATCTTGTCCCATCATACTATCAATAACGAGTAGAATCTCACTGAATTTAAAATTACTGCTAATCTTTTTTAGTTCTTCCATTAAAGTTTCATCGATATGTAAGCGGCCAGCTGTATCAACTAATATATAATTAAAACCATTTGACTTGGCATAATTAACAGCATTAGTAATAATTTCAACTGGATTCTTCTGACCTTCTTCATAAACTTCAATATTAAGCTCACGACCGATTTGCTTTAATTGGTCAATAGCAGCTGGACGATAAATATCACAAGCAACCATCAATGGTTTCTTATTATATTTTTTTCTTAGTAAGTTTGCTAATTTTCCAATTGCAGTTGTTTTTCCACTACCTTGTAAACCTACAAGCATAAGCATATTAAAAGACCCATCTGTTACAAGTGGAGCTTGATTACCACCAAGTAGTTCAACAAGCTCATCTTTAACAATTTTGACAAATTGTTCACTTGGTTTTAAACTCTTTTGAACTTCTTCGCCCAAAGCTTTTTCTTTTACTTTATTTGTAAATTCTTTAACAACAGTATAGTTAACATCTGCTTCAAGTAATGCTAAACGAATGTCACGTACAATTTCACTGATATTTTCTTCTGTTATTTTTCCATATCCTTTTATTTTGCTAACAACCGCTTGCAAACGGTCACCTAATGATTCAAACATTTTAATCACCTATTTCATTATACCTAAAAAAGTAAAAAAAAATCAATAATTTTGATTTTTTTTATTGAACTTGCTGTCCCACAACATTTATTGTAAATGACATACTTTTATCTGCATCGGCATTATCAGCAGTCACTGAAGAACTATTTCCATAAGGCCATTCCCAAGTAATTGTTTTTGATGTTGATCCACCAGCTGCTAATGTGCTAGTTATACTATATCCATTAGCTCTAATATTAGTAGTCACATTATCAACTTTAAATACCAAATTAGTTGGTACATTTGAAAAGTTGGAAAATGTTATTGTATAATCAACATCTAAATCACTATTTGTAGCTGTTAAATTAATTGGTATTGTACCACTGGTTCCTGGTGCAATCGTTGAATTAAGTGTTGTTGATGATTGCGTTGGTGTAAGAGCAACCGAGAAACTAGAAGTTTGGTTGTTAGCTTTAAAATCCCACCTTGCCATAGTAACGTTAACAGTTCCAGAAAGTGTCGATTGATAGAATGCATAACTACCAATCAAAATCATGAAAACACCAATAAAAAGTAAAGCTATAGCAATAATAAGAATACGGCGTCTTTTTTCTTCAGATTTATAATGCATTTCATTATCAATTCTTGCCATAGTTTCACTTCCTTCCACTTATAGTCTACCTATTTTCAAATCTATTATACCCCAACCATATAAACAAATTCAATAGCACTTTACACAAAAAAAAGAATTAATGTAAATTAAAAGCTCATTAATTCATTTTCTTTTTCTTTCAATTTGTCATCTACTAATTTATTAAATTTATCAATTAACTCTTGAACTTCTTCATTTCCACTCTTTTTTTCATCATCTGTAATTTCAAGTTTTTTAATATCATTATTAGCATCTTGGCGTATATTTCTTAATGCAATTCTTGCTTCTTCTGACATCGCTTTAACTTGTTTTACATATTCTTTTCTTGTTTCTTCTGTTAAAGGTGGAATATTTAAAATAATAACTTCGCCATTATTATTTGGTGTAAGCCCTATATTTGATTCATAAATGGCTTTTTCGATTGCTGTTAAACAAGATTTATCATATGGCTTAATACATATTTGACGCGCTTCTGGAATTGAAATTGTTGCAAGTTGCATAAGTGGTGTATCAACACCATAATATGAAACCAATATATTATTAACTATTCCTGCACTTGCACGACCAGCTCGGACATTTGCAAATCTTTTTTCCATATTTTCAATTGAAGATTCCATACGCATACTTGCTTCCATTAAAATATCATCCATTTTCATCCCTCCAAAATAATTATATTACAATTTTTCTTTATTTACAATGTGATTAGCAATGTATTTTTCAAGTTCAACTTTTTTTTCACCTTTTAAGGGTCGACATTTTAAATATTCATTAAAATCTTTTTTTATTGCCAATGCCATTCCCTCACATGAACCATGACCACAGCCTCCACAGTTATATCCTGGTAATCTTTTCTTTAGTTCCTCTATTTGTTTATCTTTAAGCATATTATTTGCAAAAGATAAAATAAGTCCAAGTATTAAAGCTGTTAATGTTAAAATTATAATCCCTTGCATTTTCCACATCCTTTACAATTATGACTTTTTACTTTACAAGATAAAAACAAATATAAAATTATTAGAATAAATAAAACTATAAACGGCATTTTAACCAAACCTCGAAAACAATATCGCCATAATTGTAGCAACAATTAAAGCAATTGGATAGTCCTTAAATGATTTAGGAATAGCGCCATTATCTAAACGCTCTCTTATTGTTGAGAGTGTATATATTACCACTAAATAACCAAGTGAACTTGCAAAGGAATAAACAAGTATTTCTATAAGATTATAGTTACTATTAATACCTACTAAAACGGTTCCTAAAACGGCACAATTAGTTGTTATTAGCGGTAAATATATACCTAAATTTTCATATAAAGTACTATTGACCTTTTTTATAAATAATTCAACCAATTTAACTAAACAAGCAATAATCAAGATAAACATTAAAGTTCTTAAATATGTAGCATCAAATGGTACTAAAATATATTTATATATCAAATATGAAAATATGCTAGAAATAACAGTTACAAAGACAACTGAAGTCCCCATAAAAAACGAATTTTTACGCTTATTTGATGTTCCTAAAAATGAACAAAGACCTAAAAATTTTGTTAAAACAATGTTTTCTGTTAAAAATCCAACTATAAAAATATTAATTAGAGACATTTTTCTTCCTCCTTGATTTCATGAAATTAATAAAGGCAAGCAATAAGGCCAAAGCTAAAAATGCCCCTGCTGGTTTAACCATAATATTTATTGGTGTAAATGCTGGAAGTACATTTTCAATAACTAAATTTTGACCAAAGATTTTAGCTAAACCATCATTACTCAAAATTGTAATTGAATTATTCCCAAATAACTCACGAACTAAACCAATAATCATAAGTGCCATTGTAAAACCAAGTCCCGTTCCAATTGCATCTAGAATACTATTTTTGACTGATTCTTTAGAAGCAACTTCTAGTGCTCTACCAAAAATAATACAATTAACAGTTATCAAAGGTAAATAAATACTTAAAACATCATAAAGTCCTGGAAGCTCATTTTTTAAAACTATTTCTATTGCAGTTACAAATGTTCCAATTATTAAAATAAATACTGGTATTTTTACTAAATCAGGTACTATTTTTTTTATTAAAGAAATTATAAAATTTGAACCAAGTAAAACAACTAAAACACAAAGTCCCATCACATAAGATTTTTCAAATGTCGTTGTAACAGCTAAAGCAGGACAAAGTCCCAATAACAAAACAAATATTGCGTTTTCTTTAGTTATTCCATTCCATATTTTTTTCATATATTTCCTCCATAAAAATTATATAAAAGATACATTATAATTGCGCAAACTAAAGTTATTAAAACTAATACTAAAATCGCTTTAAAATCATTTTTCATAAACTACCCCATATAATCATTTAAAACATTTCTTGCAAGTTTTTTAATTGCCGTTGAAGTAATAGTTGCTCCGCTTACAGTATCTATATCTTCAACTTCACTTTTGTTTTTAAATTTATCAACATAATTGCTTTCTTCAACTTTTGAATAGAAACTATCATTTTGTTCTAAAATATTGATTTTTTCAATTTTTGAATCTTTTATAATTACTTCTGCTTTAATCAAACTTGAATAACCTTTCTCAGTAACAATATAGGTTGTTGCATCATTTTTGGTTTCCTTAGAAATTATATTAAAGTTTGGATCAACATTAACTTTATTCTCTTTAGTTTCAGCAATATAAAGTGAAAGTCCTAAAATAAGCATTATTTGAACAAGAACTAGAATTGCAATTTTTTTATAACCAAATCTTGCATATGCACCTAATCGATCAATCATAATAACAAACATATTCATAATTAAAATGCTTGTTAAAACCCCTTCTGGAGCATTTGTCAAATATCTAAATACAACTGTTAAAATTCCAAGAAAAATTCCATATATTACTTGAGCAATTGGTGTTGTTGGGCTTGTAACTGGATCTGTTGCCATAAAAATAGCTCCAAAGAAAAGTCCCCCACTTAATATTTGAAATGTTGGGTACCATAGAGTTGCATCATTTAAACTACCAATAATATAAGTCATTACAAATACTGTTCCAATATATGTAATTGGAATACGCCATTTTATTGCTTTTTTATAAACTAAATATAAAAATCCAAGGATGCACAAAAAGGCACTAGTTTCTCCTAATGCTCCAGGAATTGATCCAAAAAAGAAATTCCAAAGAGTCCCATATGGCTTTACTAAAGCATCATATGTTCCAATTGTTTCAATAGTTGCATAATTACTTAATGGTGTAGATTTTGAAATAGCATCAACTTCATAACTATTTAAATATCCACCATTATTTGTAATAGTTACAGCAAAAATGGTAATTATAAATAGTCTTCCAATTAAAGCCGGATTAAAAATATTATATCCAAGTC
The DNA here is from genome assembly GCA_902767245.1 of uncultured Erysipelotrichaceae bacterium. Lineage (GTDB taxonomy): Bacteria > Bacillota_I > Bacilli_A > RF39 > UBA660 > RUG11241. The sequence continues at coordinate 120,848 of CACXGO010000029.1, forward strand.
CTCCAAATACAATTTTACCAATTAATGATGATATTAAAGCACCTACTATAAGTATCCAAATTGGAGTATTAATTGGAAGAATTAAAGCTAAAAATAAACCTGGAAAAATACTATATTTTGTTTTTAAATGATAACCAATATTTTTGGGTTCCTTTTTAATTAAAATTCCATATAAATATTCTGTAAAAAAAGTAACAAAAACTGATACAAATATCATTATAAGTGGTAATAACATTTGATAAATTGTTGATTTTCCATTAATATATGGAACTATTCCATTCTTATAAAAAGAATAAAGTATTATTGGAATAAGAGCTATTAAAAGATTATTCATAATATTGTTTGTTTTATTTTCTGTTTTTAAAAACGGACCTTCTTTAATATGAATTTCTTTCATTATCTCACTTCCTTTATTTTTTCTTTAGCTAATTTTACACATTCTCTTATATTTAAACGTGATGGACATATATATGAACATGAACCACATTCAATGCATTTATCAGTATTTAATTTTTTTAGCGTTTCAATATTATTTAAATTATCTTTAATTATAACCGGTGAAAGCTTAGCAGGACAGACTTGAACACATTTACCACATCTAATACATGGAAGTGCTAATTCATTAACAGGACTCTTAATTACTAGTACACAATTTAAATTTGGAGTAATTATTAAATCATCACTTGGTAATGATGTTCCCATCATAGGTCCCCCAGCAATAAAAGTTATATCTTTGGCTCTTTTATAACCTTCAATTGATTCAATTATTTCTTTTACTGGTGTTCCAACCTTAACAACAATATTTTGTGGTGCTTTAAGCATTTCACCAGCAAATGTCACAGTCCTTTCAGTTAATGCCCGATTATATTTTAATGCGCTATAAATGGCATAAATAGTAGAAATATTATTAATTACAACACCAAGTTCAATTGGCAAGCGATCATAGTCTTCTTTAATAATTTTTTTAACAAGCATACGCTCCCATCCCATTGGATACATATCATCAACCAAAAATAGTTTTACTCTTAAATATGTACCAATGTGATTATTAAATGCATTTATTAGTTCAGAATTGTTTTTCTTTACTGCAATATAGCATTCTTCTATTTCATTAATTGTTAATATGGCATCAATTGCTTCTAATATTTCCTCTGTAAAATTAAGACCTAATATTTGATCTGCTGTAATATATGGCTCACATTCAACGGCATTAACTATTAAAGTGTTAATTTTTCTTTTTGTATCATATTTTGCATATGTTGGAAATCCAGCTCCACCCATACCAATAATTCCTTTTTCTTTAATGATTTCAAGAAACTCTTTTTTAGAAAAATCAGTTATTTTTTTACTTTTTTTAACATTTAATTCAGAATCTTTAAAATCATTTTCAATTTTAACACATTTTACTTTTTCACCATTATAACAAATATGTTCTTCAAAACCGACAACTATACCTGAAACACTTGAAAGAATAGGAATTTTAAATGTTCCCTTTCTTCTTCCAACAATACTTCCTTTATTTACATAGTCACCTTTTTGAACTAAAACTGTTATATTAGTATCGCCAGCATTAATTAACGGTATATAAACATAATTTGGACGCATATATTTTGCTAATGAATGCTCTAATGTTTTTTTCTTGTATTTTGGTAAATGTAAAGCCATTAAGACCAACTCCATTCTAATATAGATTATACATTGTTTTAAAAATTTTTTAAAGCCTAAAAAATGACAAGTATATTAAACTTGTCATTTTATTATAAATGTTACACCATTTTTTTCGTTTTTGACACTTATATCATATTTAATAAGCATAAGTGACTTTTTTACAATTGAAAGTCCTAATCCAAATTGACCTTTTGCGCCTTTTGTATAGGGATTAAATATATTATTTACAATATCTTCATCTATTTTTTCACCATCATTAAATAGTATTATTTTTTTAGATTTTATTGTTACTTTTATATTGTTTTTAGTATAGCGCATGAAATTTGTAAAAATATTATCAAAAATAGTTTCCCAAAGTTCATAAGAACCATTAAAAGTTGTATTCTTATCAGCATAAATAATTTCCCATTTTATATCTGGACGCTGAAGTTGAAATTTTTTTACAACATCTTTAATAACATCTTGCAAATCTATTTTATTTAAGACCATTTTTTTATCCTTAAGATAATTTAGCTTATTTAAATATAAAAGTGAATTAACCTTTTGTTCTAATTTTAAAGTTTCTTCTTTTATAATATCAATTCCATCTTCTGGTTTTGTCACATTATCTTCAATTCCTTCAATATAAGATTTTATAACGGCAATAGGTGTTTTAAAATCGTGAGATATGTTTTGATACATTTGATTTTTATAGTCTTCGGCTTCTTCTAATGTGAGTTTCATATTATCGATAGCATTTGAAAGAATTATAAATTCATCATCTAATTTAAACAGATAATCATCTTTATAGTCTTTATTAGCTAAATTATCAATTTTCTTTTTTAAATGTTCTATTTTATTAATGATTAAATTATTCCACCAATATATTATAGCAACAATTATTAAAGAAACGATAATTATAATTGGGATTAAAACTTTTGAAACATCCTTTCTTATCTCAATTATAAAATTGTTTGTTGTCAAAGCAATTTTATAGTAATTAAAATCGCGATAAGTTGAATAATAATAAGTTTTACCACTATAAGTAAACTTCCCGTGAGTATTATTAATATTTTTCATAATTGAGGTTACATCTAAAGATATTATGTCAGAAAAATTGTTTGAAACATATGTTTTTTCATTATAGACATAAATGTATCCAATATCATTATTAGTAGCATTTACAATATCATTTCTTGATATAATTAATGACTGCCTTAGTGTTTGATACATTCTTTCTTCATATATAGGTAGTAATTGTTTAGGGAGAATAAGTAACAATGCTATAAATATTATTGCAACGATTAAAACAATAATAGCAAGCAGTTGTTTGTAAAGTGTTAATTTCATAGTTTTCATGATAAACGATATCCGAATCCATAAAGAGTATTAATATTTAGCTTTGGTAGTTTCTTCCTGACTCTTCTAATTAAATCATCAACAACGCGATCATTTCCAAAATAGTCAGTACCCCAAACATTCTTTAAAATTTCCTCACGACTAAATGATTTATTTTTATTATCTATAAAAAATAATACTAAATCATACTCTAAAGTTGTAAGATTAATTTCTTTATTCTCTTCTAAAATGATTCTTCTTTCTTTATCAATTTCATATGTTTCATAAATTGTTTTTGATTGATTTTTTGAATAAACTCTTTTTATCATATTGTTAACACGTAAAACAAGTTCTTTGGGAGAATATGGTTTTGTGATATAGTCATCACTTCCAAGCTCAAGACCAATAATTTTATCTAATTCTTGATCACGAGCTGATGTGAAAATTACTGGCACTATTTCATCTTTTTCGCGGATTTTTTTTATAATATCATAGCCACTAATATCATCACCTAGCATAATATCTAAAATCCAAAGTGAAATGTTATTACCAACATAATTAATAGCATCACGCCCATTATAAAATGATATTACTTCATAACCAGCATTTTCTAAATAAGCCTTAACAATATTATTTAAATTTATTTCATCTTCAACAAGACATATTTTATACATACTTTGCACCTCTTTATCATTATAGCATATTAATTCTTATAGAATCACCTCTTTACTTTTGTTTTTATATTTCGGAGTGTATAATTTTTAATTTTTTTTATTTCTTTGTTTATTCTATAAATATCACCTGCCTTCATTTTCATTATAAAAAATCTTTTTGGGAACATTACCTAATGATTGTGGGAAATTATGGCAGAAAAAAAGTAAACAAATGTTTACTTTTCGTTTTGTCTCATTAATGGGAACAAAACAACATCCCTGATTGAAGGTACATTATAAATTAGCATAAGTAAGCGATCAATTCCAAAACCTAACCCAGAAATTGGTGGCATTCCTTGTTCCATCGCACCCATAAATGATTCATCAATTTCCATTGTTTCATCATCACCTTGTTCTTTAGCAACAAGTTGATCTTCAAATGCTTGTCTTTGAATAATTGGATTAACAAGTTCTGAATAAGCTTTACAAAGTTCTGTTCCTCCAGCTACAACTTGAAATACATCAATTATTTTATTATTTTTATCATTTCTTCTAGCAAGAGGTATTAAAACCGCTGGATAATTATAAATAACTGTTGGTTCTATAATATCAGCACGAATAGTTCTCTTATATGTAAAATCAATTATTTGACTTAATGAATGATAGTCTTCTAATTCATTTTTAGTAAATAGACCTTTTTTGATAATCTTTTCTTTTAATTCATTTGGATCTTCAATTTCAAGAAAATCAAATCCTAAAATTTCAGTTAATCTTTCAACATAATTAATTTTATTAAAATCTTTGCCAAAATCTAAAGTATGACCTTGATACTCAATAGTAGTTGTTCCAATCAATTCAAGCATTAAATTTCTAACAAATCCTTGATAAAATTTCAAATTATCTTCAAAATTCCAATATGAGGCATACCACTCTACTTGTGTAAATTCTTGTAAATGTTCAGTATCCATACCTTCATTTCTAAAACATTTTGCAACTTCATAAACGCGATTAAATCCAGCCGCAATACACTGTTTTAAATATGTTTCTGGTGCAATTCTTAAATTGAGATCAATATCTAAAGCATTATGATGAGTATAAAATGGTCTAGCAGCAGCTCCACAAACAGCACTTTGTAAAATTGGAGTTTCAACTTGTAAAAAGCCATTTTCACCTAAATATTTGTGAATAAATGAATAAAGTTTACTACGACCTAAAAATACTTTTCTAGAGTCTTCATTAGAAATTAAGTCAACATATCTTTGACGATATTTTTCCTCAATGTCAGTTAAACCATGAAATTTTTCTGGAAGCGGTTTTAAAGCTTTACCTAAAAATTCAAAACTATCAGCTCTTAATGTTTTTTCACCTGTTTGAGTTGTAAACATTTCACCTTTAGCTCCAATGAAGTCTCCAACATCAATCATTGTTTTAAAGAAATTATATTTTTCTTCTCCAACTAAATCAATTTTAATTGAAAGTTGTAAATCTCCTTCTAAATCACGAATTCTTAGAAAACTTAATTTTCCCATTTTACGCATAAAAACAATTCTACCAGCAACACTTACATCTTTTGTTCCATCTTCAAGTAAGGCTGCTTCAAATAAACGATGGCTTATTTCATATCTTTCAGGATAAGGATTGCAATATTTTGCAATTTCTACTAATTTATCTCTTCTTACCTGTTCTTGTTCACTATATTCTTTCATCTTTTCACCTCTATAACTTTTGTTTTTGTAATTTTATCATGAATTGTTTCACCTTTAATTAATAACATTAAAAAGCAAACAATCCAATAAATGAATTGAACAAAAAATAAAATTGTTTCAACTCTAGAATACCAAATTGCATTTAAAATGTAAAGTAAAATTGATAGTAGAATCATTAAGAATAACCCTGAATTTAAAGTAGAACGGATAATATAAGTATTTAATGTGATTTTTTCGTCACTTATTAATCTCACTTTTCTTATATGTTGTCCAACTGTTTGACCATTTAAATAAGCCGGTATAAGTATAAAATAAATAGTTATAATTACAATCATAATTATATAATACTTGACCATCCCTCGTTCAATTTCAAAGGTTATTTTATTAATTTCGTTTTTTTGCTCAACTGTAAATTCACTATATTTTTTTACACCCGACTCAATTTTAGCTATTTCATAGTATTTATCTTTTATTTCATTGCTAAGAGGAAAAGCACTAATTGTAAATGAAATAATAAAAATTAAAACAAAAATATCTAAAATTGCCGCAGTTATTCTTCTATATCGCAATTTGATTCCACCTCATATTCTTTTAAAAGTTCTAAAACTTCTTCTTTAGTTGATACTTGTTGTAATTTGATTTTGATTTTTTTTACTCCAGGCATACCTTTCAAATACCAAGCAAAATGACTTCTCATTTCCAAACAAGCCACTTTTTCACCTTTTTGAGAAATAAGAAAATCCAAATGAGTCTTTATCATATTAAGTTTTTCTTCTATACTTACATCTCTAGGTTCAATTCCTTTTTCTAAATAATCAATACATTCTTTAATAAGCCAAGGATTACCTAGTATTCCTCTTCCTATCATAACCGCATCACAGCCAGTATAATCAAGCATTTTTTTGGCATCATAGCAGGATTTTATGTCACCATTTCCAATTACAGGAATATTAACACTTTCTTTGACTTTCTTTATTATTTCTAAGTCTACATTACCAGCATAACCTTGACTTCTAGTTCGACCATGAATTGCAATAGCTTTTGCTCCTGCTTCTTCACATATTTTGGCGATTTCAACTGCATTGATACTTTTTTGATCCCAACCACTTCTAATTTTGACAGTAACTGGTATTGAAACAGCTTCAACTACACTTGAAACAATTTCCTTAACTTTTATTGGATTTTTTAAAAGAGCACTACCTGCTTGCGATTTTAAAGCAATTTTTGGTACAGGGCATCCCATATTTATATCAATTAATTTAATTTGGTGTAAATCTAATAAAATACGTGCTGCTTTCGCCATAGTTTTAGGATTAGAACCAAATATTTGAACAGCAACAGGTATATTTAAATTTTCTATACCATTTAACATTTCTAAAGTTTTTTTGTTTTTTCTTACAATAGCTTCTGCACTAAGTAATTCCGTAATGGCATACCCTAAACCCATTTTTTCGCATATTTTAATGTATGCAGGATTGGATATCCCCGCCATTGGAGCTAAAACAATTTGATTTTTTATTTCAACATTGCCAATTTTAAAAAGCATATTAATCACTTCCAAAACTACATTAATTATATTATATTTGATATTTATTTACAAGAAAAAGTCATGTTTAAACATGACTTTTAACTTGCTAATAATACTATATCATTTTTATTAGTAGAAATAATTTCATCAATTAAACTTGATTCTATTTTATCTTTAATATATTTATCAATTTTTCTTGCACCAAATAAATTATAATCAATATGATTTAATATATCTTTTTTAATTTTATTATCATATTTTACTTTTACTCCACGTTCAGCATATTTATCTACTAAACTATTTAATTTTTTAGAAATGATGTTATTTATATCAGTTTCATTTAGATAATTAAATTTAATAATACTATCAATTCGATTTATAAATGATAAAGAATAATGTTCTTTTAAATCATTAATGCTTTTTTGGTTACTAAAACCTATTTTATTATTCTCATAGCCTACATTTGATGTCATTATAATAACATAATTATTAAAGTGAACTATTCTTCCCATAGAATCTTTAATATAACTTTGATCTAATATTTGCAAGAAAAGATTTAAAACATCAGAATGAGCTTTTTCAATTTCATCTAATATAATGACTCCACTTGTATGTTCACGAATGTCTTCTAAAACATTGTGATTATCTTCATAGCCAACATATCCTGGTGGAGCACCAATTATTTTGCTAACAGTATGTGGAAGTGAATATTCACTCATATCTAGTTTAATGATATTTTTACTTAAAATCTTAGCTGTTTCTAAAGCTAACATTGTTTTACCAACTCCTGTTGGCCCCACAAACATCATTGAATAACATTTTTGATCATCTTTAAATCCAAGTTTTAGGCGTTTAGAAAGTTTAATTACTGATTCTAGTGCTTCAGCTTGACCAATTATTCTATTTTTTAATTGATTTTCAATATTTTTTAAGATTTTTGGATTATCTGCGACAATTTCATAAATTGGCATTTTTGTTTTATGAGAAATCACACTTGCTATATCATTAATAGTTACTTCTTTTTGAGCTTTCATTACTTTTAATTCTAACCTATTTATTTTATTAATAAGTTCTTTTTCTCTTTCTTTAAGTTCATACAATTTCTTTGTATTTTTTAATTCCTTTTTTTCAGAAGATTTTAGTTCTACAAGCTTTTGAACCAAATTATTATATTTTTTACTACCTACATTTTCATGAACACTTATGTTAGCTAATACTTCATCTAATATATCTATAGCAGCATCTGGTTCACTGCGATCATATATATATTTATCAGCAAATTCAACGATTTTTTCAATCATTTCATCACTAATTTTTACATGATGATAATCAGTATAAATATGTTTTATGTTTTTTAAAATATTAATCGTTTGCTCTTTTGTGGGGGCTTCAATTAATACTTTTTGAAATCTTCGTTCTAAAGCATGATCATGTTCAATAAACTTTTTATACTCTTCTAAAGTAGTTGCTCCAATTACCTTTACTTTATTTCTAGCTAATGCTGGTTTAAAAATATTAGAAGCATCAATTGCACCTTCAGCTCCACCGGCACCAACCAATGTATGAATCTCATCAATAAAAAGAATAATATCATCATTTTCCTCAACTTCTTTGATTACTTTTTTAATTCTTTCTTCAAATTCACCTCGATATTTTGTTCCGGCAACAGCACTAGCCATATCTAAACTAATAATTCTTTTATTTTTTAAATTGTTAGGAACACATCCATTAACAATTCTCCTGGCTAGTTCTTCAACAATTGCCGTTTTACCAACCCCTGCTTTACCAATCAATATTGGATTGTTTTTTGTCCTTCGTGATAAAATTTCTTCGATTCTTTCTATTTCTTCCTCACGATCTATTGCAGGGTCAAGTTCTAAAGCTTTAGCTTTTTTATTTAAATCAATTCCAAGTTCATCTAATAGTAATTTTTTACTCTTTTTCACTTTTTTATTTATAACTAATATATCATCTAAATTTATGTCTAATTCAATTAATATGCGATATGCAATACCATCACCTTCAAGGATTAAATTGTTGAAAATTGAATCAATATTGACTTCGCGATTATCTTCATTAGCTTCATATATTGAATTTTCAATTATCTTTTTTAAAAGAGGTGTATAAATAAACATATCAGTAACTGAATCCCCATAACCAATCGTTTCAATAATCTCGTTTTTAACTTTTTCATATGTTAATCCTTGATTTGAAAGTTTTTTTGAAACATTGTTTTTAAAATGCATAATTGCAAGTAATACATGTTCTGTTCCAATGAAGGAATGTTTTAAAGCTACCATTTCGTCATGAGCAAGCATTAATACTTTACGAGCATCTTCTGTAAAATTTTTAAACATTTTTTCCCTCCATAATTATTCTATGAATATTATGAACATTTAATATGATTTTTAAACAAGAAAAAAATCTAAAACTTTCGCTTTAGATTTTTGTTGATAACCAATTCTTTAAATCAGCTAGTTCTTGATAACCAATTTTTTTATCAATAACTTCACCATCTTTAAATAAATATAATGCTGGAATACTCATAATACCATAATTCCTTGCAATATCCTCAAATAAATCAACATTTACTTTTATAACATTATATTCTTTGCTTATTTCTTCCAAATTTGGACTTAGCATTTTACATGGTCCACACCAATCAGCATAAAAATCAACTAAAACCAATCCTTTGGCAATAAGTTCATTAAAATTTTCTTCTTTACTGAGCAATTTCATCTGTTTCTTCCTCCATTTCTTCAGTTTCTTCTAAATCTTTAACACCTTCTATATTATTTTCTAATTCTTCAGGTTCGTTTGTTAATCTATATTTTTGTAAAATACTTTCAACATCGTTTATTTGAATCTTGCCTTTTTCAATTAATTTATCAACTGAATCAATTGAAATAATCTTATATTTTAGAAATAAATCCAAGCTTTCTAAATTAAATGTTTCAGCATCTTCACCATCATAAGTTTCTTTTAACCTTTCAAAATCTTTAATCATTACTAAAGAATCATCTGAAATACTGGATAAAATCGGAGTTTCTTTTAATATTGGATCACGATATTTTGAATTCTGCATCTCTACAATATTAAATACTGAAAGTGAAAACACATACAAAAACACAAAACTTATAACATACCCTTCAACTATTCCAATTAATAATCCTGCTATTTTTGATGGTATTGTTAAAATAATTGTTGCCTTAAATATTTTTTCAATTAATTTTGATATTTTAATAAATATTTTTAGTAAAATTCCAAGTACAATTAAAACAATCAGAAAAGCAATTACTTCATAAAATAAAATATTAATAACTGAAATATTTTTGAAAAAACCACCAAATTTAAAAAACGGAAGATTTTCATATAAAAGAACTGAAACATAATTTTTAAAGGTAAATGCCAAAATAACTATTAAAATTGTTCCCACAAATGAAACAATTGAATGAACAAAACCACGTTTAAATCCTACTATAGCAAATATAATAATTATTAATATTATAAGAGCATCAATAATATTCATATATTTCCTCCTAGTTAAATTATATTATATTTTTTTAATAAAATAAAGCCAAATGAAAAAAAGTGTGGTAAAATAATTATGATAGGGAGCGTGTTAAAATGACCATAACTGTTAAAATAACTGAAAAAACGAAAGAAATGATGATTGATTTTTATAAAGATCATCTTCGTCCTAAAACACCACAATATGCTGTTTTTCAAGCTGAAGATGGTGATACCGTATTAACTTTATATGAATCAGGAAAAGCTGTTTTTCAAGGAAAAGATGCTGATTTAGCAAGTGAGTATTGGATTGAAACTGAAAAAATTAATGCTGGAGTTGTACATTATACTAATAGTGACGAAAATAAAAAAGACAAAAAAGAAATAAAACGTGACTATAAACTATATAATGCCTCAACTGTTGGTTCTGATGAAGTTGGAACCGGTGATTATTTTGGTCCAATTGTTGTAACTGCTTGCTATGTTAATAAAAGTAATATTCCTTTTTTAGAAGAACTTGGAGTTCGCGATTCTAAAAAATTAACTGACGAAAAAATTTTAGAGATTGTACCTCAGATAATTAAAGTAATCCCATATAACACTGTTATTTTATCAAATACTGAGTATAATGAACGTTATAGTTCTAATATTAATATGAATGCAATTAAAGCAATTATGCACAATAAAGTATTAAATAATATAACTAAGGAAAATCCTGATTATGAATATGCCGTTGTTGATCAGTTTACATATCCTAATGCCTATTTCAGTTATTTAAAAACAAACCCATGCATTTTTAGAAATGTAACTTTTTTAACAAAAGCTGAAGATCAAGTTCTTTCAGTTGCTTGTGCATCAGTTATAAGTCGTTATGTATTTTTAAAAGAAATGGGTAAAATATGTAAAGAAGTTGGTTGTTTAATTCCTAAAGGAGCATCAACAGCTGTTGATGAATGTGGACTTAAGATAGTTCAAGAACATGGTTTTGATAAATTAAAAGAAATTGCAAAATTAAACTTTAAAAATACTGATAAAATCAAAGCATTAATGAAAGAAGCATAAAAAAAACATTGGATAACCAATGTTTTTATTTGTCTACACAAACTCCTTCGCCAGGACTTGAACCTTCAACATAAACCTTGTCAAACATAGCACAAGAAGATTTTGTAATTGAATCTTGCAAGTATCCACCAAGCAATTTAACTAAACTTACAACAATTACACTTATAACTGCAATGATAAGTAAATATTCAACTAATGCTTGACCTTTATTATTTAACTTCATAATTAAATCCTCCGCTATCTTTATCTAATATAAGTTTAACCTTTTTTTCTTGTTTTGTCAAATGTTTTTATGTTAAAATATATATGGTGAAATGTGTGAAAAATTGTGTTAAATTTAAAGATCGTTTAATTGGAAATATGTTCCATAAAAATATCACTGATATGTGTTTTCCAAAATGTAATAGCATTCACACTTTTTTTATGTTTAAACCAATTGATGTTTATATGACTGATAAAAATAATAAGATATTATATATTTATAAAAGTTTAAAACCATATAGAATTGTTTGGCCCAAAAAAAATATTTATTATACATATGAAACTAGTATAGATAAATATAATTTTAAAATTAATGACATTTTTAAAGAAAGAAAGAATTAAAAACTCTTTCTTTCTTTTTTAAATATATAATCTCCTAATGAAACTTCCCTAGTCACTTCTACTTTGTCTTCTTTATAACCATATGCATTACCTGATTCATCATAAACTAAATTATAATCTTCTGGCACAAAATAGTTATAAGCTATAACACCATTTGCATACTCTTGACTAGTTAAAATTGCTGGAACTTTTTCAATACTAACTTCCTCTACTTTTACCGGAACCTTTACTAATTCAAGTGCCATCCCTGCTGAAAGTGCAAGAAAAAATCCACCTGTTAATAATAATCTACTTTTTTTATCTTTATTCATATTCATTCCTTCTCAAGAATAATATGATATCATTTTTAGATAATTTGTCAAATTAGTCCCTATATTCAAATTCTAAATCAAGAATTCTAACATTATCTCCATCTTGAGCTCCAAGTTCTTTTAATTTATCATCTATTCCTAGTTTTCGAAGTTTATTTGCAAATCTTAAAACTGATTCATCGGTTTGAAATTTAGTCATTTTTAAAATCTTTTCAACTTTTTCGCCACTTATTACCCAAGTATTACCATCTTTTGTTATTTCAAATGGTTGTTCTTCTTTAAATTTGTATAATACATGACTTTCAAATTTTTCATCTTCATATAATGGAGTTTTTTTGATTTCATCTAATAAATCAGCTAAACGATAAAGAACTTTATCAATTCCTTCTTTAGTTATAGTAGAAATTGGAAATATTTCTACATCAACTTTAGCTTTAAATTTTTCTAAATTTTCTTTAGCATTTGGTAAATCCATTTTATTTGCAATTACAATTTGTTTTTTAGTTAATAAATTTGTTTTAAAGTTTTCTAATTCTTTATTTATAATTAAATAGTCTTCATATGGATCGCGACCTTCACTTGAACCCATATCAACAATATGAGCAATAACTCTTGTTCTTTCAATATGCTTTAAAAATTCATCACCTAAGCCTTCACCTAAAGAAGCACCTTCAATTAAACCTGGTAAATCTGCAACAACAAAAGAACGATTATCATTTGTTGTTACAACACCTAAATTAGGAACCAAAGTTGTAAAATGATATGCTCCTATTTTTGGCCTTGCTTTTGATATACAAGAAATAAATGTTGATTTCCCAACACTAGGCATTCCAACCAAACCAACATCTGCTAAAAGCTTTAATTCAACTTTAACTTTCCTCGTTTCGCCTGGTTCTCCATTTTCAGCATAGCTTGGGCATAGATTTGAACGAGTTGCTAATGCCATATTTCCACGACCACCACGGCCACCTTTTGCAACTAATATTTCATCATTATTTTTAACTAAGTCCCCTAAAATTAGGCCTGTTTCTTGATCGGTTATTATAGTACCAACCGGGACTTTGACAATAACATCTGAAGCACTAGCTCCAGTCATTCCCTTTCCAAGTCCATTTTCACCTTTATCGCCTCTTATAACACGACGATATCTTAAATCAATTAAAGTATTTAAGCCTTCATCAGCTTTAAATATAATATTTCCACCATGGCCTCCATTTCCACCATATGGGCCACCCATTTCAACATATTTTTCACGACGGTATGCCATACAGCCATTACCACCATTACCAGCAATTAGTTCTACTGTTACTTCATCAAGAAACATAATTATCACCTCTTTTATTACTACTGGCATTTGATTATAACAAAAAAAGATATTTAAATCAATATCTATTTATTTCCTTTAAGAGTGATACCTAATAAAATCACAATTATAACAACTAAACCAATAATTATGTAGTTTAGATTGCCAGATGTAGTTTGATTTGTAACTGTTATAAGAAATTGTTTCACTACTATCACCTATAATAAATTATATCAAATTTAACAAATTATAACAATAAAAAGTCATGTTAATTACATGACTTTACATTTTAATATAAACCACTGATTTTTCCGTTTTTGCTAATCTTCATTTTTAAATATGCTGGTTCTTTTGATAGCCCTGGCATTGTCATAATATTTCCCATCAAGCAAACAATAAAACCTGCTCCTGACGATAATCTAACATCTGTTACAGTCATTGTAAATCCCTTTGGAGCACCTAAAACTTTTTGATCATCAGTCAATGAATATTGAGTCTTGGCAATGCAAACTGGAAGAGATGCAAAACCATTTTTCTCGTATTCTTTGATTTTTTCTTTAGCTAATTCTCCAAAATCAACTTTAGATGCATGATATATTTCATGACATATAGTTTCAATTTTTGATTTAATACTGCTTTCATAATCATAAAGCGGCTTATAATCTACCTTTTGATTACATAATTCTATAATCTTTTCTGCTAATTTAATGCCACCTAGTGATCCTTTGCTAAAGCATTCTGAAATTTCAAATAAAACTCCCATTTTTTCAACATATTCTTTGACAAATTTTATTTCTTTTTCAGTGTCAAAATCAAACTTATTTAAACACACAATAATATTTTTAGTGTACTTTTGCATATTTAAAATATGTGTTTTTAAGTTTTCAATACCTTTTTTTATAGCCTCAATATTTTCTTTATTGATATCTTCTTTTATGACTCCACCATTATATTTCATACTGCGAATTGTAGCATTAATAACTATTGCATTCGGTTTTAAATTAGCAAGTGGACACTTAATATCTAAAAACTTTTCTGCTCCTAAATCAGCTCCAAATCCTGCTTCTGTAACCACATAATCAGCAAGTTTTAGACCCATTTTAGTTGCAATAATACTATTGCATCCATGTGCAATGTTAGCAAAAGGTCCACCATGAATAATGGCTGGATTATTTTCTAAAGTTTGAACTAAATTTGGTTTAATGGCATCTTTTAAAACTAAAGCTAAGGCATCAACACATTTTAAATCACGTGCAAAAATCATTTTACCATTTTGGTTGTAACCAATTAAAATATTTCCTAGTCTTCTTTTTAAATCAGTTATATCAGTGGCAAGGCATAGAATCGCCATAATTTCACTTGCTACTGTAATATTATACTTATCATTTCTTTCTAATCCTTTATTATCATATTTTAAAATAACATTACGGACTGCTCTATCGTTAAGATCAACGCATCTTTGAAATGCAATTCTATTCAAATCTAATCTCAAAGCATTTCCTTGAAAAATGTGATTATCAATAATAGCGCAAAGCAAATTATTACATGTTTCAACAGCATGAATATCACCTGTAAAATGCAAATTTATATCTTCCATAGGAACAACTTGGGCATAACCACCACCAGTAGCTCCACCTTTTATGCCAAAAACTGGACCTAAAGACGGTTCTCTTAAAACAACTACACTTTTTTTACCAATTCTATTTAAAGCGTCATTGATTCCAATACTCATCGTAGTTTTACCTTCACCAAATGGAGTTGGATTAGTACTAGTAACTAAAATTAATTTCCCGTTATTTTTTCTTTCTAATTTCTTCGTTATATCTAAACTAATCTTAGCTTTAGTCTTACCATAACATTCTAAATATCTACTACTAATATCTAACTTTTTAGCAATTTTTCTAATGTCAAGTTTTTTTGCTTTATTACTTATTTCTATATCTGTCATAAAGCACCTCCAATTTATTTATATTATATAATAATTATATACTTTTTTCTATAAAAAAAACACTTTTAAAGTGTTTTAATTTTCAGGATAAACACTTACTTGTTTACGATCTTTACCTAAACGTTCAAATCTTACAACGCCAGGAACTTTAGCATAAACTGTGTCATCACTACCAATACCAACGTTTTTACCTGGATAAATCTTAGTACCACGTTGACGATATAATATAGAGCCACCTGTAACGAATTCGCCATCAGCAGCTTTAGCACCTAATCTCTTTGATTCTGAATCACGGCCGTTCTTAGTAGAACCTTGTCCTTTTTTATGAGCTAATAATTGAATATTCAATTCCATTAGTTTCATCTAAAGCACCTCCTCATTTATTTTAATATATTTTTTATAATCTTTTTCTAATTCTTTTAATAATTCTGTCATATTTAATAATAAAGTATCAACTAAATTACTATGTTTTTTTACATTTATTTCAATTAGGCCAGCATCTGATTTAAAATCAATTGCTTCACTATCTAATCTAATAATTGCATTTATTGTTGTTGTTGCAATGCTTGTTACACTTGCGCAAACAATATCTTTGCCGAACTCTTCATAATCGGCATGGCCTTTAATTGTAATTTGATTTTTTTTAATATTTACTCTAATCATAATTAACCTAAGATTTTCTTAATCTCAACTTTTGTATATGGTTGACGATGTCCTTGAGTACGACGATAATTTTTCTTTTGGTTATATTTGAAAACTTTAATTTTCTTATTTTTTCCATGTTTAATTACTTCGCCTTCAACTTTTGCTCCTTCAACATAAGGATAGCCAACATTATCATTAACCATTAAAACTTTGTCAAACTTTACTTTAGATCCAGCTTCAGCATCTAATTTTTCAATATATAGAACTGTGCCTTCTTCAACATAGTATTGTTTGCCACCTGTTTCGATAATTGCTTTCATTTTCTAACCTCCTAATCTTCTAAGACTCGCCTTGAAGGTAACAATCGTTTTAAAACCTTTTTAGTGCGGTTGTAGAGTGAGGCTCTACACATCAAATAATTTTAGCATAATTATTAGGTGATGTCAAACATTTTTTGTTGATTTTAAAGAAAAAAGTCAAGGTCATGACTTTAAAAATTTTCCTTTTAAAATTTCTTTTTCGGTAACTAATTTATTATTAATATTTAGGTAATGATAATAATCTTTTTTAAATTTCTCTAATTTTGATACAATTTTTACTTTTTTAAACTTAAAATCATATAAATAACGTTCATATAAAAACTTTATAAATAAAAGTTCATGATTTTTAAGTTCATTTTTTAACTTTGATATCAATAATAATATAAATATAAAGTACAATAATTCTTTCTTTAAAAAAGAAGAAAAAAGAAGAAAAAATCCAAGAAAATATGAAATATAAATACTAATTATATGGCTTTTTTTAAATGAAATAAATTTATTAAAAGCAATATTTAATATTTTATAGCCATCAAGAGGATAAATAGGAATTAAGTTTATAAATAAAATAATATTACTATATGAAAAGAATAAATCATTTTTTATAAAAGCTACAAAAATAATTTGAAATAATGGACCCATAATTGCTATTATTAACTCTTCTATTAAAGGCTTATTTAATAACTCATTAAAAATTGTTAGTCCACCAAATGGTAAAATTACAATTTTTTCAATATGCCATTTTAATAATATAGCAGTAAGAACATGCCCTATTTCATGAATAATTATAATTGTCATAAAAATTATTGTTTCTTTAAAATATCCTGTTATAAATGCTATTAATAAGCTTAGATATGTCAAAGGATGAATTTTAAATGAAATCTTCATAATTTAAATATTCTCCGTTTTTAGTAAAATATAAAAGCAATTTTTGATCGACTTCACCAATATAACTACCAGCTTCAATATGGTCATATAACTTAACCCCAATATGTTTTAACATACAATATGTTACTTCAACATCTTTTTGATCAACAATAATGCAATTTTGATTATCTTTCTTTCCAATAAAAATAATCAATCCTTCACCAATACTTGGAATTAAATTGTTATCAACATTAAGTAAAATTCCATTGTTATACTGTGTTAACGAACTATAATTAATTTTTTCTGAAAAAACAGGTTTTTCCTTAATAAATGATTTAAATGGAATAGGATTTCCAAATAAAGATTCATATTTAGAAGCAATATTTGTAAATGAAAAACTATTATTTAAAACATGAACTTGAAACCAATTTTTAAAATCCTCACTACTTTTAAATGAAATTATAGTCACTAAAAATATAATTATTGTTATCATTAAATGTAAAAGTTTCTTTAACACATTTATCACCAATTAATTTTATGTTTAAAATTCTTTATAAAGACTACCATTTTTTTAAAATTATAACATTTGAAATATTATTGAAATCCACTGGTGTTTTAATTAAAACTTTTGAATCACCTAAATCAGAAAATATTATATTTTCAACTTCACCAACATAAATACCAGATGGATAAATATAACCTATTCCTGTAGTTACAATTCTACTTCCTACTTCAATCTTTTTTTTACTCACATTTTTCATTATTAAATAATTGTTATTATATTCATCTAACAAACCATAAACACTATTATCATCAACCTTTACTGATACTTTGTTTTGATTATTAGTAATTAATCTAATTACACTATTATCATCATTTACTTCAAAAACAATTCCAACTAAAGCATTACTATTAATAGCAATATCTCCCTCTTCTATTCCGTTATTATTACCTTTATCAATGGTTATTTCAGCCAAGGAATTTTTAAGGACAACATTAGCATTAAGTTCCTTAAAAGTTTCACTATATTCATTACTAACTTTAATAATATTGTTATTATAAGAAATCACATTTAAATATAAAATAAGAATAAAAATTAATGTTATACTTACTAAAATTAAGTATTTTTTCAAGTTAAATTGCTCCATTCTCATAAAAACTATAATAATTATTTTCACAAATTATAATATGATCTATTACCGGTATTCCGTGTAAAAGTCCAATTCTTACTAGGTTATTAGTAAGAATTTTATCTTCATTACTTGGATTAATATTACCACTTGGATGATTATGAATACAAATAATTGATGATGCACTTAACATATATGCTTCTTTAAATATTTCTCTTGGGTGAACTAAACTATGATCAAGTGTTCCTTTAAAAAGAAGTTTTACTTTAATTACTTTCTTGCTTGCATCTAAATATATGGCATAAAAACATTCTTGCATACAGTCACTAAAAATGCTTTTAAAATAGTTGAAAATCTTTTCAGAATTATTGATTCTTATATCAATTAATTCTTTTCTTTTAATTCTTTTTGATAATTCAATTGCTGCTAGAATAATACATATTTTAGATGGACCAAGACCACTTATGTGAGCAAGTTTTTCATAATTTAAATCTTTTAATTCACATATATCTTCTAATTCAGATAAGATTTTATTACTAATTTCACGAGCACTATAATATTTATTACCACTACCAATTAAAATGGTAAGAATTTCTTCATTAGTTAAGTTTTGAACACCATATTTTTTCATTTTTTCTCTTGGTCTTTCCCATTTAGGAAGATTTTTGATGCTATTTATATTCTTCATATTTATGCACCAACTGTTTACAAATATTTTTGATTGTTTCACCTTTTTCAACTTTAGACATTAAATAGTCATATTGATTTAATACTTCTAAAAATCGATAATCAGTAATTTCTTTTTCTTTAATATAAATACTATAATTAAGCGATTTAAAATACTTTTCAATCATATTTAGGTTTTCTTTGTTGGTTGTAAAACATACATAAACATAATATTTTTCGTTTATTCTTTCAAATGTATATGCTTCTAATTTTTCCGTATTTTTTTGCATATTATTATAATTAGAATAAACCCCTTGTTGAACAAAATATATTTTGTTTATTTCTTTTGATACCTCTTTTTCTTCATACTTGCTAAAAATAAACAAAGAAAATGCTACTCCTGTTATAATTGCAAGTAAAATAACTGCAATAACTTTTTTCAAACATATCACCTAAAAATAATATACTTTGCTAGTTTGTCTTTTCCTGTCGAGAAAGAAAAAAATTCTGTAAAATTATTGCAAATGATTTTAGTTTGTGTTATTATATAGCAGTAATGACAAATGGACCCTTAGCACAACGGTTAGTGCATCCGGCTCATAACCGGGGGGTTGTAGGTTCGAATCCTACAGGGTCCACCACTTTGCAGGTGTGGCGAAATTGGCAGACGCACTAGACTTAGGATCTAGCGGTTTATCCATGGGGGTTCAAGTCCCTTCACCTGCACCA
>CACXGO010000030.1 GCA_902767245.1 uncultured Erysipelotrichaceae bacterium
AGTTGTTACATAATGAATTTAGTCATGTTTATGGTATAATATTAGTTAAAGGTGATATGGTTTGATCGTTATATTTGAAGGTTTGGATAATTGTGGTAAAACTACTATAGTTCAAATGTTAAAAGATTATTATACAAATGTTGGAATAGATTCGGAAGTTTCTAAAGAATTTGAAACTAATATAGGTATAGAATTAAAGAAAATGGCTATTGAAGGAACTTTAGATTCTATTTTGAAAGCATATTTATTTGCTGCTGATAGATATATAAGAATGAAAAGCATTAAAGATGAAGATTTGAAAAATAAAATATTGTTATTTGATAGATATGTTCCATCTGCTATCGCATACAGAATGGCTGAA
Organism: uncultured Erysipelotrichaceae bacterium; assembly: GCA_902767245.1. Taxonomy (GTDB): domain Bacteria; phylum Bacillota_I; class Bacilli_A; order RF39; family UBA660; genus RUG11241. Next base: position 362 of record CACXGO010000030.1, read on the forward strand.
GGTGTTAATAAAAATTTTGTTTTAAACATTAATTCTGTTTTCCCAAAAGCCGACATAGGATTTTTTATTGATATTACTCCAGAAGAATCAGTCAAAAGAAATACTGATACAAAATTTAATATTAAATCATCAACAGAACACTTAGGCAAGGTTAGAAGAGAATATTTATCAATTTTAGATGAAAATAATTTAATATACGTTGATGGCATGAAACCAATTGAACAAATTTTTAATGATATTTTACAAAAATTAGAGGAGTTTAGAATAAATAATGCTAAAAGAATTTAATGAATTAATACTTCAAATAAAAAATTGTGAACTTTGTAAAGAAAAATTTGGCTTTAAACCACATCCTATAGTATTAGGAAATGTAAATTCAAAGATTGTTCAAATAAGTCAAGCCCCTTCTGCTACGGTTCATCAAACTTTAAAGCCGTTTACGGACTTAAGTGGAAAAAAGCTGAAATATGAGTGGTATAGAATAAGTGACAAAGTATTTTATAATCCTGATAATTTCTATATTGCTGCCCTTGCACATTGCTATCCTGGAAAAGATAAAAATGGTAATGATAGAATGCCACCAAAAATTTGCTATGATACATGGATAAAAAAAGAATTACAATATATTAATAATAAGCTTTATATAATAATTGGTGCTAAATCAGCTAAGGTATTTTTTCCAAATGAAAATTTTAATGATTTAATATTCAAAGATAATTATATTGATGGAAAACTTACCATAGTTCTACCACATCCATCACCATTAAATATAAAATGGTTTAAAGATCATCCTAATTTTATGAATAGTAGAATTCTTGAAATAAGAAACATAATAAACAAAATATTGGAGGAAAAACAATGATAGATTTAAGAAAAATACAAAAAGATGTATATCAAAACAAGTTAGATAAGGGATTTAATGCTACAGATGTCAATAAGGAGTTTTGTTTAACTTATGGAGAAATGTCTGAAGCTTATGAAGCATGGAGAAAGAAAACGGATGATGTTGGAGAAGAAATAGCCGATGTTGTAATATACTTGCTAGGATTATCAGAAATCTTGAATATAGACTTGGAAAAGGAAATATTAAATAAAGTAAACAAGAATAAGCATCGTGAGTATAAAATTATAAATGGAGTAAACACAAGAATCAAAGATTATGAAGAAATAAAGTAAGAATTATGATAAAGAAGAAAAAACAAAACCAATGGGATTTTGTTTTTTTGATATTATCACTACCTTTCTAAAACACAAAAAAACTTAATTATTTCTAATTAAGCTTTATCTCAACATCGCTTGGTGCGACGATTTTTGCTTCTGGAGCGATAACAAAGGTTATTCGAAACTCCTAATAGTAAAAGTTGATAAACAACTAATCACTAAAATAATAATACCATAATTCTTGGTAAAATTAAATACTTATACTGATTAATTTAAAAAAATATGTTATACTTATTGTAGCTGAATATCATTATGATATTCTTTTTTTCTTATAGGGAGGATAGATTATGTCAGAAATTAAAAGAAGTTCAAAAAAAACTGAACATCGAGCCGTCACTAAAATCAGATGCTTAATTGATGAGCTTAATTATATTGATTATAATTTTAGTGAAAATGATAAAGGTATTTCATTTGATGGAACAATAGATTTGTTTAAAGGAAATATAGATTTAAAAGAAAATTGGGAAGGCAGTATAAAAGTTCAAATAAAAGGTAGAACTACATATAAAGATCCAATTAATGTTGATAAAATAACTTTTGATCTAGATAAAAGAGACTTGAATAATTTTTTGAAAGAGGACGGAACGATATTTATAATAGTTAAATTCTATGAAAAAAATATAAATAAATATAAAGTTTATATTAATCCTTTACTCCCTGCAGATATTAAAAAAATACAAGATGAAAATAAAACTAATACTTCAGAAAAAGTTAAAGTGAAATTAAAAGAAGTAAACAATAGCAAAGATTTAGAAAAAATGTGTAGAACGTTTAAAATAAACCAAGATATTCAAAAAGGTAAATTTGAATTAATAAATAATAATTTTAAAATGGATCCTTCTTATATAACAAAATTTTTCTTATGGGATTCAAAAGATTTTAAATTAGAAAATTTACTTGGTTCTACTCAATATTTTTATACTTATGATTCTAATCAAAAGTTAGTTAACATAAGTTCACAAGAAATCAACACTTTAATGAGAAAAATGAATTATAAAATTACTAACAAAGATGGAACTATTATTTTTGATGATATTACATTAACCACTACGAATGATGAAAAAAGAATATCTTTTGGAAAATCATTTGAATTAAATCCAGAAAATACAAAATTTAATATAAAAATACAAGGAAGTTTTCGTGACAGAATTAAAGCATTAGATTTTATAAAGTCCATTTATACTGATGGTGGTTTTTACATTGATGGGAATCTATTATCGTTAAATATAAATGATAACTTTGAAGATAATTTTGGTAAAATATATGATGAATATAAACACATTGAAAGTTTTTTATCAAATCATAATGTAAAAAAAGATTTAAATTTTGATTTTTGGTCTAATGATGATTTTAAAAAATTAAGTATAATTATTTCATCTATAGAAAATAAAAGAGCAATAAGTTTTAATGGTTCATTAGATTCAATGATAGGCCCATATAAAATAAATGATTTATCATTATCTATTCTTGCTGTTAAGCGTAAAGATGGTTTATTTGATACATACTCTATATGGAATTCTGATAATCAATACAATAATTTTAAAATAACAATTCCTGGTAATGATGATATATTGTGCAATAACAAATTTATGGTATTAAATAAAGAGTCATATCTTTCTGATGATATTAATTATGATGAAATGAAAGACAGTTTTAATAACATTGAATATAACAAAGATAATAAAATTTTAATAAATGCTCAGGTTTTAAATTTAATAGACATATATGATGAAAATAACAATAAGGAATTACTAGATTACTCAAAGTGGTTAACAGATAATTTATTGAATCATTCTGATGAAACTGACAAGCATATTTATTTTATAAATCGCTGTCAAATATTAAAAAGACTCGGTGAAATTTCTCAAGAAGATAAAGAAAAATTATTTAGAATAAAAGAAAATACAACAGATTCATTAACAAAAATTAGTTGTAATTTATTACTCGATAATAAGGAAGATGCTAATATAATAATAAGCAAGTTAGATGAAAATGCTCTTGCAACTTTAAAAGACTTTCCAATTTCAAAATACATTTAATATTTTTAGTAAAAATTAAGAAAATATGATATAATAAAGGTGTATATAAATGGGAGGAAGATATAATGGAAAAAGAAATTAAATATGATGTAAAACTTAAATTACCTGCAGGACACGCACTTCCAAAACCACCAGTTAGTATTGTGTTAGGACCTGCTGGTGTTAATCTTGAAAAGTTTTGTGAAGATTTTAACAAATGGTCTAAAGATATGGAAGGAACTGTAGAAGTAGGTGTTATAGTTTATAACGATTTAAGCTATAATCTTCTTAACAAAGAACAATATTTAGAATATAAAAGTAGTAGTTTTGCTGAAATTATGTCTGCAAGTCATATTTATAAAGAATTTAAGGAAGATGAAGACAGAAGATTTCGTAGATAAAAAAATGTAACAAAACAAATCATTTTAATATTGTAATTAAACAAAAACGATAGCTTATAATGATAAGCCATCGTCTTTTTCTTTGCCTTTATCATTTTCTTTATTCCAAATATAGTCATCTTGAATTGATTCAATAGTCTTATCACTAAATATGTTATGAGTATATAAATCTTTTGAAAAATTCCAATAATCTTCACGTTCTTTTTCTTTTCCAAACATTTTATCTTTGATAAATTTAACTAATCTATCAAATAAGTTTTCAAAAAAAGTAATGGTGCTTTGTAGTTTAAAATTTTTTTCTTTAAGATCATCAATTTCATCTTCTTGTTTATCTATCTTTTTTTTCAAGAGATTTAACTTTAATGTTTAAAGCATCATTGTTTTCAGTTAGTATTTTAACTTTTTCTCTGTTTTCTTTTAATTCAGTTTCAACATCATTTAAAGTAATAGATAACTTTTGCATTTTCTTATATTCTTTATTAGTTGAATCTACTTGC
>CACXGO010000031.1 GCA_902767245.1 uncultured Erysipelotrichaceae bacterium
CTTAATCCATTCCATTATTATTGAAACAAGATACTCTTGCTCGGATTTGGTTAGTTCCCTGTGTTGAGGGAATTTGTGCCATTTTTCGATGCAGCCGCGGCAGCAGGTGGCGGTTGCGTGTTGGGCAATAAAAACAGGGTGTCCTCGCATGGGAGTTTGTTTACCATCATTCACAGGCTCAGAGGGAGCAACTCTATCTCTAATAAAATCACAGGCATGAGAATGAATTTTATCAAGACCTTTTTCCCTAATATATTCAAGTTCTTTTGCCCGGAGTTTAAATCTGCTCCTGAATTTTGATTTTGCTAATCTGCCTAAAATATCCATAACTACTAATTTAAATCCCTTTATTTTTGATTTGTATTTTTGTGTAGTTGTTTAATGTAATTCCCTTCTACATATTTGGCTTCCCACACATTGTCATTACTATATTCTGATACAGGACATTCTGTATTCAAATCTTTTGCAATTTCTATAATTATATCTTTTAATTGCAATTTATCCAAAAATTTCTTAGGAATTACATCAAGTCCTAAATACGCTCCGAGAATATTGCCTGTTAATGAACCTGTACAATTGCTATTCCCAGAATGATTTACTGATGCAAAAATCCCTATTTCAAAATTATCAGAATATTTTATAGAACAGTATAAGGCAATTCCTAATGCTTCTTCCGATAACCAACCTTTTCCTATTGTTTCAATTGCTTCATTATCTTTCATATTTAATTCTGATAAATCTATTGCTTTATCAATAACTGTAGCTAGTTTTTCAATGTCCCTTTGCTCAAATTTATTAAAATTGTCATAAATATTATTCCTTAAATCTATTATTACAGATTTTAAATTTAATTTTACTTCTTGATGAAATATTTTATTTAATAAACGATCTAAGAACAATGACGAAAGTACAGACATCGTATTATTATTTAACAATGCAGAAATTTTACCAGCGAGATTGTAATCTTTATAATATCGCCATAGTATACTTACAGGGGCAACACTAACTATTCCACTATATCCGTTTCCATTATTTTTAATCTTTTTATTTCGGTCATCATAATTTAACGGTAGGCCGTTCTCCAACGCATTCATTACTGAGGTTTCTGGTGACATTTTCGAAAACATTTCAGGTATATTTATCAACCATGAATTTGTTAAGTGCTTTTTTAATGGATATTCTTTTATCTGTGTTAAAAACCAATCATAATAAAAGTCAATAACATAACTTTCAATCGGTCCCAGAATTCCTCTTATACTCCCCCTTGTTATTGCATATAATAGTCCATTTGCAGTAAATAAACTTAACTGTGTCGCATCGGCTATTTTTGCAATACCATTATCTAAACAATAATCAGCAATTCCTTTTACACCATATTTTTTTACAATATCATTATAAGACAAAAATTTTACAGGATATCCTAATGCATCGCCAACAGCTCCGCCTATTAAGCATCCTGTATAATTTTTCATAATATTAACACTTTTAAGATTACTTAGATATTTTCTTATTATTATAGAATCTTTTTGCCATACATTAATATCTGTTGCCCAAGGAACAAATTCAGTTTCTTTTTCCCAACCATTAAACATTTCGAGTAATTGCTCATAAAATTGTTTTATCAATGTATATTTACTAATTACAACATCAAAAAGAACATCAGCATCTTCGTATGTATAATTTTTAATTTCATTTCTGCAAAATCTATGATAAGCTTCCATTGTCTCAGCAATAGAAAATCGAACATCCCTTTCATTGATATGTTCAACATATAATATTTGCTCATTTCCATCATCATCAATATACAAAATTGAAGTTTCATTTGTAGTAGTTATAAATTCTAAGAATGACCAAAAATCGTTAATATTACTCATACAGTCATAAAAAGGGATGACAAAATTTTCATTTTTTGTATTTCGTAATTCAAAAGCATATTCTCCATGAGAATGACAAATGAATGATTTATTAAAAATTAAAGATTTTACTTGAACAGGCTTAGATTTTTTTAGTAAATTTATTATTTGATTTTTGTAATTATCGTTTTTAAAAAAATAATTAATATCATTTTGCATAATTTCCTCACTAGTTTTATATTTATTATTATTAATTATGGCTATGTCAGATACGGACATAGCTGCTCCTGAATTTTGAGTTTGCTAGTTTATCCAATATTTCCATTTAATTCATTTACCGTCATATAATCTTCCCAATTTGTAATTTCAAGAATATAATTATTTTCCAATAAGATATGAATAGCTACAAAATTATCCTCTAATGTTTTTGCATATTCTTTATCCTCATAAACGCTTATATCTTTTTTAATTAAAATAATATCTTTTATTAGTTGTCCAATAATGTTATCCTTATATATTGCATTTAAACTTCGCCAAGATAATTTATCTTGGTAAGAAATTTCCTTATAGTTAAATAAATTTATTCCACAAAAAGCATCAGTTTCATCGTTAAAACAAATATTAAAATGATTATTTCCAACTTTAATATCAATAGGTTCATCTAATACAATATATGTTCCTTCAGATTCTTCAAAAACAATACCTAATCTTTGTATGCTTTGGATTTTTTCTCCTATAAATTTGTTCTTAATTTTATCAATATATTCTTTTAATACCGAATATTTTTCATAACGTATTAAATTATTAGAATAACTTTGTGTCATAATCATCAACCTC
>CACXGO010000032.1 GCA_902767245.1 uncultured Erysipelotrichaceae bacterium
ACAATTTAGGTACAAAAATACTAAAAAGCCACGGTAAATGACGGTTTATGCCAATATAAAAAGGCCCGTATTTAAAGGGTTTAACACGATTCGGTCTCTTCTAACTGAAGAGAGCAGGCCCCCCTGAAGGAGCGACGATGCAGTCGCTCCACTTGTTTTATAAGGGTTTGTTCTTTTCAAAAAAGGTTTTAGGTAATAATTAGGTAATATTTTTATATAAAAATGATGGTAAGTCCCTTAGAACTTACCATTTTTAAGTACTTAAATATCTATTTCTAAATCTTCATCTATAGTATCATTTTCTATGAGATTTTCTTCTTTTATTTGTTTGGCATTTTGGTTAATTAACTTCACAATATCTTCTAATTTATTTTGGTACATATGAGAGTAAGTATTAAGTGTTTCATCTATTTTAGTGTGTCCTAGATATTTTGCAACTAAAGTAATACTAGCACCATAATTAATCAAGAATGAAGCACAAGAGTGTCTAAAATCATGAACTCTAATTTGTTTAACACCTGCTTCTTTACAATTAGCATTTTTTCTTCTTCTAATTGTATCCTTATGAATAGGAAGATCATTTCCAAAAACATACCATTCCTGACTAAAATTTTTATATTGTTTTTGATTATTAAAATAAGAAAATTTTTTGTTTTTAAGTTCGAAATGATATATAATTGTAATGTAAGGTGCTTTATGGAAAATAAAACTGTTGGAGAAATAATTACAGAAGCTAGAGAACAAAAAGGAATATCAAAAAATCAACTAGCAGAACTATGTGGTGTAAGCCATACCGAAATAGCAAGAATAGAATCTGGAGAACGAGAAGTACCAAATCCTAAAACTTTAAGAAAAGTAAGTCAACATTTAGATGTAAACTTTAATGATTTAATGTATGCTGCTGGATTAGGCTTGCAAATTAATCCTTATAATTTATTTTTAATAGAATATTATTCTAGCTTGAGAGGTAAAAAAGTAAAGGAAGCATTAGTCAATACTCTAGGAAGCTTACAAAATTGTAATAAATTTGAAGAATTTTTAAATAAAAAACTAGAAGATAAAAATCTAACTGAAGAAGAAAAAGAAGTTATTAGACAAACATTAGAAGATAATAAATATCAAACCCTTACTTATTACGAGGTAATAAATATATTACATACTACTTTAAGAAATGAAAAAGTTGATAATACTGATGAGGCTAGTTTATTAGAAAATGACAAATGACAGATAAATAAGAGGTACCCATATATTGATGTCATTATGTCATAAAAAGGAGAAAGTATGACAAATATAGATGAAATTAAAGATTATTTGAAATCAAATAGTATTTCTAATACATTAGATAAATATCATAAAGTTGATGAACTTTATATAATATTAAATATTATTATAGAAGAACATAAATTTCATAGTATTGTTGAAGTTTTGCGAAAATTTCCACGTACAAATGAATTTGATGAAATAAAGCAAAAAGTACTTAATGAATATTGCAATTATTTAGATTCTTATAAAATAATGAATTTAATATCGATAATTTCTGATGATGAATTAAAATTAGATTTACTTTATAAATATTTTGATAAATTTGAAGAAAATTATGAAATTACTTATGTAATTAATTCTCTAAATGATGATAAAATAAAAATAAATACATTTAAAGAATATATTCAATATTATGATTCAGAGGATTTTTCCGATTACTTAAGAAAAATAAAAAATGATAATTTAAGAACTAGTGAATTTTTGCTATATAAAGAACAATTCCCTGATTTTAGACTTGATTGGATTGCCCATTCATATTCGACTGATGAGAAACAAATTAATGTTTTTAATAAATATTATGATGATTCGAAAAAAGAACAGATTCCATATTTTATAAGTTGGTTGGATGAGGATCAATCAAAGATAATGTGTTTAGATTATTATCGTGATTTAATACCACCAAAAATAATGTGGAGTATTACTTTATTTTTAAAAGAAGAAGAAACTAAAATTCATTTATTAAAAAGATATTCCCAAAAAATGACTAGTTATGATTTAAAAAAATTACTTTTACAAATAAGCGATGAGAAGTTGAAACTTGAGTTACTTGATGAAGTACATGATTTAATGAAATCTAATGATATAATGGATATTATTATTAAAATTGATTCTGAACAAGTAAAGGAGAATATATTTAAAAAATATGTTGAAATTTTTACTAACCAAGATTTATATACTATGTATTTGTATGTAGATGATAGCAAAAAAGAAGATTTTTTGGAAAGAAATATTAATTATTATAATAGTTATTTACTTTATCGTATATATTCGCATATTATTCATTGGTCAGAAAATGATAATGTTAAGAAAGCTGATAACTTATTAAATAAATATATTGATTTATTTAATACTTTAAGTTTATCTTGGTTAATAGATTTTACTCTTGAGTATACAGAAGAAAAGAATATTAAAGTTATGACTCAAAATTTAGTAAATAAAACAAATAATAAGGCTACAATAAAAATGATTTATAATGCAGTTGCGCTAGTTGACTGTGAATACTTTAAAAATGAATTATATATAGATGATGAAATATTTAGTCAAGAAGAAAAAAATTTTTGTAATAAATTATCAGATAGTAATCCATATTTATTTAATTATTTTATTTTTGGTTTATTAGATATTCCAGATTTAAAAAATAATCTTCCTTTTTTAGAAAAAATTTCAAAATTTCCAAATATAGCTCAGAAAGTGGTTGATTTACACAAAACAAAACCTAATAATATAAGTTTATTATTAGCTATGTTAGAATTAATTTATCAATATGATATAAATTATGATAGTATTACTAATTTATTAATTGAAGCTTTTTCGGATTCAAAGAATCAATTTTTAAATAATATAGACAATAAGCAATTAAGTAAAAAAGATTTATTAATATTAACACTTAAATCAATAAATGCTAGTAAAAAGGATAAAGATATAATAGATGTTGAAATCAGTAATAAAAGCGATTTAATTAATTATGAAATAAATCTTAAAAATAAATTAGATAAAGAATTAGAAACTTCTAAAACCATTCAAGAGGTCAAAAATGTTTTGTTAAATAAAATTTTTGGAATTAGTTTATCAGAATCAGATAAGGTATTAAATATGTATGGAATATCGTTAGATAAATTTAATGATACTAAATGCATAAAATATGTAAAATTAATAAATAAGATTATTGAAGAGAATGAAAAGGAAAATTTAATTAATATTTATTATAATTATCCAAGTTTGAATATTGAAGAAAAAATATTAATGGATCAAGAAATAAAAAAAATCTATAATCAAAGAATAAGTGATTCTTTATATAAGATTAATGATAATACTCCAAATGGACATTTAAAATATGGAAATAATTTAATACCTTTTTATATTCCAAGTAATGAGTTTTATTTGTTAGTAAATAGTTTATCAGCATATAAACATAAAGATAAAATATTAGATTATAATAAATTTTGGAATTATAATGAAGAAATTCAAAATCATGGAATTTGTTGTTCCTTAATATCCAATCAAAATGTTGGTCAAACAGCACCAATTGAAGATATACTTGTTGGTTTTGATAGTTTTAGTAATAAAGCTATTCAATTGGCAAATAGTAATGATTTAGGTTCAACAACAGATAATTTAGATATGGAAGCCTTTAGTTCAATTCGTTTTATGACACCTGAAGATTATGTTGATAATACGAGAACATCATATAATGAACTAGTTTTAGAAAGACGTGAGTTAAGATCTAATAAAAATACTGATCATATGAATATTCAACCAAGCTATGTAATTATTTATGATACATTTAATGAAGACAAGATTGCTAATAGTTTAAAAGCAGCACATGAACTAAATATTCCTATAATTTTTCTAAAAACTAATGAAATTGCACTAAATGAAAATAAAGTAATTGAACAATATAAAAATTATATAATGGATACATTTGATATGAATGCTTTTAACAAACTAGTAGTTCGTTTAGAAAATAATATATATGGATTTTCATTAAGTAATCCTAATATGATAAAATTGCATTTTGATAAAGATGATTTTAATCAGTTTTGTGAGAATTTATTTTCAAAAATATATACAAGCTTACAAAATAATGAAATAAATCATTTATATGCTACACAATTATTCAATCAAATTACTTCTATTCTTGAAAAAGAAATTGAAAAATGCAAGGGTAGTCAGGTTAGTGATTCATTAGATAAGGAATATTGCATAGAAAGAGCTAAATATTATATTAATCTTACAGAAGAAATAAAAAATCATAAGACTTTATAAAATCAGGTAATTTTAGGTAATAATTAGGTATTAAATTTCTAGATTTTTAATAAAATATTCTAATTCATTTTAATTTAAAATAATCAAAAACAAATAGGAAATAAGGGAAAAAGTGAAGTTTTAATCTAAAAAGATAAGAAAAAATTTTGCCCCCTGAAGAGAGCATTTAAACGTGCTCTCATTTTTTATGCCTATTTTATAAGGATTTGCGAGGCATCGTTTTTGCTAAAATAATTTTAGGTACAATTTAGGTACAAAAAAATTGAGTTTAAAAATAGTTCATTGAAGAAAAGTGACGAAAGTGGCAGAAATCTTCAATGGATTTTTTAACGGTGATACGGACAATATAGATTTCATCCGTATGATTGTATTGGTATTATACCGAAAACGGTAGGATATAATTGGTATAAGATCATGATATAATACATTATGAGGAGATGACTTATGAAAAAGAAAGAAGAAATAATAAGTAATAAAATAAAATGTAAAAAATGTGGAGATGTCATAGAATCAAAAAGTACTAATGATCTAAAAAGATGTTCTTGTGGTGCTGTTGCTGTTGATGGTGGAAAAGAATATTTAAAAAGACTTGGCAATGAAAAAGATTATGAAGAATTATCTATAAAAGTAAAAAAATAATAGTAAAAAATTTACATCTGTATAAAAAAATTTAATAAAATGTTGACTTTTTCAACATTTTTGCATATAATAATAATGAATTTATACGTTGGGGTGATGTATATGAAGGAGTTAAATTATAAAAAAATAGGAGAAAGACTAAGAAAACTAAGAAAATATATGGGACTTACACAAGAACAAGTCGCTGAAATATTAAGTGTAGGTAGAGATGCGATATTAAGAATTGAAAAAGGGGATCGCAAAATTGATTTACAAGAATTAATGAATTTTTCAAAATTATATAATATAAGCATGGATGAATTAACTATGGAAGAACATACTATAAATAGTAGTGATGTTGCTTTTGCAAGGGGTTTTAATGAATTAAGTGAAAAGGATAAAAAAGAGATTATTAGTTTAATCGAATATAAAAATATTTTAAAGTCACAAAATAAGGATGACTAATATGACACCAGAAGAATTAGCAAAAAATGAATTAGAAAAATTAAGAAAAAGTGGCGAATTAACTTTTCCAATAGATCCATTTAAAATCCTCCACGATGCTGGTATATATGTTGTATTAAAAGATTTTGAAAACTTAGACGGTATTATCATTAATGATGAAGATAATTGTACGATTGTAGGAATTAATTCAAATAACGGTTGGCAAAGACAAAGATTTACTGCGGCTCATGAATACTGTCACTTTATAAAAGATTTGAACAAAGAAATAGGAACAACTGATTATATAGAGTGTTTAAAGAAGTCAAATAAAAAAATTGAAAAATATGCAAATGACTTTGCAGGTTATTTGCTTATGCCTACTGATGAATTAAAACTTGTATGTGAA
>CACXGO010000033.1 GCA_902767245.1 uncultured Erysipelotrichaceae bacterium
ACATATTGAACTTGCAACTCCTGTAAGTCACATTTGGTTCTTTAAAGGTGTACCATCAAGAATGGGTCTAGTTTTAGATATGTCACCTCGTGATTTAGAAGAAGTTTTATACTTCGTATCTTATGTAGTTTTAGATCCAGGACCAGCACCATTAGAGAAAAAACAAACAATTTCAGACAAAGAATATCGTGTTTACTATGAAAAGTATGGAAACACTTTTAGAGTAGGTATGGGTGCTGAAGCTATCAAGGAACTTTTAAAAGAAGTAAATCTTGAAGAAGAAGTTGATAAGCTTCGCAAAGAAATAGATTCTATTAAAGAATCAAGTAGTCAAAAAAGAATTCGTTTAATTAAGCGTTTAGATGTTTTAGATGCATTCTTAAAAAGTGGTAATCGTCCAGAATGGATGATTCTTGATGCATTACCAATTATTCCACCTGATTTACGTCCAATGATTCAACTTGATGGTGGTCGTTTTGCAACAAGCGATTTAAATGATTTATATCGTCGTGTTATTAATCGTAATAATCGTCTTCGTAAATTATTGGAATTAAATGCACCAAGTATCATTATTCAAAATGAAAAACGTATGCTTCAAGAAGCAGTTGATGCCTTATTTGATAATGGTCGTAGAGGTCGTAATGTAACAGGAGCATCAAATCGTCCGCTTAAATCACTTTCAAGTATGTTAAAAGGAAAACAAGGACGTTTCCGTCAAAACTTACTTGGTAAACGTGTTGACTACTCAGGTCGTTCAGTAATCGTTGTAGGACCAACACTAAAAATGTATGAATGTGGAATTCCAAAAGAAATGGCTTTAGAATTATTTAAACCACATGTAATAAATGGGCTTGTTTCGAAAGAAATTGCATCTAATATTAAAGCTGCTAAAAAAATGATAGAAAATCAAGATCCAAAAGTATGGGATATTGTTGAAGAAAAAATCAAAGAACATCCAGTACTTTTAAATCGTGCACCAACTTTGCACCGTTTAGGTATTCAAGCATTTGAACCAAAATTAATTGAAGGTCGTGTAATTCGTTTACATCCACTTGTATGTTCAGCATTTAATGCCGACTTCGATGGAGACCAAATGGCAGTACACTTACCAATTAGTGAAGAAGCTCAAGCTGAAGCAAGAATTTTAATGCTAGGTGCTAATAATATCTTAAGTCCAAAGGATGGGAAACCAATCGTAACTCCATCTCAAGATATGGTTTTAGGTAACTATTATTTAAGTAAAGAAAAAGCTGGTCTTAAGGGTGAAGGTCGTGTATTTAAAGATGACAATGAAGCATTAATGGCTTACGAAAGAAGAGAAATTACGCTTCATACTAGAATTGCTTTACCAGTAAAGTCTTTCAGACATAAATTGTTCCCAGATAAATATATGGATAAATATTTAGTAACAACTCCAGGAAAACTTATATTTAATGAAGCCTTCCCAGATACATTCCAATATGTAAATGATGGATCTGAAGAAAATATTACTAATATTACACCAAGTAAATATTTCTTAAATAGAGGAACAAATATCAAAGAAGCAATCGAAAAAATGCCTTTAGTTGAGCCTTTAAATAAAGGGGCTTTAGGAAAATTAATTGCTCAAATATATAAGAGATATCAAACAACTGAAACTTCAGTAATGCTTGATAAAATCAAAAATTTAGGATTTAAATATTCAACATTATCTGGTATTTCAATATCAATTGATGATGTTCAAGAAAGTAAAATAAAACCAGAAGTTATTGCAAGAAGTCAAGAACTTGTTGATCAAGTAAATAAACAATTCCGTCGTGGTTTAATAACTAATCAAGAACGTTATGAAAGAGTTATTAAGATTTGGTCAGATGCTAAAAGTGAAATATCAAAAGAACTTGGAGATATGATTAAAGCTAATAAAGATAACTCAGTAGCAATGATGATTGACTCAAAAGCCCGTGGTGATATTGGTTCACTTACTCAGTTAGTTGGTATGCGTGGTTTGTTCACAAAGCCAACCGGTGATTTTATTGAAATTCCTGTAATTTCAAACTTCTCTGAAGGTGTAACTATTTCTGAATTCTTCTTATCAACTCACGGTGCTCGTAAAGGTGCTGTAGATACAGCTTTAAAAACAGCAGATGCTGGATATTTAACAAGAAGACTTGTAGATGTTGTTCAAGATATTATTGTTCGTGAAGAAGATTGTGGTACTGATGATGGAGTTGAAGTAAAAGATTTTGTTAATGAAAAAGATGGTTCAATCGTTGAAAAACTTGAAACTCGTATTTTAGGTCGTTTTACTTCAAAGCCAGTTATTAATCCAGAAACTGGTGAAGTAATAGTACCAGCAAATACATATTTAACTGAAAATTTAGTTGATAAAATCACTAAAGCAGGAGTTAAATCAGTATTTATAAGAACAGTTTTAACTTGTAAGAGTGAACATGGTGTTTGTCAGAAATGTTATGGTCGTAACTTAGCAACTGGTCAAATGGTTGAAGTAGGAGAAGCTGTAGGTATTATGGCGGCTCAGTCAATCGGAGAACCAGGAACTCAACTTACAATGCGTAACTTCAATACCGGTGGTGTAGCTGGTGGCGATGATATTACTCAAGGTCTTCCTCGTGTTGAAGAAGTCTTTGAAGCAAGAAGTCCAAAAGGGAAAGCTACAATTTCTGAAATCAATGGAGTTGTAACTGAAGTTATGGAAGATAATGGTAAATACATTATCACTGTTAAAAACGATGTTGTAACTCGTGAACACACAACAAATTATGGAACAAAGCCAGTTGTAAAAGTTGGGGATGAAATAAAAGCAGGAGAAAGATTAACTCAAGGACCTATAAGTCCAAAAGAACTTTTAAGTGTAACAGACCCAATTACAGTTCAAGAGTATATTTTACTTGAAATTCAAAAAGTATATAGTTCTACAGGTGTAGATATTAATGATAAACATATTGAAGTAATGGCAAAAAGGATGATTAATAAAATTAAAATTGTTAATTCAGGAGATTCATTATTCTTACCAGGAACAATGGTAGATATATCTGAATTTACTAAAGTTAATACAGGTTTAATTTTAGAAGGAAAAGTACCAGCAACAGGAAATCCTGTATTATTAGGTATTACTAAAGCTTCTTTAGAAACAGATTCATTCTTATCAGCAGCTTCATTCCAAGAAACAACACGTATCTTAACTGATGCAGCAATTCATGGAAAAGTTGATCATTTAAATGGTCTTAAAGAAAATGTTATCATTGGTAAATTAATTCCTGCGGGAACAGGTGCTAGAAAGTATCGTGATGCATCTTATACAATGGAAAATGAAATTGTTGATGATGAACCGTTAGATGCTTTAGAGCAAGAATTAATGGATTAAAAGAGCTTAAAAAAGCTCTTTTTTTGTTTACAAAAAATTAAAAACTTGTAAAAATTTAAGATTATGTTATAATGAAAATGGTGATTCTATGGGAATAAATGAATTAACTGAAAAAATTGTTAGAAAAATAACTGAGCTTTATCCAAATACAGATGTAAATGCTTTAAAAGAAAAGGTTTCAGACTTACAAATTATAGAATCGGAGATTGGTGAAAAAAGTCCTTTTGTATTTGATCAAAGTAATGGAATAATAAAATTAAATTCAAAAGAATTAGCTGAAGGTAATTATGATTTAGAGTATTATATGACAGTTTCTTTATTGTTAATGACAAAACCATATGATATAAATTTGCAAGGTCTTAGAACAGGTTACTTTTCTGGAGTAGCCAGTGGGTTAGTTGGTAATTTTACTAAGGAAACTGAAACAGAGTTAGAAGCAGGAATTGATTTATATGAACCATTAAGAGATGGTCTTTGTACTTTAAATAGTAAAGTTGGGCCTTCTAAAACTTGTGAGCTTTGTGAATCAAACAGTCTTGAAGAATTTTTAGCTTTAGCTTCACAATTAGGACTAGAAAAGCCGATGGATTTTTTAGAACCATATAAATATCTATCAATAAATAGTGCTAATTTGACCGAAACACAAATTGATGGGTTAGTTGATAGTATGAAAAAAGATGCTTCTTTAATGAAATCACCAGAATTAGATAATGTTAAAACAATTTAATTGACAATTAAAAATAAAGATATATAATATCTTAAAGCGATGAAAAAGGAGTAGTAATATTTCTATTTATTTTAAGAGAGTTAATGGTTGGTGCAAATTAACAATAAATAAGATATGAATTCACCTTTGAGCAGTATATTGAAAAGATATAACGGTGACGCGTTTTAGTCATAAGAGTATAAATTAAGGTGGTACCACGAACATTTCGTCCTTTGGATGAAGTGTTTTTTTGTTTAGAAAGGGATTGATATAATGTTAAACGAAATTAAAAAAATAGAAAGTGAATTAGAAAAAAAGTTTGCTGAAATCAAAAATTTTGATGACTTAAATAATGTTAAAACTTATTTTCTTGGTAAAAAGGGAGTTGTTTCGGCTTTAGGTCCAATGATGGCCTCACTTTCTAGTGAAGAAAAAAAGGAATGTGGCATAAAACTTAATGAGTTAAAAAATAAAATAAATGACAAATTAGATGAAATAAAGGAAAAATTTGAAGCCATAGAATTAGAAACAAAACTAAAGTCTGAAGCAATAGATGTAACATTACCTGCAACTAAATTAAATATTGGTTCTTCTAATATATTAGAACGCATTATTGAAGAAGTTGAAGAATTATTTATGTCAATGGGATATGATGTTGTAGATGGACCAGAATTAGAAGAAGATCGCTTTAACTTTGAACTTTTAAACATACCAAAAGGACATCCTGCGAGAGATGCACAAGATACTTTCTATATTGAAGATGAGAATATTTTACTTCGTAGTCAAACATCTCCGGTTCAAATACGAACAATGCTTGAGTATAAAGGTGAGAAACCAGTTCGTATGATTTGTCCAGGCAAAACATATCGAAGAGATGATGATGATGCAACTCATTCACATCAATTTATGCAAATTGAAGGATTACTTGTTGATAAAAATATTAGTTTAAGTGATTTAAAAGGAACATTTGATGTTTTAGCTAAAAAGTTATTTGGTCCTGATATTGAAACACGTTTTCGTCCAAGTTATTACCAATTTACAGAACCTTCTGTTGAAACAGATATAAGTTGTTTTAATTGTCACGGAAAAGGATGTAATATTTGTAAAAACACTGGTTGGATAACAGTATCAGGAGCAGGGATGGTACATCCAAATGTTTTAAGAAACTGTGGTTATGATCCAAGTGTTTGGACAGGTTTTGCTTTTGGATTTGGTGCTGAAAGACTTGCAATGCTTAAATATGGTATAAGTGACATTCGCACATTTTATATGACAGATTTAAGAGAACTTAAGAATTTTGACAGAAAGGAGCTTAACAATGATTAGTTTAGAATGGATTAAAGATTATATTGATATTTCTGATCAAGATTTAAAAGAACTTGCAGTTAAAATTACAAAAGCGGGAATTAATGTCGAAAAAGTTATTTCTAATCATATTGATAATTTAGTAATTGGTGAAGTAAAAGAATGTGTAAATCATCCTAATAGTGATCATTTACATGTGTGTCAAGTTGACATTGGTGAAAAAGTATTACAAATTGTTTGTGGGGCTCCTAATGTTAGAACTGGTTTAAAAGTTATTGTGGCTTTAGAAGGAGCAGTTTTACCAGGTAATTTTACTATTAAAAAAAGTAAAATTCGCGATGTTGAATCAAATGGTATGCTTTGTGCATTATTTGAACTTGGTTTAGAAGAAAAAACTGATGAAAACTATAATAAAGGTATTTGTGAATTAGATAGTAAAGCTAAAGTTGGTGAAGATCCAATTAAATATCTTGGTTTAGATGATACTTTATATGAACTTGATATTCATAAACATCGCAATAATGATTGCTATTATCATATAGGATTTGCTTATGAAATAGGAGCAATCTTAAATCGACCAGTTAAAGAACCAATTTCAGAGTTTAAAGAAATAAGTGATGACATTAAAAATCATTTTACTTTAAAAGTAGATACTGAAAAATGTCCTTATTATCTAGCTAAAATGGTTAAAGATGTAAAAGTTAAAGAATCTCCAGAATTTATAAAAAAACGTCTTATAAGTGCTGGGATGCGACCAATTAATAATGTTGTTGATATTTCAAATTATGTAATGCTTGAATATGGTCAACCAATGCATTTCTTTGATTATGAAAAACTAGGTAACACTATTTTAGTGCGTGATGCTAAAGAAGGTGAAAAAATCATCACTTTAGATGGTAAAGAAAGATTGCTTGCTAGTAATGATATTGTAATTACAGACTCTAAAAAACCAGTATGTATTGCTGGTGTTATGGGTGGTGAAAATACTGAAGTTGATGAGAACACAAAAACTATTTTAATTGAAAGTGCTATTTTTGATGCTACAAGTATAAGATATACAGCAAATCGTTTAAATCTAAAGAGTGAAGCATCTATTCGTTATGGCAAAGGTTTAAATTATGAATATACATTAAAAGCAATTTTAAGAGCATGTTCACTACTTGAAAAATATGCTGATGCTAAGATTCTTTCAGGAATTATTAAACATGATAATATTGATAAAACACCGAAGGTTGTTACTTTTGCATCTGAAGAGGTTAATAAATTACTTGGGATTACTATTACAGAAAGTGATATGGAAGTTGAATTAAAACGATTAGGTTTTGATTATAAACATGATAAGAATAAATTTGTTGTTACAATTCCAAATCGTAGACTTGATATAGATCCAAATGTAAATGATATTGCCGAAGAAATAGGTAGACTTTATGGTTATCATAATTTGGTTTCAACTTTACCTGTTGTACCAATAAGAAAAGGTGAATATATTGGAGATGTAAAATTAAGAAAAAATATTTCTTTTCGTCTTCGCACATTAGGTTTAAATGAATGCAAAACTTATACGCTAGTTTCACCTGATATGGCCTCATTATTTGATTATGAAAGCAAAGAAAATATTAAGTTACCAAATCCAATGAGTGCTGATAAATCAATTGTTAGAACAAGCATTCTTCCATCTCTTTTAAATGTTTATGATTATAATAAAGCAAGAAATGTAAATGATATTTATTTATATGAAATTGCTAAAACATATGATGTGACATATAAAGAAGATATGAAACTTGCAATTTTAATTAAAGGAAATTATTTGAATGCTAGTTGGCAGAATAAAGATGCAAAATGTGATTTTTATTATCTAAAAGGAATTTTAGAAAATTTATTAGATTATTTAGGTTTTAAAAATCGTTATCAAGTAAAACCTGCAAGTGTGAAAGATTTACATCCTGGAATTTCTGCAAAAATATATTTGGATCGTGAAGAAATTGGAATTATAGGAAGAATAAATCCAAGTTTAAAAAGTGATGAAATATATGTTTTAGAACTTTCAGTAACAAAATTAAACAAAACAACAAAACCACTTAAATTTAAAGCATCAAGTAAATATCCAAGTATTGTTAAAGATATGGCATTTATTTTAGATAAAAATATTTTAAATAGTGATATTATTGATACAATAAGAGCAAATGGTGGTAAGTATTTAACAAATATTGAAGTGTTTGATTTATATGTTGGTGATAAAATTGATAAAGACAAAAAATCTATTGCATATTCATTAACATTTAATAGCTCTGATTCAACTTTGAATGACGAAGAAATAACTAAAATATTTAATCAAATCATTGAATCAGTGGAAATAAAACATAATGCAATATTAAGAGACAAATAAGAGTCAAATATGACTCTTATTTTTGTTATAAAAATTGATTATTATGTTATAATACTTACTGGTGGTATAAATGGATCAAATAATAATTAAAGGTGCAAGAGAAAATAACTTAAAAAATATAGATTTAACTTTACCTAAAAATAAACTAATTGTTATGACTGGAGTATCTGGTAGTGGTAAAAGCAGTCTTGCTTTTGATACTATCTATGCAGAAGGTCAAAGAAGATATGTCGAGTCTCTAAGTTCTTACGCTCGTCAATTTTTAGGTGGTTCAGAAAAACCAGATGTTGATTCCATTGAAGGATTAAGTCCCGCCATAAGTATTGATCAAAAAACAACAAGTAAAAATCCACGTAGTACAGTTGGAACAGTCACTGAAATATATGATTATTTAAGACTTTTATATGCAAGAATTGGTATTCCATATTGTCCAAAACATAAAATTCCAATTACAAGTCAAAGTGTTGAAGAAATGACTAATCAAATTTTGGAATTAGAAGTTGGTAGTAAGATTAAAGTTTTAGCTCCAATTATTTACGGTGAAAAAGGGACTCATAAAGATTTAATTGAATCTTTGAGAAAAGATGGATATGTAAGAGCTATCATTGATGAAAAAGAATATGATTTATCAGAAGAAATAGATTTAGAAAAAAATAAAAAACACAATATTGAAGTTGTTGTTGATCGCTTAATTATTAAAGAAGATATTAGAAGCCGTCTTTATGAAGCAATTGAGCTTGCATCAAAGCTTTCAAAGGGGAAAGTTGTAGTTGATTATATTGGTCACGAAAAAATTGTAATGAGTGAAAAATATGCATGTCCACATTGTGATTTTTCACTTCCAGAACTTGAACCAAGAATGTTTTCATTTAATGCCCCATATGGAGCTTGTAATGAATGTAAAGGTTTGGGTGTTAAACAAAAAATTGATGTTGATTTAGTTATTCCCGATAAAAATTTAAGTATTTTAGACGGAGCAATAAAAGTAATTAATTTAGATGACTCAGGAAATATTATATATACACAAATAGATACAGTATGCAAACATTTTAAAATCGATATGAATGCTCCAATTAAAGATATTTCTGAAGATAAATTAAATATTTTATTATATGGAACTGATGAAATATTGAATTTCAAATATGTAAGTAAAACTGGAAATGTTCGTTTTAGTAAAGACAATTTTGAAGGAGTTATTACAAATTTAGAAAGACGTTATATTGAAACAAAAAGTTCATGGATTCGTGAATGGATTGAACACTATATGGTTGAAATGGAATGTGAAAAATGTCATGGATCTCGTCTTGATGCAAGCATTCTATCAGTTTTAGTGGGTTCTAAAAACATTTATGAACTTACATGTATGAGTATTAAAGATATAAGAGCTTATTTAGGTAAATTAAAGCTAACCGAATCTGAAAAACAAATATCAAATTTAATTATTAAAGAAATAAACAATCGTTTAGATTTTCTTATAAATGTTGGACTTGAATATTTGACCTTAAGTCGTTCAGCTGCTACTTTATCAGGTGGTGAAGCACAACGTATTCGTCTTGCAACTCAAATAGGGTCAAAATTAACGGGAGTTTTATATGTCTTAGATGAACCAAGTATTGGTTTACATCAAAGAGATAATCAAAGATTAATTAATTCACTTCTTGAAATGCGTGATTTAGGTAATACTCTAATTGTTGTTGAGCATGATCTTGATACAATGAAATCTTGCGACTTTTTAGTTGATATTGGACCAGGAGCAGGAATTCATGGTGGAAAAGTTATTGCTTCTGGAACGCCTAATGAAGTTGCAAAGTGTAAAGAAAGTATTACTGGAGACTATTTAAGTGGTCGAAGAAAAATAGATGTACCTAAAGTAAGAAGAAAAGGTAATGGAAATTATCTTGAAATAAAGGGTGCTAAAGAAAACAACTTAAAAAATATCAATGTTAAATTTCCGCTTGGAAAATTTATTTGTGTCACTGGTGTATCAGGTTCAGGTAAAAGTAGTTTAGTAAATGAAATCTTATATAAAGCAACTGCTTCTAAAATTTATAAATCGAAAGAAAAACCAGGTTTATTTAAGGAAATAAAAGGTTTAGAAAACATAGACAAAGTTGTTAATATTTCACAAGATCCAATTGGTAGAACTCCAAGAAGTAACCCAGCCACATATACAGGTGTTTTTGATGATATTCGTGATGTTTTTGCTGAAACTAAAGAAGCTAAAATGCGTGGATATGATAAAGGCAGATTTTCATTTAATGTTAAAGGTGGAAGATGTGAAGCCTGTTGGGGTGATGGTGTAAAACGAATTGAAATGCACTTTCTACCAGATGTTTATGTCCCTTGTGAAGTTTGCCATGGTACGAGATATAACTCTGAAACTTTGGAAATAAAATACAAAGGAAAAAGCATCTATGATGTTCTTAAAATGCAAGTAGAAGAAGCTTATAACTTTTTTGAAAATGTGCCAAAAGTCAAAAATAAATTAGGAATGCTTATGGATGTTGGACTTTCTTATATTGAACTTGGTCAAAGTGCACCAACTTTATCAGGTGGTGAAGCTGCTCGTGTTAAACTTTCCAAAGAACTTCAAAAGAAACCTACAGGTAAAAGTTTATTTATCTTAGATGAACCTTCAACTGGACTTCATTCTGAGGACATTAAAAAGCTTTTAGTAATTTTAAATCGCATTGTTGATAATGGCGACACAGTAGTTGTCATTGAGCACAATTTAGACATTATTAAAGTAGCTGATTATATTATTGATTTAGGTCCAGAAGGTGGAGATGGTGGTGGCAAAATAATTGCAACAGGAACTCCAGAAGAAGTTTCAAAAGTAAAAGGAAGTTACACTGGTGAGTTTTTAAAAGATTATTTAAATTGACAAAAATTGATAAAATAGTATAATAATCCCCAATAAAAGGGGGTTTTTATATGCTAAAATTAGAAAAAGCAATGCCAGAATTTTTAAAATATACTGAAGCAGTTATTGATAAAAACTTACATCGTGATACACATATTGGTTTTAATGCTTATTCACCAGCATATTTAATGACAACTGAAAATATTAATGGTTACTATGATTTGATGGATTTTAATGGAAAAAGCATTTTGACTGTTATAGGGGCTTCTGATCATATATTTAATGCCATTTTAAGAGGAGCTAAAAAAGTAGATGGCTTTGACATAAGTATTTATGCAATAATGTTTTATTATTTAAAAGAAGCTGCAATAAAAGCTCTTGATTATCAAGAGTATATAAAATTCTTTTATGATTCTAAAAACTGGTTTAATAAAAAAACTTTTGCAAAAATTTTTTATTATTTAAATCCTATTTCAGTTTCATTTTGGACTATGATTTTTTCTAAGAAAGATCCTGCAAATATAATCAATTCTTCAAAAACATTTTTTCTAAATTTTAAGCATCTTAGTTATACACTTGATTTGACTATTAAAAATCAACAAAAGATTTCTGCTTACTTAGAAGAAAGTTGTTATTATAAAACAAAAGAAAACTTAAAATCATGTGAAGTTAGAATATTTTTAAGAGATGTTAAAGCTTTAGATGATATCGATGGAAAATATGATTATATTATTCTTTCAAATATTAAAGATTATCAAAATCCAGAAGTTTCTGCTTTTGATTATGCAATTGAAAGATATTTATCCAAATTAAACCCTGGTGGTGAAATTGAAGTTGCTTATATGTACAATGAACCGACTGAAAGAGATTTAGAAAAATATTTTTCATTAATGATTCCATCATATTCAAAAGCAATATATGGTTATGGAAATAATTCTAACTATGTATTAACAAAAAAACGAGTTTAACTCGTTTTTTTCTTGTTATAAATATAACTACAAATTATTGAAGTAATTGGAGCTGTAAGTAGAATTGAAAGGCTACCAATTAAAGCTTCTAGCGTGTTAACTATAATTAATTCTTTATTTAAGATTTCACCAATTGAACTTGAATAAGTCATAATAAGCAAAACTGTTGAAAGTGATTTTCCAATAAAAGCTAAGATAAGGGTATTAGACATTGTTCCCATAATATCACGCCCAATATTAAGGCCACTTTTTAGCATTTCTTTAAAACTTATATTTGGTTTATGAACTTTTATTTCAAAAAGTGAAGAAGATATATCCATACTAACATCCATAACAGCTCCCATTGAACTAATAATAATGGCTGCAAAAATAAGTGCTTTTAAATTAATCTTTACATCAAGCATCTGTAAATATAATTCATCTTCACAACAAATGCCAGTTAAATATAAAATCTTGTTCATTATAACAAAAATGATTCCTGCTGTTATAACTCCAAAAATACAACCTAAAATAGTTGTTAATGTTTTTTTACTTAAACCATTTATAAAAACTAAAGTCATTATAATTATATAAATGCAAGTTATTATTGCTGATATATAAATATTAAAACCACTTAAAATTGATGGCAAGAAAAAGATAAAAATGCTTGCACAAGTAAACATTAAAGAAACTAAAGTATTTATTCCTTTAATTCCTCCTAAGGCAATTAAAAGAATACAAAAGGCAATTGCAAGAATAATGATTTTATTTGCTCTAACATAATCTCCAAAATAATAGGTCCCTTGACTATTATAAATAAGAATTTTATTGCCTTTTTCAACAATTTTATAAGTACCTGAAAAATCATCAATTGTCTGAGTTGCTTCAATTATCTTACCATCTTTTTTTAATTTTGCTTTAAATAAAACTTCAATAGTTTTATTTGTTTTTCCATCTACTTCATAACTTGATTCATTTTTATTAATAATTTCAGTGACAGTAGCTTCTAAAGAAGCACCTTCGCCATTTAAAGCAATATATTTATTTTTGGTAATTTTATATCCAACAAATATTAAAGCAGCTGAAATAATAAAATTGATAATCCAAACAATAATATTTTTGTTTTTTAAAAATTTCATAACATCACCTTAATTATTATAACACTTTTATTTACAAAAAAGTTAAAATTAATTATAATTGTATTGGTGATACCATGTCAAAAATAAGAGTTATGGATGAACTTTTAGCTAATAAAATTGCAGCCGGTGAAGTAGTTGAAAAATGTGCTTCAGTTGTAAAAGAATTAGTAGAAAATAGTATTGATGCTTTAGCTCATGAAATTAAAGTGGAATTAAAAGATTCTGGAGTTGCTTTAATCAGAGTAACAGATGACGGAACAGGTATGGATGCAGCAGATGCTTTAGCTTGTTTTTCTCGCCATGCAACAAGTAAAATTATTGAGGAAGAGGATCTATATCATATAAACACTTTAGGATTTCGAGGTGAAGCTTTAGCTTCAATTGCAAGTGTTTCAAAAGTTGAATTAAAAACATCAATGGGTGATGTTGGAACACATATTGTAATATCTGGGGGTAAAGTTTTAGTAAATGAGCGAAGTGAAGCAAGAAAAGGAACAATTATGAGTGTTTCTGAATTATTTTATAACACTCCAGCTCGTTTAAAACATTTAAGGAGTTTAAATGCCGAACTTGCTAATATAGTTGATTATATGAATAAATTAGCGCTTGCGCATCCTGAAATAAAATTTACTTTAAAAAACAATGACAATGTCATTTTAAATACTAGCGGAGATGGTAATTTACTTAAAGTTATTGGTAATGTTTATGGCATGAATATTGTTAAAAAAATGGAATATATAGCTGGTGAAACAGACGATTATGTTGTGACTGGTTATATGTCTTTGCCCGAAATTACAAGAGGAACACGCAATGTAATGACAACAATTGTGAATGGCAGAGTAGTTCGAAATCAAGAACTCTTAAAAACTATTAATGATAGTTATCACTCATACAAGCATGAAACAAGGTATCCAATAGTTGTCTTAAATATCAAATTAGATCCGAGTTTAGTTGATGTTAATATTCACCCAACCAAAATGGATATAAAATTTAGTAAATTAGAAGAATTAAATGAACTTATAAGAAATTTGATTCAAAAGAAACTACGTGAACTTACTTTAATTCCAGAAATTAAAGAGGAAGTTAAATATGAAAAAAATGATCAAAATTATGAAGAGATGGTTTTGAGTATTGATCGCTTGTGGAGTGAAAATAAAAAAGAAAATTTAATTGATTTTTCTAAGAAAGAAAAAAAACAAGAAGAACCAAAAGAAAAAGTGGAAGAATTATTACATGAAGAAAAAAAAGAACTTCCAGATCTTTATCCAGTAGGTGTTGTTCATGGCACATATATTATTTGCCAGAACGAAACTGGTATGTATATGATTGATCAACATGCTGCTAAAGAAAGAATTAATTATGAAAAATTTAAGTTTGAATTGGGACATCCAAGTAAAGATAAAATTTATCCAATTTTTCCATATGTTATTGAACTTTCCACTAATGATGCTATAATTATGAAAGAACGAATGGATATTTTAAGAGATATTGGCTTTGATGTTGAAGAAATCGGTATTAATTCGATTGTAATTAAAGCTCATCCAACTTGGTTAATAAAAGATTATGAAGAAGAACAGATTAGAAAAATTGTTGAAATAATGCTTGAAACAAAAGATTTTAATATCGAAAAATTTCGTGAAAATGCAGCTATAATGATGAGTTGTAAAATGGCGATAAAAGCTAATGAATATATTTCATTTGAAGAGGTTGAAAGCTTGCTTAATGATTTAAGACATTGCAATAATCCATTTAATTGTCCACACGGAAGACCAACAATTATATATTATTCAAATTATGATTTAGAAAAATTATTTAAAAGAACAGGTTTTGAAATGTAAGGAGGAAAAATATGGCACTTTATTCATTTGCAGTAAGAAAAAAAGGAGAAGAAAAATACAGTCGTAGTGGTATTAGACATGAACTTGCATTTTTAGATTATTTATCAATGCAATTTAATAATAAAGAAGAACTAATTAGATTTTTACTTGAAAATCCGGAACAATATGATGATATTGTTATTACTTATAGGCATAATAACGAAACTAAAATAATTCCTGTCTATTTTGATGCTGTTGAATTAAAACATATTGTTAATCCTTTAATTGATTTTGGTCCTTTAGCAGAAGCAGATAACATATATTATCAAATTGCTAGAGCTTATAAGAATCCTAGTTGTGTAAAAGTAGAAACAGAATTAGAAGAAACTGAGGATTTTGATAAGATAATGGCAGAAATACTATATGATAATCGTTTTAAAAAAGCATATAATATGCATTTGATTAATAAAAAAGCCTGTGAATATGCTGAAGATAATTTCACACAAGGTTTTATAAGAGAAATGCTATCTAGTTATTTAAACATAAGAAAAGCTTATGCATTTGGAAGAAAAAGTAATTACATAAAAGGAAATGCTAGAGTAAAGAATGTTCCACCTTTACACCGTGAAGAAATAATCAGACAATTTGAAGCAGAAAATCCTAGATATATGCCGATTTTAGATACAACACCATATGAAAATATTTTATTTGCGCGAATTATAAATGGTGATGAAAGTGCATATGAGGAACTAATGGCTTTTGACATTGAAAGATTAGAGTACTTAAAACCAATTCTAGACTATTTAGGTAGATATAAAGGTAATCATAAAAAATAGGTCCAATTGATTGACAATTGTGTCCTTTTTTTTTATGATAAATTAGAGATGATGTTATGTTACCAGAAGCATTTAAAATGCGAATGAAAGAAATATTAAAAAATGATTATGATAGTTACATTAATTCTTTTAATGAAAAAGCAGTAAAGTCTATCAGAATTAACACAAATAAAATAAGTGTTGAAGATTTTATTAAAATAAGTCCTTTTAAATTAGAAAGAATTCCATATACCAAAGACGGATTTTATGTTGATGAAGAATCTTTAGGTAATCATCCGTATCATCATGCAGGACTTTATTATGTGCAAGATCCTGCTGCAATGATGCCTGCAAATTTAATTGAATTGAAAAATGATTATATTGTTTTAGATTTATGTGCGGCTCCTGGTGGTAAAAGTGGTCAAATTGGAAGTAGAATAACAAATGGAATTTTAGTTTGCAATGAAATAAATACAAATAGAGCTAAAATACTATTTAGCAACATTGAAAGAATGGGTTTAAAAAATACCATAATTTTAAATAATGACTCTTTTTCTTTAAGCAAAAAATATAAAAATACCTTTGATGTTATTTTTATAGATGCTCCTTGTAGTGGTGAAGGAATGTTTAGAAAAGATTCAAATGCTATCAAAGAGTGGAGTTTAAAGAAAATAGAAGAATGTGCAAGCATACAAAAAGAACTTTTAAAAAATGCTGACATTATGCTTAAAGATGGTGGCTATATTGTCTATTCAACATGTACTTATTCTCTAGAAGAAAATGAGCTTCAAATAACTAATTTTTTGAGTAATTATAATTATGAAGTAATTGATGTAAATGAAGAAGTAAAAAAATATACTGAATGTGGGTATGTTGATGAAAGAATAAATCCAAATCTTAAAAAAGCAGTTAGATTTTATCCTCATAAAGCTAAAGGAGAAGGCCAATTTGCATGTGTTTTGCAAAAACATGGTAAATTAACTAAAACAAATTTAAATTTTGAAACAAATAATATTATTGATAAGTATATTAAAAATGATGTAGATATTAAACTTAATGTGGAAATTTATAACAACAATGCTTATACAAAATTACCATTTGATATAAAAAACATGAAAATTATTTCAAGTGGAGTTAAATTAGGTGAAATAAAAGAAAGTCGTTTTATTTATCATCATAATTTTATAACAGCTTATGGTAGGTATTTTAAAAATAAAGTAAATTTGACCTTGGAAGATTCAAGATTATATAAATATTTACAAGGATATGAAATTGAAGATAAAAATGCTTTGAATGGATATGGAGTAATATTAATTAATAATTATCCATTAGGTCTTTTTAAAGCAAGTAATGGAATTTTAAAAAATCATTATCCCAAAGGACTTAGGGTGATAGATCATGGATGATTTAATTAAGGAATATTTAGATTATTTAGAATATCAAAGAAGATATTCATTATATACAGTTGATAATTATGACAAAGATATTACTGATTTTAAAGGATTTTTAATAGTAAAAAAGATTAATGATTTTAAAAAGGTTGATTATCAGATTGTACGCGATTATATGGTTGATTTATATAATAAGCATTATAGCAATAAAACCATTTGTAGACATATAAGCAGTTTAAGAAATTTTTATAAATTTTTACTTGCAAATAATTATGTAAGTGAAAATCCATTTTCTTTAATTCAAAATCCTAAGATTGAAAAAAAACTTCCTAATTTTATTTACTATAATGATTTAGAAAAGATAATGGAAGTTCCAAATCAAAATGAATTAACAGGAATTCGTGATGAGCTAATAATTGAACTATTATATGCAACTGGAGTTCGTGTAAGTGAACTTGTCAATATTAAGATAAAAGATATTGACATTCATGAAAAACAAATTACAATATTTGGTAAAGGAAAAAAAGAAAGAATAGTTTTATTTGGGGATAAAGCTTTAGAATTAATTAATAAATATTTAGAAAAAAGAGATACTCAAAGTGATTATTTAATTTTAAATAATAGAGGAAATAAAATAACAGAACGTGGAATAAGACTTATTTTAGATAAAAATGTTCATAAAAGTGGAATCAAAGCACATGTTTCACCACATACAATGCGTCATACATTTGCAACGCATATGCTTAATGAGGGAGCTAATTTGTTAACAGTTCAAGAACTATTAGGGCATGAGAATTTAGCAACCACGCAAGTATATACACATGTATCTAATGAAAGACTTAGAAATGTCTATTTAAATAGTCATCCACGGGCAAAGAAAGGGAAGTAAAGCATGAAAAAATTGTATTTTAAATATGGAAATGGAAAAACTGCGGATTTGTGTCAAACAGCTTACAATTACCGTGAAGGCGGAGCAAAGATTGTTGTTATGAATGCTGATGGCAATCAAACTATTGCTTCACATGTAGAAACTAATGGCAAAAAAATATTGACGCTTGAACCTAATGCTCCAATTAATGAATATTTGTTTGGTCAGGGATTTGCATTTAAAACACAAAACGTTGATGCTATATTAGTTGATAATGCTCATATGTTAACTGAAAATCACATTGAACAATTTTTTTATCTTTGTAAAACATTTGGTATAACTGTTATTACTTATGGTAATCGTTTAAATAAGTTAGGTGAAACTCCTAAAGCATCAATGCGTTTAATGGAACTATCTGATACAATTGAACCAGTTGATGGTGAAGATTCATTTGCGTATCGTGCCAATTTACAATTTTATTATGGAGCAATGAATGCCAGTAAAACAGCAAAGCTTTTATATAAAGCATTTGAATTAGAGCAAAAAGGACTTAAAGTTATAACAATTAAACCATCAATTGATCGTTCTGCAACAATGATTTCATCAAGAATAGGATTAGAAAGAAAAGCTGATATTGTTATTAATCCAAGTGATCGTTTATATGGTTATGGTGAATATTTTGCTAAGGAACATGTAAACTTTATTCTTGTTGATGAAGCTCAATTTTTATCTGCTATTCAAATAGATGATTTAGCAAAAATAAATCATGACTTTAATATTCCAGTTAGATGTTATGGTTTAAAAACGGATTTTTTGACTCATCACTTTGAAGGAAGTGGTAAACTTCTTGCAATTGCTGATTTAAAAAAACTTCGTACCATTTGTCATTGTATAGAAAGAAATGGTGCAGAATTTAATGCTCGAAGATATAAAAATGGAGAATATATAACAGAGGGGAGTCAAGTTGCAGTTGATGATGGAAAAGAAATTGCATATGATTCACTTTGTGATAGATGTTATATTACTGATGTCCAAGGATATGAGATAGATAAACCCGAAAAAGTTTTAAAAAAACTTATGGATAAAGGAATTGTAAAGTGTTAGAAAATAACACTTTTTTTGTTGTTTTAAAAAATCATAAATGTTATAATAGAGTAGTTGTGAGGAGGATAATATGGAAAAGAAAAAATATGTATACCTTTTTAGTGAAGGTAATGCAAATATGAGAGAACTTCTTGGTGGTAAAGGTGCTAACCTTGCAGAAATGACTAATATTGGTCTTCCAGTTCCACAAGGTTTTACAATTACAACCGAAGCTTGTACTCAGTATTATGAAGATGGTCGTGAAATTAATGATGGAATCAAAGCTGAAGTAACTGAATACATTGCTAAACTAGAAGAAATTACAGGAAAGAAATTTGGAGACAAAGAAAATCCACTTTTAGTTTCAGTTAGATCTGGAGCAAGAGCATCAATGCCAGGAATGATGGATACAATTCTTAACTTAGGTTTAAATGAAGATGTTGTTGAAGTTTTAAGCAAAAAATCTGGTAATCCAAGATGGGCTTGG
>CACXGO010000034.1 GCA_902767245.1 uncultured Erysipelotrichaceae bacterium
AAACCAAGCTAAATAAGATATATAATTAGATTTTAATATATCATTAACATACACTTTAGTTTGTTGATTATTAAAATAATCTCCAACTATACCTGTTCCTCCAAATAAATCTAAAAATGAAGAAAATTCTATTTTTTCTGACTTTATTACGTTTTCTATTGATTCAAGCATCCTAGCTTTACTACCAATATATCTTCTATTGTTGATTGAAATTGTCTTCATAGTTATCATCCTCATTTCCATTTTCGGCATCGTATTACTATTTAAGTATAGCATAAAAAAAAGAAGTCATTCAACTTCTTTTATACATTTTGTAAAATTTCTTTATCAAACCATTCAGGGTCTGGAAGTGTAGACTTGTATGCTTTATCAAAGAAAGTGTATAAATCTTCATATTTTCTATGATCTGTTATAAACTTTTTCAATATATCTGTGTTTATAGGAATGATTTTTAGTCCATTAGTATATCCACCATTAGCTTTAGGATAACTTCTAGTTTTCATATTTCTAAAATCTAGTATTACTCTTTCTTCAAGATCTGGAGCAATAAATAATGCATAATCATTTTCATTATTAGTACTAGAAATATCTTCTCCTAGATGTCTTGAAACAGGCTCCATCTCCATATGTCTTTGTCCTGTTGATTCAGATAATGTTGCTTCTATTAATAGATTATGTTTAGGATATGTATTTTCTTTATATTCATACACTATATCGGCCATTCCACCACCAGCATGTGTTTTTGGCAATAAATTAGCGTCTAAGCTTAAATTCATAAACTTTAAAATATTTCCTTCTTTATTGCTAATTCTATACCATGCTATTCCGAGAATATATTCAAATATTGTTGGAACATCTGCGTTGTCTGTAACATAATCACATACATCTGAATCTTCTCTAGCCTTAATTTGATCTAACAATCTTATAATATCTTCATCTTTAAATTTCTCATCAATTAGCTTGTTAAATTGTTTGATTTTTTCATCTTGTAGGTAAGTATTAATACTCTCTACAGTTAATGAAGTCTTTAATTCTTTGTTTATATCTGATACTACTGATTCTATATTCTTAGAATATAAAGGAGAAATTGATTCAATAGGTTTCATTGAATTAAATGATGTTAAATATTCTTTTTTCTCCAATAAATCTTCATTTAATAATTCCTCAATAATATCCTTAAAATAATATTTTGGTAAAAGTTCAAGTTCAATTTTATCTTCACCAAATTTTATTATATCTGTAAGCGAAAAATATCTTTTGTTTAAATCAAAATAATCTCTTAGGGTTACTTTCCATTTAAAGATATGCATTCTTTCAAAAAAAGCAACTTTAAAATCAACTATATTTCTTACATCACATACATCTAAGCTTCTGAATTTTCTATCAAACTCTTCATCTATATCTTTTGGTTTCTTTCCCATAAATAAATGAGCAATCCAATAAGATTTTGTATTCCCTGAAATATTTTTACAATATTCAAATAATTTATTATATGATTCTAATCTTTCATCTAAAGTATTATGTCTCAAATGAAAAGTTAAATTTACTAATTCATTATATATTGGAAGAAAAGCATGTTCATATCTTGGACTTTTTCTATTCATTCCTATCATTTCAAATGTTTTTTCAGTTACTGGATAATCTTTTCTAAATTCTTCCAAAGCTCTAAAATAATTATCCATATCATAAATTTTATTTTTTATGAGTAATTCCAAGTCTAATTCTCTGTTATCTTTTATTTGATTTACTGTTTTAATTACATCATATTTATTTTTACATAAAGGTAGCAAATAAGTGAATTCATCATAAGTAAGATAATCTAGTTTTTCTAACATATATATTAAAGCAACGAATGGTTTTATTTTAAGACCAGAATCCATTTTTTGTAATTTCAAAAATTGAAGTAAGTAATAGTAACTTTCATCATCAATTTCAAAAATGTTATTATTTGTTCTTTCTTTGCCAAGTAAACCTTCAATATTGTTACCAACCTCAGTTAATTGTCTATCTTTTGTAAGAACACCAATATCTACTAAACCAGATGTTTTCTCTCTAGCATCTTTTGCTGGTAATGCAGCTTCTCCATCTAAAAATCCATTATCTTTCAAGTAATAATAGTATTTTTCTTGAGTTGATTCATTCCATTTTAAAGTTGGATTTTTACCCCAAAACTCCCTCAATAGTTGAAGTTGCCTTTCTATTTTATAGTTTAATTGACTAACTCTAAAACTAGTAGTACCAATACTCCAGCAATAAGATTTGAAAGCCATATTTACACCTCCATAACTAATGTTATTATATCATATTAATTGTCAGTTTCATTTTTTAGAATTTTTTCTAGTTCCTTTGTATTAATTTCAATATCTTTATAAAATGTTTCCAAAGACTTTTTTAATATACTTTTAAATCCTTCTGAATCAAACGAATCAATTGAACATTCAACTGTTATTTTTTCTAAATCAATATTACTCTTATTTTCAATAGCAACTTTCATCATTTCCTCAATATTAGGATTATCTGATGATAAAGTAATTGATAATTCTTTAGTAAAATTAACTTTTATATTATTCTCCATATTTTTTTAATCTCCTTTCTACTGCTTCTTTTCCACCATCCAATATTATTGATGCTTCTTCTAAGTTTTTATTATATTCTAGTGCACCAAA
This sequence comes from uncultured Erysipelotrichaceae bacterium, assembly GCA_902767245.1. Lineage (GTDB taxonomy): Bacteria > Bacillota_I > Bacilli_A > RF39 > UBA660 > RUG11241. Next base: position 2,667 of record CACXGO010000034.1, read on the forward strand.
TCTATATTCAAAAGAAGTATTATTTATTTTTCTGGCAATTATAACATTCTCAGCGTCTGAATTAACAACAATATTTGCATCATGAGTTACAACTATTATCTGTCGTTTATTTTTTAATGTATTAAACCATTCTGTCAATTTATCATATATAGTCTCATTATCAATATTGTCTTCAGGTTGGTCTATTAAAAGTGGAATAGTAGTTTCCTTTGAAACAATATATTCCATCAATATATTGGTCTGAGTACCGGGTGATAGTTTAAATAAATCTTCAAAAGTGTCTTCATTAAATGAGTAATATATTTTATTTGACTCAGCACATTCTAAATTGATGTTTATCAATTCTTCAATGAAATTATCATATGTTTTAGAATCTTTAAGATAATCTTCTATTTTAAAACAAAATAAATATATTAATTCATTTAAACTAGTATTTTTTATTTTTGTGCCATCAAAGTATTTTCTAATTATTCTTTCAAGATATGTTAAAGGTTTTTCAATTAATAATTTTTTTTCAAACATAAATTTATTATTATCAAAACCATTTATTATATTATATTCCTTATATTCATGTTTAAACTCTTTGGCTAATTCGATATAACTATTAATTATTGAAGTTCTCTTTATATATTTATTTTGAACTATTTCAACATTATTGTTGAAAGTATCTTCAATATCTTTTTTATCTTTCTCGATAGCTGATTTTTCGGTAGTATAGCTTATAAACGATTCGATGAAATAACTTTTTACATTTTCATTTATTTTTTGATTATTATATTCATATATTTCATTGTTTATTAGGTCATATAATTCATTTAATTTATCCAATATATTTTTATTATCTTTTAGTTCTTTTGGTACTATTTTTATATTTTTTAATGTATTCTTGTCATATTCATCTTTCTTAACAAATGACAGTTTACTAGTTTTAGTAACATCTTTCTTATTAAACTTAAAAGGAAATTTATCATTTTTGGTTACAATAAATTTTTCTACTAATCCAGATATATTTGATTTTTCTATTGCATTAATACTTTTTAAAGAATTCGAAAACCTACTATTAATATCAAGTTTTATTTCTTCTGTTGGAATATCTTTAATTTTATCAAATTCGTCTGAGAAATAATTTTTTATTGCGATGTTTGATTCACTACTATTGAATATTTTTGATACATAAGATTGATTGTAATAATCAAACTTAATTTCATCTAATGATAACTCTTTTCCAGCATAATTGTATATCTTTATACATATTTCCTTGAGAAAATCTTTTCTTTCCTTACTTAAGAAATCTGAATCTTCAATTTTACTATTTAAGTTCAATGCTACATTGTCAAGCAATAATGATTTACCGCTTCCTCTTCCTCCAATAATAGCATTTAATTTTGGTAATAATTCAATCGATTGATCATTAATAACTATTTTATAAATAAAATCTCCTAAATTAGTCTCATCAATTATGAAAGGTTTTTTTACAATTCTTCTATAATCTGTACCAGCTAGTTGAATCCCTTTAAAATTTGGCAAACAATTAAAATATTGATGTGGATCTTTCAAATAACTTTCTAATGTTTTTTTATCGGAAGAATCAGAAAATGAAATAATTGATACTTTCTCATCCATTTCAAAATCGTTTAAGAATTGTTTTGCTTTCGCAATTGCCGATTTCCCTGAAGCTTCCCAAAAGCAAAAAAACTGATCCATATATTTTTTTGTTTCACTTAAAGTTTTTTCTTCTGTAGTCCAATCAGAATCAAGCCCTCTTGAACCTTGCTTAAAAGCATGTGGACTCATTACAAATTCAATTTTAGTACTAAGCAAAAAATCTAAGAAATCATCTATTTTTACACTTTCTTTCTTATCCTCAATAAATTTGTTTACTTTATCAGCAAATTTCTTTAATTTAGCATTATCCGTTATATTAAAATAAAAAATAACATGTTTGATATTCTTTGGATCATCATTAATGTATGTATCAAGCTCAATTCCAGGCATTAATGTAATTTCCGTATTTCTGCCAAAAAATTCATTATATACCTCATAATTAATTCTATTATGATCAGTAAATGAAATCATTTTTAATAATTTATACTCTCCAAAAGTTGAAACAAGATAATCAACATATTCTTTTACACTCATTTTTTGAAATTCTTTTGAACTTTTTTGTGATAAACATGTATGAATGTGTAAATCCCATATTGAACTATTATAAACTATTTTATCAGTAGTATCTTTCATATTATTCTCTCCTTTAATTATATAAAAAAACAGTATCCATCTTAAAAAAGAAAAATACTGTTTACTATCTAATAATATTGTATCAGAAAATAAAAAAGTAATAAATAGTATTGAATAAAAAAATTATAAAAGGTATAATTAAATCACAAAGAAGAACTACTTCGTAACTTGTATAGTTAACGCCCCAGTTTAGAATAAAAAGATTCTTTTTAAAAGATTCTTTTTTTTTAATAAAATGTTATAATAGTATATATTAATAAAAGTA
>CACXGO010000035.1 GCA_902767245.1 uncultured Erysipelotrichaceae bacterium
AGAAAAACAGCGGAAATTAAAAAAAGACTTGCTATTTTAAAATTAATAATATAAAATAATTATGTAAATAAATAAAGGAGGAAATTTAAATGGCAAAACAAAAATATGATCGTTCAAAACCACATGTTAACATTGGTACAATTGGACATGTAGACCATGGTAAAACAACTTTAACAGCTGCTATTACTAATGTTTTAAGTAAAAAAGGATTATCTGAATTTGTAGATTATGCAAATATCGATAAAGCTCCAGAAGAAAGAGCTCGTGGTATTACTATTAATACTGCACATGTTGAATATCAAACTGAGAAGAGACACTATGCTCACGTAGACTGCCCAGGACATGCTGATTATGTTAAAAACATGATTACTGGTGCCGCTCAAATGGATGGTGCTATCCTTGTAATTGCTGCAACAGATGGACCTATGGCTCAAACTCGTGAACACATCTTACTTGCTCGTCAAGTAGGTGTACCTCGTATGGTAGTATTCTTAAATAAGTGCGATATGGTTGATGATGAAGAATTAATCGACTTAGTAGAAGAAGAAGTTCGTGACTTATTAAACGAATATGGATTTGATGGAGCTAACACTCCAATCATTAGAGGATCTGCATTAAAGGCATTAGAAGGAGATCCAAAATACGAAGAAGCAATTATGCAATTAATGAATGCAGTTGATGAATGGATTGAAACTCCAGTTCGTGATACTGAAAAACCATTCTTAATGCCAATTGAAGATGTATTTACTATTACAGGACGTGGAACAGTTGTTACTGGTCGTGTAGAACGTGGTAAATTAAATCTTAATGATGAAGTAGAAATCGTAGGATTAAAAGATACTAAGAAAACAGTTGTTACAGGAATTGAAATGTTCCATAAACAATTAGATTATGCTGAAGCAGGAGATAATGCCGGAGTGTTATTACGTGGTATTTCTCGTGAAGAAGTAGAACGTGGACAAGTACTTGCAAAACCAGGTACAGTTACACCTCATACTAAATTCAAAGCAACAGTATATGTACTTTCTAAAGAAGAAGGTGGACGTCATACTCCATTCATGACAAATTATCGTCCACAATTCTACTTCCGTACAACTGATGTTACAGGTGTTATTGAACTTCCTGCAGGTGTAGAAATGGTTATGCCTGGAGATAATGTAGAAATGACAGTTGAATTAATTGCTCCTATCGCTATCGAAAACGGAACTAAGTTCTCTATTCGTGAAGGTGGTAGAACAGTTGGTGCTGGTAACGTTTCAGAAGTTATTAAGTAGTAAAAAGTGTTAGAAATAACACTTTTTTTATTTTTTAATTAAAAAAGTAGTTTAAGATTTTTATTTATGTTATAATAATAATAGAATAGTCATATCGGCTCAAAAGAATAGAAAGAAGGGTATTTATGGAAGATAAAAGTAAAGAACAACGTCCTATTTTTTTGAGTAGACCAGAATTAGATATTGGTAAACCATATGACCAAGATATCGGAACAAATTATCGAATTGAAAATGACGAAATTAAATATACTGAAACTACAAATATAGATGAAGTAAAAAGTTATGAAACTGAAGAAAAAACTATTGAACAACTAGAAATTATAGAAACTTCAATAGAAAAAGATGAGCCACAAATTGAAAAATCTAATTCTGAAACATCAGATATTATTACAAAACCTAAAAGGAGATACAATAAAAAACAGGAAAAAGGTATAGTAAAATATATATATTTTGCTATTGTCATAATCTCTATTGCTATAATCTTTTTTGCAATTAAATTAATAAATAGGAGGAAAAATATAGAAGAAGGATTTCCAAACGTTGAATTAATTGGAGATAAATTAGTAATTTTAAAATTAGGTGAACCATACACTGAATTAGGTTATGTAGCTTACGATAAAAAAGATGGTGATATAACTGATAAAGTTAAAATCAAAGGTGAAATTGATATAAATAGAGCAGGAATATATCAAAAAAAATATGAAGTAATGAACTCCGAGTTTTTAAAGTCAAACACTGTAAGAAATATTATAGTAGAATCTGGCTATGCTGATTTTAATTTTAAATTAGTTGGTGAAAATATTGTTTTCGTAAAAATTGATGGGGATTTTATTGAAGAAGGTTATGAAGCAACTTTAAATGACCAAAATTTAAGTGATAAAGTAGAAGTCTTTAGTAATTTAAATAGAAAAAAAGAAGGTATCTATAAAATATATTATGTTTTAAATCATAATGATCAAACAGCTGTTTTACAAAGGACAGTAATAGTTTATAAAGGGAATGAAAAGCAAATTGAATCTGATATTGCAACAGAATTGAATAATTGGCTTGTTGATGAACTTCATTATTCAAATAAGATAAATAACGAAAATATTTCACCATCAGTACTGTTATATTTTGGTGCTATAAATTGTCAAAATGACAATAACAAAATAAAAAATGATGTGATGATATCTTGTTTAAAAGATATGTTAAATATGGATATAATAAATCTTCCAACAAATACAAAATATAATGGTAAAACTGGAACTATAAAATATGATAACAATAGTGAATCATGGATTATTGAAAGACTTGATTTACCACGTTTAAAAGATAGCTTATATAAAATTATTGAAGATGATGAGAAAATATATTTTTATGAATTATATGCTTATCCAGTAATGATTAATAATAAAGAGATTTGTGATGGTAATAATAATACAACTTATTATTCTGGTGTTGATTTAACTAATGTTCTTGGATATTCATCTTGTACAAATAATGGAGAAGAAAAAGTATATAATAACCAATATAATAAGGTCTTCTATATTCATGAATTTGAAAAGCGAAACGATAAATATTATTGGGTATCAAGTGAAATGATGAAATAAAAAAATTAAGATTTAATTCTTAATTTTTTTTTATTTTAATGCTTTATACATTAGATGTAGTGATTTAATAGCTACTAATTCAAAGTCACCAAGATATTCATATATTTTGGGATTAAATTGACATTTAAAGTCATTTAATCCTTGATATTTATTTGGCTTTTGTTTTACATTTGAAACGCCACCTAAATTTAGTTTTTTATAACCTTGCTTTGCATAGCTTTCCATAAGTCTCCATATTAATATATGTTTTGAATTGAATGAAGAATATTTTAAGTCTCTACTATCAATAAGTATATAAGCCTCATCACCATTTTTAATAACTAATGCACAAGCAGTGATTATACCATCTGGAAACTCTTTTAAAAGTTCAGTTGCTTTTAATAATTGATTTTTATAGCTTGCAAGTAAATTATCTGCTTCTAATTTCATACTTAGTTTTTTACTAGAATCGTTTTTGGCTTCAACAATAATATCATTACTTAAATCATTAACTATTTGTTCTTGATCTTCATACATTTTTTGAGATTGTTTCAAGAAGGTAGTTGTTTCAATTTTAGCATAATAAAAGTCAATTAAATTATTAAGCCCATAAAATTCATATGAGTCTTGAAAATATTTTAAACCACGTGGGTAAGTGGTCTTTAATTGTTCATAAAGATATTTAATATATTTATCATCACCACGGTGAATATTAATACCATTTAAATGTGCTCTTCGAACTCTAGTTCTTAAAGATTTTTTACAAGACATAAATAATTTTTCGATATCCGGGGTCAAATCAACGATAGCTTCAAATCTTGGCCTAACATTTTCAAAATAATTATTAAATCCTGTATGATTATAACCAAGTGACTTTAAGTTATTAAGTATTTCTTCATGTTTGTTGTTAGTAGCAATTAAATTTGATTTGTAATCATATATGTTTCTAATAACTAGTGGGTTAATTTTTATTGCAATAATATCATTACGACTTAAAAATTTCTTTATTTGAACTGTAAATTCTTTAAGTAAGTCTTTATCGGTATAATCTATTAAAAATCCTCTTGGAGCATAGGCATATTTAAATCCTTTAGTGCTGCTTATTAAAATTAAAGAAGCTGCTTTAATTTGTTCGTTGTCATCATAAAGACCTAAAAAAACACTATCAAAATACTGCTTATTCATAGTAAATGCATAACCAGTTGTTTGAAATACTGACTTTGTTGGAAAACTATTAGCATATTTTGTAAATTCATCATTAGTTATTTCTTTGAGTTTCATCAGACTCACCTCATATACTTCATTATAGCAAAAATTTTTATAGTATTCAATCATAATTTATTTGATAAAAAAGGATTTTTTTGATGTATAGAGTATAATAATAAGTAGTTGACAAGAAAAAATTTATAGTGTATAAATTAAATGAAAAAGGAAGTGACTTATGGCACATAAACTTGTTATTGTCGAATCTCCAAGTAAATCTCACACAATCGAAAAATATCTTGGAAGTGATTTTAAAGTTGTTTCAAGTAAGGGACATATTAGAGATTTGTCAACAAAAGGAAAGTATGGTTTAGGAATAGATGTAGATGGTGATTTTACACCAGATTATGTAAATATAAAAGGTAAGAAAAAGTTAATTGATGAATTAAAAAAGGAAGTTAAAGCATCTGACTATGTTTACCTTGCAACCGACCCAGACCGTGAAGGAGAGGCTATTTCTTGGCATTTATATGATGTTTTAGGACTTAAAAACAATTACAAAAGAATAGTTTTTAATGAAATAACTAAAAACGCTATTCTTGATTCATTTAATCATGCAAGATTAATTGATCAAGACTTAGTCAATTCACAGGAAACTAGAAGAATGTTAGATCGTATCATTGGTTTTCGCTTAAGTCGTCTTATGCAGGCAAAAACAGATGGTTCATCTGCTGGACGTGTTCAAAGTGTAGCTTTAAAACTAATTGTTGATCGTGAACGCGAGATTGCTGCCTTTAACCCTGAAGAATATTGGACAATTAAAGCTCTTTTTCCAGAATTTGAAGCTGAATTATTTAATTATAATCACAAAAAAATTGATATTCATAATGAACTAGAAGCAAATGAAATTCTAGAAAAACTAGCGCGTTCATTTAAAATAGAAAGTGTTGAATCAAAGGAAAAAAAGAAAGAATCAAAGTATCCTTATATAACAAGCACATTACAGCAAGATGCATCAAATAAATTTGGAATGAGTTCTAAAAAAATCATGATGATAGCTCAAAAACTCTATGAAGGAATTGAACTTGAAGATGAAACAGTAGGTTTAATTACCTATATGCGTACAGATTCGGTTAGATTTTCTGATGAATTCATCAAATCAACATATAAATATATTGAAACAAAATACGGTCATGAATATGTTGGTCATGTTAAAATAGCTAAAAAATCTGAAAATGTTCAAGATGCACATGAAGCAATTCGTCCAACAAGTATCAATAGGACTCCAGAAATAGTTAAGCCATATTTATCAAATGATGAATTTAAAATATATCGTTTAATATATTATCGTGCATTGGCATCATTGATGAAAGAAGCTAAATTACTTTCAACGACAGTTGTTTTAGATAATAATAACTATCAATTTAAGGCAACAGGACAAGTTATTACTTTTGATGGTTATTTAAAAGTATATGCTGATTATGAAGAAAGTGAAGATAAATTATTGCCATCATTTGAAGGTAATAAATCAAATGTTTTAGTATCAACAGGTATTGAAAAGGAACAACACTTTACTAAGCCACCATCAAGATATACTGAAGCAAAATTAATAAAAGAGATGGAAGAACTTGGAATTGGTCGCCCTAGTACATATGCAACAATTATGGAAACTTTAAAAACACGAGGATATACACGTTTTGAAGATAAGAAGTTTGTTCCAACTGAAATTGGAATTGAAATGACCGATAAATTGCAAGAATTTTTCAATCATATTATTAATGTTGAATATACTGCTAATATGGAAAATGAATTAGATGAGATTGCTGAAGGAAAAATAGATTATAAAAAAACATTAAAAGATTTTTATCATGAATTTGAACCTTCAGTGAAAGAAGCATTTTCTAATATGGAAAAGAAAGAAGCAGAAAAAACAGGGGAGGATTGTCCAAATTGTGGCAGTCCACTTGTAATTCGTAAAGGTAAATACGGTGAGTTTACAGCTTGTAGTAATTATCCAACATGTAAATATATAAAACAAGAACCTAAAGAGATTATTGAAATTTGCAAGTGCCCTAATTGTGATGGAATGATTGTTGAAAAGAAAAGTCACAAAGGCAAAGTTTTTTACGGATGTAATAATTATCCAAAGTGTAAAATAGCATACTGGGATAAGCCAACAGGAGAAACATGTAATTGTGGTGGTATGATTTTAGAGAAAAAAGGGAAAAAATATTGTAATGAATGTAAAAAAGATTATTAATTGACTTAGTTTCATTATAGTATTATAATATTAATAGAAAGTAGGGAATAAAATGCAAAGGGATGAAGTAATAATTCAACTTGTAGATCAAATTAGAAAAGATAATAAAGACTTTTATAATGCTATTTATACTTTAGTTCGTGACCAATCAAAGATTATAGCGAAGCAAGCAGAAACTATTGAAAGATTATCGAATCAAGTATCAGCAATTGGTCAAAACACGGCACCAACTGGGCCTAGTATGGGCTCAGTACCACAACCAAGTCAATTAAATCCAAATCCATTTGAAATGGATCCTAGTAAGCAACTTAGATAAAAAAATTAGAATGAAAATTCTAATTTTTTTTGTCCAAATATAAAACATTTAAATCAACATAACCATTTATGCCATCTATATTGCCACGACTACTTAATTGCCACATAAAATATGGCTTTTCAAAATCGTTATTATTGGTGTAATAAGCAAGCCAAGGATTTTTATTTGGTTTCCAAACACGATTTAAATAAAATGCGCTGCTATATATAACACCGCTATATCCAGCTTCATCTATTTTATTAATGAAAGCATCAGCGACATCATTTAAATCTTTAAAATTTATTTTATAATTGTTAAAACCATTCCATATTTCCCAGTCAAATGCTATTGGTAAATCTAATTTTTCTCCATTCAAACTTTTTATTATCCAATTTGCTTGTTTTTCTGCATCGTCAATATTTTTCGCATATGAGTAAAAATATAAACCAACTTTCAGACCAGCATCTTTAGCTTTTTTTAAATTATCTTTAAATTTTGAGTCAAAAATCATTTCATTGTTTTTGGGACCAAATCCAATTCTGATCATAACAAATTCACAACCAGCATCTTTAACTTTTTTGAAATCTATATTTCCTTGCCATACTGAAACATCTATTCCGACCATTGTTTTTTCAGTTTTATATTTTGAAATTAAATCTTTGAAATAATAATAAGTAGGGTTATTTGATCCACTGGAACTCTTTTTTTCAGTAACTATTAATTTAAACTCTTTTTCATCTGTGTTGCCACTTGAGTCGGTTGCAACAACTTTAAGTAAATAAGTTCCAACTTTATTAAAATCATATTCGCCAACAATTTCACATCTTAATTCACGATCATAATTGTCACCACACATTATGCTGTCTAAAAAATTGATTTTTTGACCAACATAAGTAGTTAGATTTGATAAGTTAATTACAGGTTTTGTGGTATCAACGATATTATAAGTAATTTTTTCGCCATTAAATTCTAATTCTTGTTGCCCCAAAGAGCTAGTATCTATTAAATTTCTATTTTCAATTTGATTTTCAAATAAATCAGATATATGTATTTCATCAAAAACTTCAAAAGTAAGATTCTTTTTTAAAGAATTTTTTTTAGGAAGATCTTCAATTTTATTTGGGTTATTTGTACAACCAATTAGTAAAAGTAGAAATATAATTGTTGCTTTTTTCATATTACTCACCATTTATTTTATAACATATAACTCAAATAATATCAATATCTTTAATTTACGACAAAAATCCCATAATTATAACAAATTCTTATTTTATAATTTAATCATAAAGGAGGTAATATATAAATAAAAAATGTGAATTATAAAAAGAAAGGAAGATAAAATGTTTAATTTTAAAATAATAGGTGCAGATTGCAGTAATGGTATGAAAATACTAAAAAACATCTACAAAGTAGAAAGAGAATTTGAAATACCCATTAGTATAGAAAAGGTTAATTCAAAAGAAAAAGAAAAATATGGAATTAAAGTTATACCAACTTTGATTTTAGAAGGTCAAGTTATTTCATCGGGTAATGTTATAACTGACCGTGAACTTAAAAATATAATAAAAGAAAAATTAGAAGCATAAAGCAGAAATTCTTTTCTGCTTTTTTGTTTTTATGTTATGATATATATGGTGATATTAAAAAATAGCAATTGTTTGGTATTTTGAGTTTATGAAGTTAAAAAATATAACTTATGCAATAATTACTTTTATTGGTTTAGTCTTTTTAGAGTTAATCGGAGCTTATATTTATGAAAATTATAAAAGCATTGAAGTATCTGAAAACATAAGCGAAAACCTAAAAGTGCATTTTATTGATGTTGGTCAAGGAGATTCTATTTTTATTGAACTTCCAGATTTAAAAACAGTATTAATCGACGCAGGTGAAAATATTTACGGTGAAAAAGTAACTAATTATATTAAAAAATTACGTTATAAAAAAATAGATTACTTATTTGCAACTCATCCACATAGCGATCATATAGGTGGTTTAGAAAGTATCATTGATAATTTTGATGTTGGGTCAATTTATATGCCAGAAGTAACAAGTAATAGTACACTTTATTTAAACTTGCTTAAAAAGATTGATAATAAAAATAAAAAAATCAAAATAGCAATTGCATCTAAAAATGTTATTTTAACTGATGATTTAAATCTAAAAATTCTTGCTCCTAGTGGTAAAACATATGAAGACATTAATAATTATTCAATAGTTTTAAAACTTACATATAAAGAAAAAAGTTTTTTATTTATGTCAGATGCTTCTTATGATAGCGAAATGGATTTATTAAATAGTAAATTTAATCTTAAAGCCGATGTTTTAAAAGTTGGGCATCATGGAAGTACTTCTTCAACAAATTATAATTTTTTGAATGCTGTAGATCCAAAAATTGCAATTATAAGTGTTGGCGAAAATAATGATTATGGGCATCCAAAAGAAAAGATTTTAAATAAATTAAAAAATAAAAATATTAAGATATATCGAACAGATTTAAATGGTAATATAGTTGTTACAACAAATGGAAAAATGATTAGAATGAAGGTGGATTATGGAAGTAATAGTTGATCGTATTGAAGGAGAATATCTTGTTTTAGAGCTACCTTCTTTAAAGCATATAAATGTACCAAGAATTTTAATTCCAAATGCTTTAGAAGGTGATATAATAGATATAAATATCAATTATCAAAAAAGAAAAGAAAAAGAAACAGAAGTTAAAACAATTAGTGAAAACTTGTTTCTTGATTGGAGGGATAAGGATGAAGAATAAAGGCGTTTTTATTGCTTTAGGAACACTTGCTTTATTAGGACTAACTGCGGGAGCTATTATAATAGCTCAAAAATGTAGAAAATGTAAAAATTATTAGGAGGATTTATGTTTAAGTATCGTGACGCAAGAAAATATGCTAAGGAAAATATTACTGGTAAAAAAGGTCGAATTTTTGGATATTATATTTTATATTTAATATTTCAAGGATTGATTACGGGAATTATTGAAAATACTTTTAACGGATTTATTGGCCTTATTATAGGAGCTGTAATCAGTGGAGTTGTAACGCCAATTCATGTTGGTTTATTTAGAATTGTTACTAATATTATGAATAATAAAGAAGTAAAATTCAGTATGCTTTTTGAAGATTATAAATATTTTGTTAATTTATTTGTAATTGGTTTAGTTTGTAATTTAGCAATATCAATAGGTTATCATATTTTATATATTCCAGGTTTATTACTTTCATTTATATATGTTGGAATATTATATCTTTTTATATATAATTCTGATTTGTCTTTAAATGATTTTTATAATAAAGCAGTTGAAAAAGTAAAACTATATTATCAAGAATGTATTTCTTTAGAATTTAGTTATTTATGGCCGATTTATTTGATTGTTATTGTTTATACACTTATTATTTTATTTTTAACAATTTTTTATGCGATAGGAAATATTTCACAAATAATTAATTCAATTCAAGAGTTTAATTTTGTTTCATTATTAACAGGTTTCATTCCATTTATAATAGTTACAATAGTATTTATAATTGCATTATTTGTTGTAGCTATTATGATTATTCCTAACTTATTATTGGCAGAAGCTAAATTTTATTCAGCTTTTGCTAGTGATAAAAGTGAAGAAAAAGCTCAAAAATTCTGCTCTAACTGTGGCACTAAAATGGAAGGCAAATTTTGTACAAATTGTGGAACTAAAAATAAAGAATAATTGGTTAATTATTCTTTTATTTATGTTATAATAGAATCGAGAGTAGAGATTTGAGGAGGTAATATATGAAAAAAATAAGGCCATTTTTATTAATTGTTTTAGCAGGCTTAACTTGTTTTTCATTATTAACAGTTAATTTAAAAGCAGATTCTGGTTGGGATTCTGGATATGACTCTGGTTGGGATTCTGGTTCATCTTGGGATTCTGGCTCATCTTGGGATTCTGGTTCTTCTTGGAGTTCAAGTGGTGGCAGTGGTGGCGGATCTTGGTTTGGAGCCTTAGTAATGTTTGCAATAATTATTGTTATTGTAATAATTGCTTCAAACAACAATAATAGTAATACTTCACGAGCGATTCCTTCATCTTTACAAATTACAAGACCAAGTGTACCTGATAATGTTTTAGAAAATTATGAGTTAGATCGTGTTAATATTTTGGAAGAAACATTTAAAATATATAAAGAAGTTCAAATCGCATGGATGAATTATGATTTTGATACTCTAAGGAAATATCTTTCAGATGAACTATTTAATACTTATAAAATGCAATTAAATGCACTAAAATTGAAAAAGCAAAAAAATATTATGGAAGATTTCTTGAATCGTCAAATGGTAATAACTGATGTTGTAGAAAATGATGGATTAATTACTTTAACAATTGAACTTGTTGTCGCTCAAAAAGATTATGTAGTCGATGAAAATAATAATGTTGTTAAAGGAACTAAAGCGCATTCCATGTTAGTACATTATGAGCTTACATTTACGATGACCAAAGAAACAAATGCTGGTAAATGTCCAAACTGTAATGCTCCACTTGCAAATCAAGCATCAAGTAAATGCCCTTATTGTGGATCGACAGTGGTTACAAAAAATCATGATTTAGTAATGACTAAAAAACAAAACAAAGGTCAGGGGTGGAATTAATGTTTGATGAACTTTTAAAAGTTGATCCGAGTTTTTCGGAAAGTATGTTTAAAACAAAAGTTGATAATACATTTATTATGTTATTTACATCGGTTATGACTAAAAGCATGGATAATGTAAAACACATGTTGAGTGAAAATGTATTTAATGAGTATGATAGTTATGTAAAGGAATTAGAAAATAATAATCAAACTCAAATGTATGATATGTTAAATGTAGCAGAAACTGAAATATTAGATGTTGAAATTACAGATTCTTTAATAAAAATATATGTTTCACTTACGTCAAAAGCATATGATTATGTTATGGATGAAAATGGAAAAATTATTAAAGGGCAAGATCAAACAAGAGAAGTTAAAAGACACAATTTAGTTTTTACAAAAAAAGTTAATTTTAAAAACCATAAAGATGTTAGAAAATGCCCAGGTTGTGGAGCTAGTATTGATGCTAATTTATCTGGGAAATGTGAATATTGTGATACCATTTATAATGCAGTTGATTATGACTATATTCTAACTGATATTAAAACTATGTAAATAAGTTCGAAAAAAGAAGAAAACTATATTATTTTCTTCTTTTTTTTGATATAATTTAAGAAGGTGTAACTATGTTTAATATATATAATATGACTAAAAATAAACTTGAAGACTTTTTTCTTAAAAATGGTGAAAAGAAATTTAAAGCAACGCAAGTTTATGAATGGCTTTATAAAAAACGTGTAAATAGTTTTGACGAAATGAATAATATTTCAAAAAATACTATTAATCTGCTTAAAGAAAATTTTGAATTTGAAAAACTTAAACTACTTACTTGTTTATCTGATATTGATGTTGATAAATATTTATTTGAATTATTTGATGGCAACAAAATAGAGGCGGTTTTGATGCATCATGATTATGGATATAGTTTGTGTATTTCAACTGAAGTAGGTTGCAATATGGGATGCCTTTTTTGTGAAAGCGGTCGTCTGAAAAAAGTAAGGAATTTAAATGTTTCAGAAATGGTTTTACAAATTCTTATGGTTGAGGAAATAAAAAAGGTAAGGATTTCTCATATTGTTTTAATGGGAGTTGGAGAACCATTTGATAATTATGATAATGTTATTGATTTTGTTAATGTTATTAATGATCCAAAAGGAATTGATATTGGAGCTAGACATATAACAATTTCAACATGTGGACTTATCCCAAAGATTAAAGAATTTACAAATTTTGATAAGCAAGTTAATTTGGCCATAAGTTTACATGCACCTAATAATGAAATAAGAAATAAAATAATGCCAATTAATAAAGCATATAAAATTGAGGAATTAATTAAAACTATAAAAGCTTATCTTGAAAAAACAAAAAGAAGAGTTACATTTGAATATATTATGTTAGATGGAATCAATGATTCAGATATATGTGCCATTGAACTTGCAGAATTGTTAAAGGGAATGAATGCATATGTAAATCTAATACCATATAATTCAACTTCAAATGATAGTTTATTTAAGAAAAGCAAAAAAGAAAACATTTTAAAATTTTATGATATTTTAAAGAAAAATAACATAAATGTTACAATAAGACGTGAATTTGGATCAAAAGTTATGGCTGCTTGTGGTCAACTAAGAGCCAATTATAAGGAGGAAGAATAATGAAATACTTTTATATAACAGATACTGGAAATGTACGTGAGCATAATGAGGATAGTGTCACTATTGTTGAAAACAGTTGTGGTGAATATATGCTTGCAGTAGCTGACGGTATGGGTGGACATCGTGCTGGCGAAGTGGCTTCAAATATCGTAATAAATCATTTGACAGATACATTTTTAAAAAACAAAGAACTGGGAACTAAGGAAGAAGCTATCAAGTGGTTACAAGAGACTGTTAGTGAGGCTAATAAGTTAATCATTGAACATACTCAAGATCATCCAGAAAGCACTGGAATGGGAACAACCATTGTAACAGCGTTGCTTTCAAAGGATTATTTATTATTTGGAAACATAGGTGATTCATCAGGGTTTGTTTTAAAAAATCATGAAATTCATAAAATAACAAATGATCATACACTAGTAAATTTACTTTTAAAATCAGGAGAGTTAACTGAAGAAGAAGCAAAAGATCATCCGAAAAAGAATGTACTTATGAAAGCATTAGGAGCAACTACAACAGTTGAAATGGATGTTTTTGATGTTGAAAGAGACATTGATGGTATTTTATTATGCAGTGATGGTCTTACTAATATGCTTGATAATGAGCAAATATTAAAAGTTCTTGAATCAGATTTAACTATTCAAGAAAAATTAAATAAATTGATTGTAAAATGTAATAATCGTGGGGGAACTGATAATATATCAATAGCATATTTGTCAAAGGATGGTGATTAGTTTGATCACAAAGGGGCAGAAAATAAATGATCGCTATAAAATAGTCAAAACGATTGGTGAAGGAGGAATGGCTAATGTTTATTTAGCTGTTGATGAAATTCTTGATCGTGAAGTAGCGGTTAAAATATTACGTGGCGATTTAGCTGAAGATGATAAATTTGTACGTCGTTTTCAACGTGAAGCAATATCTGCAAGTAGTTTAAATCATCCTAACATAGTTGAAGTATACGATGTTGGTGAAGACAATGGATCATACTTTATAGTTATGGAATATATAAATGGTATGACATTAAAAAATTTGATTAAAAAACGAGGAAAGTTATCTTTAACAGAAGTTGTAGATATAATGAAGCAGTTGACTTCAGGAATAGCTTGTGCTCATAAAAGTATGATTATTCATCGTGATATTAAACCACAAAATGTTATGATTTTGGAAAATGGTAAAGTAAAAATAACTGACTTTGGAATAGCAACAGCATTAAATAGTATTGAAATGACACAAACAAATTCAGTAATGGGTTCAGTTCATTATTTACCACCAGAACAAGCAAGTGGTAAGGCAACGACATTTAAAAGTGATATTTATTCATTAGGAATTCTTATGTATGAACTTTTAACTGGTTCAATTCCATTTAAAGGTGAAAATGCGGTAGAAATAGCAATGAAACAATTAAAGGAAGATCTACCATCGGTAATAAAAAAAGATCCAACTATTCCTCAAAGTGTTGAAAATATTTTAATGAAAGCATGTGCCAAAAATCCAATGAATCGTTATGATAGCGTAATGGATATGTACAATGATATAATTGCTTGTTTAGATGAAACACACGCTAAAGATAAACCATATGTTTATAAGTATCCTGAACATGAATTTGATAAGCCAAAAAAAGTGAAACAATTAAAAAATGTTGATTTTGATAATTTAGGAGGTACATTAACATTGAAAAAGAAAAAAGATGGCAAAGTTCTTAACTGGCTTGTTGCTGTAACTGGTACGATTTGTGTATTATTATTTTTAGGACTTGCCGGAACGATTGTTCTTTATCCTAAACTTACTGAAGTTGCAGAAGTTGTAGTAAAAGATGTTACTAATATGGATGTATCAAAAGCTAGAAAAACTCTAGAAGATTTAGGTTTAGAGGTAAATAATGAGCTCACTTATAAAAGTAGTAGTACTGTTGATGAAGGCAAAGTAATTACAAGTGATCCTGTAGCCGGGCGCACAGTAAAAAAAGGCAAAAAAGTTGCTCTTATAGTATCTTCAGGAATTAAAGGCGTAGTTTTAGAAAATTATGTAGGGAAAAATTATTTTGAAATTAAAGAAAAATTAGAAAAATCAGGTATCAAAATAAATGTAGAAACAGAAGATATAAATGTTGAAGGTAATGAAAAAGTTGACGAAAATACGATTATTGGTCAAAACCCAAAATCAGGTACAATCGTTAACGAAGGGGATAGTATTATAATTACTTTACCTAACCTTGTAACTGATTATCCAGATTTTGTGAAAGAACACTGGACTTATGAAAAAGTGGTTGAATTCTGCACTAAATATGGTGTAACAGTTGAAAAAGCAACTAAAGAAACAGATGAAGTTGCAGAAGGTACTGTTATCGGCCAAAGTCGTGCACCAGGTTTAAGAGTTACAAGCCCTTATACATTAATAATTACAGTTGCTGTATCACCAGCTGAAGTAGATGAGGATTTAACTGAATAATGATTGGTCGCATAATTAAACAAATAAGTAATGATTATACAGTTTTTAAAGATAAAGAATATGTATGTAAAGCTAGAGGAGTTTTTAGAAATATTAAGGAAACACCTTTAGTTGGAGATTTAGTTGAATTTGATTCTGAAAAAAAAGTAATTTTAAAGATTGAAAAGCGAAAAAATAGTTTAATAAGACCATCTATAAGTAATATTGACCAAGCTCTAATAGTAACAAGTGTCAAAAGTCCTGACTTTTCTTCAAATCTTTTAGATAAATTACTAGTTATGATTGAATATAACAATATAAAACCAATTATATGTTTTACTAAACTAGATTTATTAAACGAAAAAGAAAAGAAGCAAATAGATGAGTATATGAATTATTATAGTAATCTTGGTTATATGGTTTTGACCAACCAAAATAAAAATGACTTTAAAGACATTTTTAATGGTAAAATAACTGTTTTTACAGGTCAGAGTGGAGCAGGTAAAAGTAGTTTACTTAATATGCTTGATTCTAATCTAAAATTATCAACCAATGAAATATCAGTTGCTCTAGGTCGTGGTAAACATACTACTAGACATACAGAATTATTTCGTTTGTATGATGGATTGGTTGCAGATACTCCTGGATTTAGTTCAATTGATATGAGTATTTTAAAACCAATTGAGATTCGTGATAATATGCGTGACATGTTTAATGGGGTTGAACACTGTAAATATCGTGATTGCATGCACATAAAAGAAGATGGGTGTTATATAAAAGAAAAACTAGCAACTAATAAAATTTTAAAAGAGCGATATGAGAATTACATAAATTTTATTGACAGGAAGTGAAATAATGGAAATAGCAGTCTCGTTTTTAAGCATCAAAAGTGCTAAAGAGCGAATGGAAGTAATAAAAAAATTAAATAATTCAAGTGCAGATTATATTCACTTTGATGTTGCAGATGGCAAATTTGTAAAAGAAAAATATTTATGTATTCCTGAACTTGTAAAATTATTAAAATTATCGACTAAAAAAAATGATGTTCATTTGATGGTTGAAGATCCAATTAAATATATTGAACAAATAAAAAATTTAAATGTTGATAGGATAACAATTCATGTTGAAATAAATAAAGCTTTAAAAGGAATATTAAAATATATAAAAGATTCTGATATAGAAGCAGGAATTGCAGTTGACTTAAACACAAGCATCGATTTTATAAAACCATATTTGAAACTTGTTGATTCCATTTTAATTATGAGTGTTAAAGCAGGTAATGGTGGTCAAGAATTTGTGCCAGCAGTATTGGAAAAAATAAAGAAAGTTCCTAATAACATTAAGTTAGAAGTTGATGGTGGTATCAATAATGAAACCATAAAATGGGTTAAAGATGCTGACATTATTGTATCTGGTTCATATATATTAAAGGATATAGATAATAATATTGAAAAGCTTAAAAATAAAGAGTGATTTACTCTTTTTTTCTTTGAAAAATTCTAAAAAAATGATATACTTATTTAGAGGGTGGTTTTGATGAAAAATAAATCAGTTTTAAGAAAAGTATGTATAACAAATAGATTTGATCGTTTATGTAATTTTGCTCTTATAAAAATATTTCCATTAATAACAGATCAAAATATACATGTTGCAAATTCATATGCGGCATTAAAATATGCTGAAAAAGAATTAAAAGATGAAAAAAAAGCTTTAAAGAGATTAAAAACTCTTGCAAGAAAGTATAAAGATGATAAAAACATTATTAGTGAAATTGTTACTGCTATAAGTCAAATGGAAACGAGTCAACAAAAAAGGCACGAAAAAATGAATGAGATAATTGAAGGCGAAAAGGTGAGATAGTGTTTGAAAGACTAGAGCTTTTAATAGGACATGAGAAGTTATTAAAATTAAATAGCAAAACAGTAGTTGTTTTAGGTTGTGGCGGGGTTGGAAGTTATGCAGTTGAAGCAATAGTTAGATCTGGTATAGGACATATTATTATTGTTGATGCTGATACGATTGATATAAGCAATTTAAATCGTCAATTGATGACAAACCAAAGCAATATTGGTTTACTAAAAGTTGATGTTTTAGAAACGCGAATTAAATCTATCAATTCTAGTATAAAAGTGACAAAAATAAAAGAATTTATAACGCCAGATAATATTAATATATTATTTGATTTTAAGCCAGATTTTATAATTGATGCAATTGACTATTTAAAAACTAAAAAAGCTTTAATAAAAGAATGTTTAAAAACTAAAACAAAATTTATTTCAGTAACAGGTATGGGAAATAAGAAAGATGCTACTAAAGTTAGAATAACTGACTTATCCAAAACATCTTATGATAAAATAGCAAAAGAGCTTAGAATATATATTAAAAATGAAAAAATAGGCGGAAAAATACCCGTTGTTTTTAGCGATGAAAAACCGATAGAAACTAAAGAAACAATTGCATCTATTGCTTTTGTTCCTGGAGTAGCAGGCTTGCTTGCTGCTAGTTATGCAATAAATAAATTACTAGAGGTGTAAATAATGCTTGAAATAAAAAAAGAATTAGAAGATTTAAATGGTAGTCTTTTAATGATTGGAGCTTTAGATGGCAAGATAGTTGATATACTTGATAAAAATAGCAATATAGCTCCTACTTTTTATTTAAATTGTAATAATAAAGGTTCTAAAGCAGAAGTTACTACAATAGATGTTGCAAATAATATTGGTTTAGAAGAGCTTCATAAATACTTTAAAGATGGAGTTGATTATATTACTTGTGAATATAATGCGATTAAAGACTACATTCCATCTTTTATTCGTGAAAGTTTGCGAATAACAAGAAAGAATATTTATATTTTTTTGAAAATAAAAATGATTATAAATATTTATTAAAAAAATATAAAAGATATAATTTAAAATGTGTTTTTAATTCTGATTCTAATGTTTTGACTATTGAAGCTAATGATATAATTATTCATAAGTTAAAGGAACAATATTATTATATTATTGATTTTATTATTGATAAATATCATTATATAAGTAATAACATATAAAAATCTATTATAAATGAATGTAAAAAAATAGGCAATAAAAAACTAGTCTATTTTTTGACTAGTTTATAATAGATTTTTTTATAACTTGCGGTATAAGCCAATAGCTTTACCTAAAATTGTAATGTTTGTGAATATAAATGGATCCATATTATCATTTTCAGGTTGTAAACGAATGTAACCATTTTCTTTATAAAAAGTTTTAAGTGTAACTTCATTTTCATCAGTCATTGCAACAACTATTTCGCCATTATTGGCAACATTTCTTCTTTCAACAATAACAATATCACCATCAAAGATTCCTGCATTAATCATACTATCACCAGATACCCTCAAAGTAAAAACTTCTTTATTGTTTGGAATTAGATAAGCTGGCAAAGAAAAATATTCGTTTGGATTTTGTATTGCTTCAATTGGATTCCCGGCAGTTATTTTGCCCAGCAACGGTACTTCAACAATATCATCACTTTTGTCTACATATTCATTTTCAACTAATAACTCAATTGCACGATTTTTAGAATCATCTTTTTTTATAAAACCTTTTTCTACTAAATGGCTCAAATGCGCATGAACTGTTGCTGGTGATGAAATATCTAATGCACTCCCTATTTCACGAACTGTTGGCGGATAGCCATGTGATACAATGTAAGACTTGATATAATTTAAAACTTCATTTTGTCTTTTGGTTAAACTATTCATATATACCTCCATTACTATCTAAATTGTATCACTAAAGATGTAAAATGTCAAACATTTGTTTGCAATTAATATTGACACGAATAAATGTTCGTGTTAGAATATAATTGTAAGAAGGAGAGTGGAAATATGAAAAAGTTATTAGAAAACAAATATTTAATAGGAGCAGCAATTATTTTTTGGCTTTCGCTTTATTGTGTTGTTTCATTACAAACTAATGTTGAGGCAAGAAATAAAGAATCATTTAATTCTGAAATAAACATAAATGTCAAATAATTGCTATAGTTTAACTATAGTTTTTTTGTTTACTTTTTATAATTTAAATGTTATACTAATATTAGTAAAATAGGGGTTGTAGATTATGGATCAACAAATTATAAATAACTTAAAAACTTTATCTTTAGAAATGATTAATAGAGCAGAAAGTGGACATTCTGGTATTGTTATGAGTGCCGCACCACTAATCTACACTGTTTATTCACGACATATGAACATAAATCCTAAAGATACTAATTGGTTAAATCGTGATCGTTTTGTTATGTCAGCAGGTCATGGATCAGCATTACTATATGCTACGTTATATATGGCTGGTGAAAATATTACTAAAGATGATTTGATGAATTTTCGTCGTTTTGGATATAAAACGCCAGGTCATCCAGAAGTAGGTGTGACTCCAGGTGTAGATGTTACAACGGGGCCACTTGGGCAAGGAATGGCAACAGCTGTAGGATTAGCATTGGCAGAAAAAATGCTTGAAGCAAGATTTAAATTGGGTGAAGACAAACCTCATAGTTTATTTAACTACCGTATATATGCTCTTGTTGGTGATGGTGATATGATGGAGGGAGTTTCGTATGAAGCAGCTTCATTTGCAGCCAATCATGGCTTAAACAACCTAATTGTTTTATATGACTCTAATAATGTAACTTTAGATGGAAATAAAAAAATTACTTTTACCGAAAATGTTTCAGAACGTTTTCGAGCAATGGGATGGCATGTGGAGTTTGTAAAAAATGGTAATAGTGTTTCTGAAATTGATGCTGCTATTAAAAAATGTCAAAATTCTCCTCGACCAGGTTTTATTCAAGTAGTAACTACAATTGGCCAAGACACTGATTTGGCAGGCGATAATAAAGTGCATGGATATGTCTTTAATGTTGATGAAATTAAAGCTATCAAAGACAAATTAAATGTACCACATGATTCATTTTATGTTTCAGAACTTGGAATGAATAATTTTAAAGAAATGATTAGAACGCGTAGTGATAAAAAATATGAAATATGGTCTAAAGACTATAAAGAGTATATAGAATCAAGAACAGATTTTAATATTAATGATTTACAATCAATTTCCGATGAAAATATTAGTTTTAGGTTAGCAGAAGATGCTTTAAATTATATTGGTAATAATGAAAAACAATCATTGCGTGATACTAATCACAAAGTAATGCAATATATTGCTAACAATTTATTTAATTTTGTTGGAGGTTCGGCAGATTTAGCAACTTCAACAAGGGCTCATATTGACGATTCTAAAGATGTTAATTATCAAGATTTTGAAGGGCGTAATATTAATTTTGGAGTCCGTGAGCATGCTATGGGAGCAATGCTAAATGGCCTTGCTTTAACCGGCTTTAGACCGTTTGGTTCCACATTCTTAGTGTTCTCAGATTATATAAAACCAGCAATGCGTATGTCTGCAATGATGCATTTACCAGTAACATATATTTTTACTCATGATTCGGTTAATATTGGACAAGATGGTCCAACTCATCAACCAATCGAACAATTAGCAATGCTTAGAGCAACACCAAATTTGATAGTATATAGACCAGCAGATGCAAAAGAATTGATTGGTTGTTGGAACACAATAATTCATAGCTATAAGAGCCCAGCAGCTTTAATTATTTCTAAAAGTGAGCTTCCAATAATACAAACATCTAGTATTGAAGAAACTGAAAAAGGTGCATATATTATTAGAAAAGAACATGATATTTTACATGGTATAATAATAGCAACTGGAAGTGAAGTTCATACAGCTTTACATATTGCAGAAGAGCTATATAAATCAGAAGGGCTTGATTTAAGAGTAGTTAGTATGCCAATTATGGAAGAATTTATTAAAGAATCAGAAGAATATCAAGAAAAAATATTACCATTTGGTGTCAAAAGGGTAGTAATTGAAGCTGGTTCAAGTTATGGATGGCATCGTTTTGTATACAATAGCAAATATTTGATTACACTTGACAATTATGGCACTAGTGGAACTCGTGATGAAGTACTATCATATGTTTCATATATGTATACTGATATTAAAGAACGAATTTTAAGGCTATTTAAATAGTCTTTTTTTTTACAAATATTGACATCATTAAATACTATAATTTTAATGGTGATAAATATGCGTAAATATTATTTATTTAAAATAAAAAAGGAAAATATGAATAATAATTCTAAAAAACTTTATTTAATATTAGAAGAATTATATTATTTAAATTCTAATAAGTTTAAATATGGAATTGATATATTTAATGATTTATGTCTTCCTTTTTCAAAAGACAAGATTATCAATACTTTAAAGAAAAAGTATATTTTAAAAAATAATAATCTTATTATATCCGAATTAGAAAATACATTTATTGAAATAAATAAAGCATGTATTATTATTGAAACAAGCAAAAATGCACCAGAAATTTTTAAATATTTAAATGAAATTGAAAAAAATATCTTTGTTTGTGATTTTATTAATAAAGATTATTTTATTCTAAATACTTTTATTCATTTAAATCTAAAAATAACAATCTAAAGCTTGAATAATATTAATTTTAATAGTAAAATTAAAAAAGGAGGAATTATATATGCAACAATTTTGGATAGATTTATTATATGTTTTATTAGGTTTAATTGTTGGTGCTGTAATTGGTTTTTTTGTAGCTCGTAAAGTTATGAAAAAATATATTAAAGATAACCCACCAGTAAATGAACAAATGATTAAGGCGATGATGCAACAAATGGGGCGTACACCTAGTCAAAAACAGGTTAATCAAATGATGAAATCAATGCAAAAATACATGTAAAAATGTATTTTTTTTAAACTTTTTAAATATAATTAAATGGTGAATAAGCATGAATATACAGGAACTTGCAAAATTGATTAATGCTGAGTACTTGGCAAGGTATCGCAATGTTAAAGTCTCAAGATTCGAAACAAATACTAAAAATTTAAAAAAAAGTGATGTTTTTATAGCAATAAATAGTGGTCATAATTATTTAAAAGATATAAAAATATGTAAAGCAATAATCGTTTCAAATGATTATCAAAATGAAAAAATTCCAGTTTTAAAAGTAAAAGATACTAAAGAAGCTTTAAAAAAAATAGCAGCTTATAAACGTTTGAAATATAAAGGAAAAATTATAGCTATAACTGGATCAAATGGTAAGACAACCACCAAAGAGCTTTTAAGTCATATTTTAAAGCAAAAATATAGTGTTTATAAAACCTATAAGAATACAAATAATACAATTGGTGTCCCTTTAAATTTACTGGCTTTAGATGATAGTAAAATAGCTGTTTTAGAACTTGGTATGAATCATCCTGGTGAAATAAGTGAGCTTTCTAAACTTGTTAAACCAGATATAGCAATTATTACTAATATTGGAACAGCGCATATTGGAAACTTTGGTAGCCAAAAAAAAATATATGAATCAAAAATGGAAATATTAGATGGAATGTCAAGTAAAAATTTATTTGTAAATGGAAACGATACTTATTTAAAAAATAATAAGGACGCAATTAAGATATATTTAAAAAATGACTTATTTGAAATAAAAAACATTAAATCTTTTTCTGATTATTTGATTTTTGATTTAAAAATTGATAAAACTTATTCAGTAAAATTTAATATACCATCAACTATACAACTTACAAATGTAGCTCTAGCAATTTATGTTGCACTTTTTCTTGAAGTAAAACCAGAAAAAATAGTAAAAGCGCTTTCCTCTTTTAAGTCTATTGAAAATCGTTTAGAGATAATAAAAATGAAGGATAAAATAATTTTAAATGATTCATATAATTCAAATTTTGAATCTTTAATGGCAGGGCTTGAAACATTAAATAACTATTCTTTGGATAAAATATGCATTATTGGTTCTATCTTAGAACTTGGAGGGAAAGAAAAAGAAATATATAAAAAAATATCAATTAACTTAAATAATAATTATGAATATATTTTTGTTGGTAATAAAATAAAAGCTAAAAATGCATTATATTTTGAAGATGTTTATGAATTAATTAATTATTATCATGATAATAAAGATAAATTTCGTAATAAAGTTATTTATGTTAAAGGCTCAAATGGGGTCAAATTAATTGAATTTATTAAACAATTAACTGCTTAAAGCAGTTTTTTTAAAATTTTATGTTATAATCTTTTTAGGTGATTTTGATGAAAATTAAATATGAATTAAAAAAAAGCGAAAAAAATACTAAAGGTAGATATGGAATTTTAAAAACAAATCACGGTGATTTTGAAACTCCAATGTTTATGCCTGTTGGAACACTTGCTAATGTGAAAACATTGATGCCAGAAGAATTGAAAGCTGATCATTGTGGTGTAATTTTAGCAAACACATATCACTTATGGCTTCGCCCAGGCGCAGACACAATAAAAAAAGCCGGAGGGTTGCATAAATTTATGAATTATGATGGACCTATCTTAACTGATTGTGGTGGTTTTCAAGTTTTTTCACTTGCAAAACCAAAAGACATAACAGAAGAAGGAGTTAGGTTTAAAAGTCATATTGATGGTGCTGAACTATTTTTAACACCTGAAATTTCAATTGAGGTTCAAAATAAACTTGATAGTGATATTGCAATGAATTTTGATGAGTGTCCTCCTTACCCAGTATCATATGAATATATGAAAAATAGTGTTGAAAGAACACTTAGATGGCATGAAAGAGGTAAAAAAGTTCATCAAAATGAAAATCAATCATTATTTGGAATTGTTCAAGGTGGTGAATTTGAAGATTTAAGAAAGTTTAGTGCTTTAGAAACAGTAAAAATGGATTTTGATGGTTATTCAATTGGTGGTACAAGTGTTGGTGAAACTAAAGACACAATGTATAAAATGATTACCTATGCAACTAATTATTTGCCACAAGATAAACCAAGATATTTAATGGGTGTAGGAGATCCTATTGACATAATTGAAGGTGTTATTCGTGGTATTGATATGTTTGATTGTGTTCACCCAACTCGCCTTGCAAGGCATGGTAATGCATTTACTAGAACTGGTAAAATCAATTTAAAAAATGCAAAGTATAAAGAAGATTTCACACCAGTAGAAGTTGGATGTGATTGTTATACTTGTACTCATTTTACTAAAGCATATATTAATCATTTAATCAAATGTAATGAGACAAATGGTGGAAGGCTTCTTTCTATTCACAATATTCGTTTCTTAGTCAAATTAACTGAAGATTTAAGAGAAGCAATTAAAAATGATAAATTGCTAGAATATAAAGAGGAATTTATAAAAAAATATAAGAGTTCTAAGAACTAGAACTCTTTTTATTGGCTCCATATATTGCAGGAATACATGAAAATATGTATATTAGTACAAGATAAATAATTGTTGATAATGAAAACTTAAAGCCCAAAATTAATCTAAATATAATTATTATTATAGTGACAATTGTAGCTATTTTTATACCACTTATAATACCTTTATCTTTACTTTTTAAAGCAATTTTGTAATTGTTTAAAATTAGTAAAATAAAAAAAATAATATAGATTAATGCATTTGATAATTTATCAGAAAAAAGATTAATAAAATTAAATAAAGAAATAAAAATAGTAGAAAGTATTAAAATTCCTAAACTCAAATATAAAAAATTAAAGTCTTTAAATTTCTTCATAGTTCACCTCTAATTAAATATATTCTTTGAATAAAAAAATATGAAATATAACATAATTAATTAGGGTGAAATAGTGATATATATATTTTTATTGTTAATTTTAATTTTTGTTTTGTATGAAAATCGAAAAAATAATTGTTTAATTGAAAATGGAAATATTATATTTAAAAATCTAAATGAAAATCATAATTTGGAATCATTAATGCGCGATTTATTAAAACAAAAAATTGATGACATTTCAAAGATTGAAAAGGCTTATTATATATTTGGTAATTTAAAAATTACATTCAATAAACCGTATATCTTAATATATAATGGTAAAATTGATTATGATTCATTATTAAAGTCAAGAAAATCAATTAATTTTATTTATAAATATTTAAATGAAAACAAAATTAAATTGAGTCAGGTTCTATATGCAATTTATATAAATGATAGTTTTTACATTGTTAAAACTTAAAAAATATGGTATGATTAATAAGAAAATATGTGAGGCGATAGCTTTGAAAAATGTAAAAAAAATAGTAATAAAATTAAGTGGTGAATCTTTAGCAAATGGTGATGTTGGAATTAATTTTGATAAGGCATTAGATATTGCTGCAGATCTAAAAAAAATTTACGAAAGTGGTTTAAGATTATTATTGGTAATTGGTGGAGGTAATTTTTGGCGTGGTAGAACTAATCAATATATGGATAGTGATACCAGTGATTATGTAGGAATGCTTGGTACTGAAATGAATGCTTTAGTACTAGGTGATGCTTTAAAGCAAATAGGATGCCCTGTTAAGGTATTTTTAAGATATTCTGTTCCTTGTGCTAATAGCTATGAAGCTGATGCTTTGAAAAAAGCAATAGATGAAAATATTATTATTGTTGGTGGTGGTATTGGGAAACCACAACATTCAACTGATTCAGGGGCGGCAGCTGCTGCCAAAGATATTGAGGCAGATTTGCTGATTAAAATGTCAAAAACAGAAGGAATATATGATAGTGATCCATTTACCAATCCAAATGCCAAAAAAATTGATTGTTTGACATTTAATGAAGCAATTGAAATGCAATTAGGAATAATGGATTTAGAAGCATTTGAAATATGTAAAGAGGCAAATGTTTCAATCATTGTAAGCAAAATGGATAACTTGTTAGATATTATTGATATCGCAAATGGTAATTCAACTGGAAGCACAATAAAATAGTTAGAAAGTAGTGAAAAAATGAGCTTTGATTTCCAAGATAAATTTGAAGGAATAAAAAAATATATAAAATATATTTTAATAATGATACTTTTAATTATAGTGCTTTTAATCATGAAAAGTTGCAAAACTAGTTATAATGGATTAGAAAAGAAAGTAGAAGAAGCAACACTTTCGTATATTAATAAAAATAGTATTAATGTAGTAGGCGAAAAATATATCGAATTATCAGAGCTTGGTGAAATTGAAGGAACTGAATTGTGTAAAAAATCAAGTGGAGCAATTGTCAAGAATGATAATGGTAATTTGAAAGTAACTGTATATTTAAAATGTGATAATTATGAAAGCAAAATAATAAAAAATAGTAGTAAATATATTGAATTAAATGGTGCAGAAGTAATTATTTTAAATAAAGGTGAAGTTTTTAATGATCCCCTTTATGTCTTAAAAAAAGAAGCAGAAGTAAAAATAAATGGTGGAGTTGGAACAGAACCAGGAGTATATACAATAACATATTTTGTATATGTAAAAAGCGAATTAAAAGATTCATTAAAAAGAATTGTAATAGTATCAAAAAATGATAAAGATAGTACAATAAGTGGAATAATGAATCCTAATATGCCAGTAATTACTTTATTAGGTGATAAAGAAATGATCATTAATAAAGGTGAAAAATATGTAGAACCAGGATATCGAGCAGTTGATTATAAAGATGGAAAAATAAGTCGCGATGTAAAAGTTG
>CACXGO010000036.1 GCA_902767245.1 uncultured Erysipelotrichaceae bacterium
ACCATTACTTGATGTTTCAACGGCTATTGATGATAAGATTGTTGCTGATGAAGAGCTTAAGATTGAAATTCATAAGAAGATTAATACTATTGATTCATTAGATAAACTCTTGGATGTAAAAGAAGAAATTGAAGATCGTTTTGGTACTTGTGATGAAACCCTTGACGTTTACATGTATGAAGAATGGTTTGAAAAATATGCAAGGAAACTTAAAATTAATGATGTTACTCAGACGAAGAACTCTGTTATTGTTGGGTTACCTAAAGAGATGTATGCATCCATTGATGGCAAAAAGTTATTCATGGATGTTAATAAACTCGGTAATATGTACCGCTTTAGTGAACGTCACGGTAAACTATATATCACTTTAGATACAGTTCGTTTAGAAAGACATTTTGTTTATTATTTAATTGATTTACTTGAAGTAATTGAAGGAAGTTTTAAAAAATAACTTCCTTTTTTATGTGTAAAATAATGTTTTTAAAGTGTAAAAAGTAATTAAGAATGAATAAAATGTAAGAAATCTATTATTTTTATATATTGAAAAACATAATCAAATAGTAATATTTTGACAAAATATACAATATTCGCTTTTAAAACCTTATTTAATCCCATAATTTTACATAATTAACATATTTTTCTTCCATATAATTAATTTATTATAAATTCTGTGGAGGAGGAAAGAATCATACTATATATAAAAAAGTTTATTATGACATAATAAAAAATACTTGAATAAGATTTAAAGGAGGAAAATTATGAAAAAAGAAATTAAAATGTTTATTATTGGAATATTAGTAGGAGCTATCGTAACGGCAGGAATATTCATGCTTATTAAACCTGGAAATTCAAGAAAGATGCCTAATTTTGACAAGTTTGGTCAATTTGACAAAGATGGAGAAGGATTTGATCCAGACAAAATACCAAGTCGTGGCGATAGATCTAAAAAAGGCGATAGAGAAAAGAAAGATGAGAGTAGTAACCAAGAGGAAAAAGTAAATGAAAATCAAGACTAAAAAAATCCCAAAAATTTTAAAAGATATGCTTATTTTATAATAGTGATTATGATATTCAGTAGCATATCTTTTTATGTTGGTAAGATAGTGAAAGTGAGAGTTCCAGCTTTAAACGATAAAGAGATTGAAGGAATTATAACAGATATTAGTAATACTGCTAGTAATGATAGATTTACGGCGACAATCGAGTTTGATAATGATGGTACAATTAAAATTGGTATGACCATAAATATAATAGTTTAGGAAGTATAAACTTCCTTTTTTTGTTCAAACTAAAAATGAGGTGTGCTTATGGATTTAAATATAAAAACAGTTGATTCTTTGGGTAGAATAGTGATTCCTTCTATGATTAGGAAGAATCTTAATATAAATGAAGATACTTTACTTGGTATAAGTGTAATAGACACTAAAATAGTGTTATCTAAAATAGATGTGATAGAAACTAAAAGTAATGAAGTATTATTAAATCTAATAAAAGAAGTTTTAAATACTGAGGTTGTTATTACAAATTTGACTAAAATAATAGCAGCTACTAATAAGGATTTATTAGATATTAAATTGTCAAGCCAATTTTTTGAAATTGTAAATAAACGTAAAAAACAGATAATTAATAGTTTACAAATTGGTGAAAAATATAATTTGAGTAATAATTTTTTGGTTTATCCAATATTAAAAAATAGTTTTTTATATGGTTCAATAGTAATCTTTTTGAAAGATATAGATAATTTCAATAAAAAAGAAATAGTTTTAGATTCGATCATAAAATTATATTTAGAAACATATATCTAAAATAATTACATAACTATTTAAAAAAAATTAACTTGCTTTTTAAAAAAACATAAGATATAATAACCTTGTTAAAAAGCGATGAAGGAAAGAAAGATAATTGATGCTTTTAATAGAGAGCTTGGTATAGGTGAAAGCAAGTAAAGACATCATTATCCCGAATGATTCTAGAGCTAATTAATCGATATTTAGATTAATTCGTGAATCTGCGTTAATGATTTGAGATAGTAGGAATACTATAAATTAAGGTGGTACCACGAGCAAATCGTCCTTTTGGATGACTTGCTTTTTTTAATAAAAAGGAGGATTTTTATGGAAAAAAAATATTATATTACAACGCCAATTTACTATCCATCAGGAACATTCCATATTGGGCATTGTTATACAACTGTTATAGCGGATGCAATTGCTCGTTATAAACGTTCTAAAGGATATGATGTGTTTTTTTTAACTGGTACAGATGAACACGGAATTAAAATTCAAAAGAAAGCTGAAGAAAAAGGTGTTACGCCGCAAAAATATGTTGATGAAATAGTTGCAAATACAAAAGAGTTATGGGAAGCATTAGGCATTACTTATGATAAATTCATTCGTACAACGGATCAAGAACATATAGAGGTTGTGCAGAAAATATTCAAAAAGCTATATGATCAAGGAGATATTTATAAAGGAGAATACAAAGGTAAATATTGTACACCTTGTGAATCTTTCTGGACAGAAAGTCAGCTTGTTGATGGTAAGTGCCCTGATTGTGGACGCGATGTTAATGAAGTAACAGAGGAGGCTTATTTTTTCAAATTATCAAAATATCAAAAAAGATTAGAAGAATATTTAGAAAGTCATCCAGAATTTATTGAACCAGCTTCGCGAAAAAATGAAATGATTAATAATTTTATTAAGCCTGGTCTAGAAGATTTGTGTGTTTCAAGAACATCTTTCAATTGGGGTGTTCCAGTAACTTTTGATGAAAAACATGTTGTTTATGTTTGGATTGATGCTTTAAGTAACTATATTTCAGCTTTAGGATATTTATCAAATGATGATTCAAATTTTAAAAAATTCTGGCCAGCTGATTTACATATAGTTGGTAAAGAAATAGTTAGATTTCATACAATTATATGGCCAATTATGTTAATGGCA
>CACXGO010000037.1 GCA_902767245.1 uncultured Erysipelotrichaceae bacterium
AACAAATAAGAGTGTAACATGGGCAAGTAGTAATGCAAGTGTGGCGTCAGTTGATAGTAGTGGTAATGTAAAAGGATTAAAAGCAGGAATTGCAATTGTTACTGTAACAACAAATGATGGAAAGAAAACAGCAACATGTATAATAAAAGTCGGGATGTCTTCCAATATTTCAAAAAAATATGAAGGTTCAACAATTAAATACTATGTTGATGAGGTGGCAAGCAAATATATACTTTCATATATTTGGGTTTCAAATGCAAATAAACAATTTAAATTTGGGCATCCTAATCCAATAGGGGCTGAAAAACCAGTTAAAGATATTATTGCAGATGAAATATCAAAATTTGGATTAAGTAAAAAAGCAATTATTGCAGTCAATGGAAGTGACATTTGTAATAATAGGTTTCATAGTGATTGTGTTCAAAGAAATCCAAGTTGGGAAGGCACCATAATTTCTCCATCAGTAATAATTGATGGGGAAATAAAGAGAACAGCAACTGCTAGTTCATATATTCCAAATGGTTACTATGTTAACTGGGGTGTTGGTCAAAGTAATACATTAAAGTTTTATGGTGGTCGTGTAGCTGCATCTAACATGCTAAGTGCTGGAATTAAAAATAATGGTTATTTTGGACCAGTCTTAATTGAAAATGGGAATATAAATACTAATTATTCTCTTTGGCCAAGCAATTCTGCTCTTCGTACAGCTATTTGTCAAATGGATAGTAATAATTTTATAATATTAACCGCAAAAAGTGGTATGACAATTAAAGAGTTACAAGGCACATTTAATGCATTAGGATGCACTAATGCACTTAATATTGATGGTGGAGGGAGTGTTACACTAGGGTATAAGCTTCCAAGTAATTCTGGGTTAAATCTGATTAAATATAGTGAAGGCAGTTATGGGAGGTCATTAGCTGATAGTGTATATTTTTATGGAGATTAAATAAAGTAGCTTTTGCTACTTTTTTCATTGGTTTAAAAGAGATATTTGTGATCTAAATTGCTACTGCTTGGATATTTTATATATAAATAACAGAAATATTATATTTTGTTGAAAAATAAGAATATAAAAAATTCCCAAAATATATTAGTGAGTAGCTTGAAATAATCAATTAATTCTTTTTATTTAATTTTTTTTAAATTTTTAGTATAATTAAATTATGAAAAGAGACAAAATAAGCATAGATAATATTATTAGGAAATCAAAAGTTACAAATTTAAAAACTCTTAAAGAAGAAATAAGAATTAAGAAAAATTTATCATTAATTCGTTTTTTAATGCAATATTTAATTAACATTGTTGAAGAAATTGATTATAGTAATGACCCTAATGAACTTTTGGAAAATATTAGATTTTTAAATTATTTAAAACCAGAAAATGAAAATGAGAGAAAAATTTTAGAACATTTAATAAAAGAATTGAAAGAAAAAATTAATTTGAAGAAATCATCATTACAAAATAATAGTGTTATTTATAATGCTTTAAATGATTTTGATGAACAAATAAGCTTATTTTTAATTGAAATACACTTTAATAAAGTTAATGACGAAGATAAAATCAATGTGCCTAAGATTGATGATAAAAAGTTAAAAAGAATTGTTTTAGACTTCGTTTTTAAATATAAAGACTATGGGCATTTAAAAATATTAATCTCTTTATATCCAAATATTTGTAATTTCAAATTAAATAATAAAACTCTAGTTATTAAGATGCTTAAAAATTTTTTTGAGCATCCTAACGAAAGAGAATTTTTATCAAAAGTTATAACTATTTTTATCACAAATACTAATTATATGATAAGTAAAAATGAAAAAAATGAAATTGCTTTACTATGTGACAAGTATATCAGTTTATTAGAAATAAGTGATTTGATTTTCGTTAAAGAAGTTATAACTTCTTTAGATATTAGAAAAGAATTAGATTATGTTCAAAAATTAGAAGCATTAAAAGCACGTTTTAATCTAAAAAACTCGGAAATAGATAGTACAAAGTTATCATATGAAATTTATCCTCAAGATTTAACCAATAGAAAAGTGATAACAATTGATAGAGCTGATACTCTTATTAGGGATGATGCATTTTCAATTGAAAAGAAAAAAGACGGAACATATGAATTAGGATTATACATTATAGATTGTTCTTCAATTAAAGCTGGGAGTGAATTGGATCGCTATGCGTATAATCATTTTTCGACAATCTATGTTAAGAACACTTGGATACCAATGATACCTGAACCTTTGGTATATAGTTTTTCTCTGAACAAAGGATTAAGAAGAGTAATTGCTTATACTTTTACATTTGCTCCAAATTTTGATTTAATTGGCTGTGAAATAGGACCAGCTTTAATAAATGTATCTAATAACTTAACATATTCTGAGTCAGGAGACATTTTAAAAAATGATGGTGAGTTATATACATTTTTAAAGGATGCCATTGATATATCAGAGGTAATGGGTGATAAATTAGGAACAATGACTAGATATCACCATTTAAAAGAGATAATTAGAGATTTAGGTGGAGTTTTTGAGGAAACACCTGAAAAGTATTTAGACGAACCAGGGAATAAAATAATATCAACTTTTGCAGTTTATTTAAATAATTATATAGCTTCGCTTTTTGATAAATTGAAATTGCCATTTATATATCGTATTAATGGTGTAACTAATTCTGTAGGAATAGAGACAGAATTAAGAAAATATTCACAAGATAAAGAATTATATAATATGTTAAAAACAGTTCAATGTTTGTACAAAGTATCGGAATTTTCTAGTATAAATACAGGTCATAAAGGGCTAGGACTTAATGCATATACTCAAGCAACAAATCCAGCAAGACTTTATCCATCTTTAGTCATTCAAAGAATGATTATAGATCTTTTAATTTTGAAAATCCCAGTTGAAGATTATATAAAGAAATATAAACAAGTTGCAAATTCTGCCCAAGAATTTACAAAATTGCAACAACGAAATTATAGTTTTACCACAGAATATAATAAGCTTTGTAAACGTTTGACATTAGAAGAAAGATAATATTCTTTCTTTTTTTGTTCTAAAAAAATCTTATTCAAATAATATTTATTAGGTGATAATGTGATTAACAAAAAAAATATTTGGTTTTTGACTCTTTTTAGTTTGATTTTAGCATTAAGTGTATATTATGTAACAATGCCATCAGAAGTTTTATTAGATGTTTATGGTAATGTTGATAAAAAGGAAGAAAATAAAAAAGAAGATGTGGTTGTTGAAGAAACAGACATTATTGCAGTATATCATTTAGAAGATGAAACTACTACTACTAAGGAGTTAGATTTGTTAAAAATGAAATTAGTTGATGCCAAAACAACTATTGATGAAAAAAATAGTGTTTATGATAAAATAAAAGACATCGAAAATAATAAAAATTTGGAAGCCAATATTGAAAAACAAATTAAAGATGAACTTAAATATAAGGCGTTTGTTAAAATTAAAGATGATACAATAATGGTTGTAATATCATCAAAAAAGTATGATATTAGTATAGCAAATAAAGTAATGAAATTAGTTCAGAAGAACTTTAAAGAAACAAAATACATAACTGTTAAGTTTGAATAGGCTAATTATTTCACTAAAAGAACCTTACCGCATAAAATATGATTGAGATATAAAACCACCCTAGGAAGTGAGGAAATAGTGAAAAAGAGTATTTTAACTAAACGTGAAAGAGAAGTTTTTAATTTGCTTATTATAAATAATACAACAACAGATATTGCTAAGAAATTAAAAATAAGCGAAAAAACTGTTAGAAATCATATATCTAATGTTATGCAAAAATTAGATGTTAAAAGTCGTGCTGTAGCAGTAGTCGAACTTTTAAAAATGGATGAATTGTCGTTATAAATTAAATAGTATTAGTAATAACTAATACTATTTTTAAATTTTTTACATATAATTAATCGAGGTGAAACAATGTTAAAAAATATATTGAGAAAAAAATTTTTAATTTCGCTTACAGCAATATTTATACTTTTAGTGATATATATAACGAGTAATGAACCAGTTAAATTCAAGCAAGAATTATCATATGCCGATAATAATGTTAGTGTAAGTAGCGTTTATTTATTAGATAGCTATGAACTTTTATCATTAGCGCCAGTTGGTTTATTAGAAGATAAAATTGAAAATAAAGCCAAAGAAATTGTCGACATATTAATTCAAGATGGACCAGGAGAAAATAAAATCCCTAGTGGATTTAAATCAATCATTAATCAAGATGTGGTATTAAATGATATAAAGTTTAATAATGGCATTTTAAGTCTAAATTTTTCTAAAAATTTATTTGATACAAAAGAAGAATACGAAATAAAGATTATTGAAAGTTTAATTTATTCATTAACAAGCATAGATGGTGTTAAAGGGATTGAAATATCTTTAGATGGGAAAAAATTGGAAGAATTACCAAAATCAAAATTAAAATTACCTAAAACTTTAGATAAATCATTTGGAATTAATAAAAAATATAATTTGTCAAGTCTTGATAATGTTAATAAAGTAACAATATATTATGTAAATAAATATAATGATAATTATTATTATGTACCTGTAACTAGATATTTAAATAATAGTGAAGAAAAGGTAAGTATTATTGTTGAAGAATTAAAGGATAATAATTATAATTTAACTGGACTTATGAGCTTTATGAATAGTAATGCAAATTTGATTGATATGTCAATTGAAAAAAATGAAATAACTTTAAATTTTGATAAAAATTTATATAATGATCAAAACAATAAAGAGGTTTTTAAAGAAGTAATCAATACAATCAATCTATCTATTGAAGCTACATATGGCATAAGTTCTGTTTCTTATATTGTTGATGCTGAACCTTTAAACTTCAATTAATATAAAAAAACTCTTGAAAACTGAGCCAAACTATTGTATAATTTATTTGCTGCAACCGTCTCGGTAGCTCAGTTGGATAGAGCAATGCCCTTCTAAGGCAGCGGTCGGGGGTTCGAATCCCTTCCGGGACACCACTTTAAAAATAAAACTTGAACAAATTGTTCAAGTTTTTTTATCCCAATGCCCGTTTTAATTTTTCAACAAACTTTTCATTGTTTAATCCCATTTTAATAAATCTTTGACCAAAACGTGAATATAAGAGTTTGCTTGCTTTTTTTCTTTTCTCTAAGCTTTTTGCCAAATCTTTAGTTTTTTCAAAGTAAATATCACTTATATTTCTTTTACTATCTAAAGCCTCAATGATACTTAGAGCAGCATACATACCAGATTTCAAAGCATAGTATATTCCTTCGCCACTCACTGCATCTACTAAAGCAGCAGCATCACCAACTAGAATATATTTATTATTGATAACTGATTGTTTATATATATTTTCAGAAAAAATTGGAATATGATATCCTTTAATTTGATTTTTTTCAATTTCAAAATTAAATTTATTTGCAAATTTTATTAATGCATCAACATAATCCTTTCTTTTATAATTAAAATTTCCAAGTCCAATATTAGTATATTTCTTTTTAGGAAAAATCCAACCATAACCATTATTAATTGCCTCAAAATCAAATATAGTTTTATCAGTTAATTTATTGACATTACATTCTACACAAAAACCAAATTCTCTATCTTTTATGAGTCGACGACTATATCCATTAACGCCGTCTGCAAATATTAAATATTTAAAATGATATTCATTTTTTTCTGTCTTAATAGTGTTATCATTAATATCAATTATATTTTCATTTTCAAAGATGTGACATTTAACCTGCTTTAAATTATTGAAATCAAATTCAAAACGATCAATTGTAATAATATTACTATTCAATTCAAGTTCTTTAGTAATATGTTTAGAATGAATCTCTACTTGTGTTATTTTTTTTGTATCAATTTTATCCATATTAAAATTTAGCTTTTTAAGCATATTAACACTTTTACTAGTTAAACCTCCACCACATAGTTTTTCACGTGGAAATTTATTTTTTTCAATTATGCAGAAATTAATTTTTTTATCATCTAATGTTCTAGCAGCTGCAATACCAGCTGGGCCAGCACCAATAATTATTACATCAAAATTTTTCACATAATCACTCCTTATAAGAATTATAGCATATTATTTTAACATATGTATAAAAATATGTTAAAATGTTATTGGTGATTTGATGAAAACATTATTTATTATTTTAATTATTGTTCTCATATTAGTTGTATTAGCTTTAAGTTTATTTTTTATTATTCAATTAAAAGCTCGTAGATTTTTAAAAACTTATTTTAATGCATCTTCATTTAAAGATGCTTTAGAAAATAGTGAAATAGAAGCTATGGAAACGCCAAAATCGGTTTCTTCAATGGATAGTTTGTATTTGAATAAAATAGAAACTGATTTTCCTAATTTAAATATGAATGAACTTAAAAGTTCAAGTGAAAAAGCAATTATTGAAACATTAAAAGCAATTGAAAATAAAGATTTTGATGCTTTAAAAGAGTCAGAAAGAGTTAATAGTTATATTAAGTCTAGAATTGATGATTTAGGAGAAAATAATGCTTTATATAAAGACATTAAATTTCATAAAACAGTTGTCAATAAATATGAGCGAAATAGTAAAATCGCAACTATTTATCTAGCTAGTTCACTTGAATATTTTTACAAAAATGGTAGTGAAGTAGGTAAGAAAATTCAAACCAGGTATATTTGTGAATATATTTATATAATTGATGCAGAGAAAATTGGAAATGTTAAGGCTTTAGGACTAAATTGTCCAAATTGTGGTGCCCCAATAAAAACTTTAGGTAACAAATATTGCGAATATTGTAGTACAGGAGTTGTAGATACAATAAAGAAAAATTGGATTTTAAATAATATAAAAGAATATTAAAAAAAGTGTTGAATTTCAACACTTTTTTTGTTTATTCATATAATTTTGTTCCACAATTTCCACAGAACTTTCCAGTTACAGGAGTTCCACAATTAGGGCAGAACTTTGGAATGTTTGCTGTAACTTCTGGTTGTTGAGTTTCAACTGGTGTAACTGGCTCTTCAACATTTGCAGGACCAGCAGGAGCTGTTTCTCTTTGGAATAGAGTTCCTGGTTCAGGAGTATTTGTTTGAGGAGCATAGGCACCAGTAGGATTATTGGCTAAATTTTGATTTACAGCGCCAATTACATTAGCACCTTGATTTTGAGCCATTCCCATACCCATGAAGCCCATCATAGCACCATTTTCATTTCCTGCAGCAGTCTTCATTGCATCAGCTGTAGCAGAAGCCATTAAACCTGATTGAAGATTGGCATTTGAGAAAATAGTTGCATCATCAATTTTATTAACACGAGCCATTGACTCATCAGTTAAGTTGATATCAGCTAAAGCTACATCAACTATTTCTAAACCATACATTTGCTTCCATGATTCATCCAAACAAACATTCATTTCATCTGATAAATCACTACCATACATACCCATATCGCCGAATGAAACTTTATGTTTACGCATAACTACTGAAATTGCTTGAGTTAATTTTTCAACAAATTTGTTTTTTAGTTGACTTCCAACAACTTCTTCATATGTAACAGTATCTTTTGGATTAGCACCAATTACTTGATTTACTAAGATAATTGGATCTGTTACTTTAAATGCATACTCACCAAAGAATGTAACTTCTAACATACCATATTTTTCATCTGTAATCTTTTTTGGTTGTGGAGAACCAAATTTGTTACCAGTAACAGTAAGTAAGTTAACATAGTATACTCTTTGATCTTTTGCTGTTTGTCCACCATAAGTGAAACGTTTCCCGATAGTCTTAAAAGTATCAATAATTCCTTTCCCAAGTCCACCAGAGAAAATACTTGGTTCTGATCCATTGTCATAAGTGAATGTTCCTGGTTCAGCAGTGAATTCTTTAATTTCTCCATTATCGATTATCATCATAGCCATTCCTTGTGGTACAGCAATTGCACTACCATTTGAAATAATGCCTTCTGAGAATCCAGGGTTGCCACTACCATGATGTACTTCTCCTCTTTGAATTAATACATCTTTGTCAATTGTTGGGCAAGTGACAAACTCTTTAAATTGATCGCCTAATGAACTAGATACAGAACTAGTTAAAGCTTTAATTAAACCCATATATTACCTCTTTTCTATTGACAAATTGATTATAACATAAAAAAAAGAAAAATTCAACGAAAAAAGGCTTTTAGCCTTTAGAATATTTTTCTTTTACGAGATTATATAATTTTTTTTGATTTTCATACATAGTTTCCATATTTTTTTCATAATCAACATTTTCTTTAGCAACAGGTTTATTAGCTTTTATTTTTGGATATATTATGTCAATTTGTTCACTTATATTTTTATATAATTCTTTGAAATCAGAGTATTCATCACTTAATTCTAAAACTGATTGATTCTTTTCTTTGTATTCATTGTAGTAAGTATCACAATCAGTTAAAACAGAATCGATATCTATACTTTTACCATTTACTCCTGTTCCATCAACGGTATACCAGAAAACAGGGTCAACACATTTATTCCACATATTGGTTACCCAATCACTAGTTTCAACTATTTTACTTTTGTTTCTTGAACGTACTCCATTACATGCATGAAGTAAAAGTAATATTATGATAAAAATAATGATTGCTACTATAAGGACTATAAGCCAGTACCAGCTATTTTTTTCTTCATCTTTTTTCTTTTCATTTAAATCTTCGTTTTGCTCAAAACCATTGCTTTCATCATTATTTAAATTTGATTCAATTTCAGGTTCATTATTTAAATTTTGATTAAAATCATTTTCATTATTCATATTTAGACCTCCGTACTATAAATAATTATATCACATTCTAATTAAAAATTAAATAGTTTTAAAAACTAAAAGTATTTAGTATAATATATTTGAGGTGAATTTTATGACATTAGTTATAATGGCAGCAGGAATGGGCAGTAGATTTGGGGGGTTAAAGCAAATAGAACCAGTTGGACCACATGGTGAAATAATTATTGATTATTCAATCTATGATGCTTTAATTGCTGGATTTACAAAAGTTGTTTTTATAATCAAAGAAGAAAATTATGAAGTTTTTAAAGAAATTATAGGTGATCGTATTTCAAAAAAAGTTCAAGTTGAATATGTTTTTCAAAAAAATGACAATATTTATAAATTAACAGGTGTAAAAATTGAACGTATTAAGCCATTTGGAACAGCACATGCTATTTTGTGTGCTAAAGATAAAGTGCATGAAAATTTTGCAATTATAAATGCTGACGATTTTTATGGACGTGATGCATTTATTAAAATTGCTGATTTCTTAAAAAATACAAATTCGAATTATGGTTTAGTTGGATACCATATATGTAATACGATTACCGCAGCAGGAGCAGTAAAAAGAGGAGTATGCAAAGCAGAAAACGGGAAGATTACATCTTTAATTGAAAGTAGTGTAGATATAGTTGATGGTAAGTATATTGCTTCACCATTATCAGGGGCCTCACCATTTGAAATTAGTGCAGATCAATTAGTTTCGATGAACATGATAGGATTTACACCCAAAATTTTTGATTATTTAGAAAAAAGATTAAAAACATTTGTAGTAGAAAAAAAAGACGAACTTGATAAATGCGAGTATTTAATCCCAGAAGTTATTTGTAATCAAATTAATGATGGTGAAGTTCAAGTGGATCTTTTAGATACAAATTCAGTTTGGTATGGTATTACTTATAAAGAGGATAAAGAGCTTGTTGTAAGTGCATTAAAAAAGATGACAGACGAAGGAATATATCCTGATAAAATGTAAAAAGAAGAAAATTAATTTTTCTTCTTTTTTTCTTTTAAAAAATCATATTTTAAAGTTAAGTCATTTTTTTTAATTAAGAATTCAACATACTTATTTTTTTCTTGCAAAGCTTCTTTAGTTATTTTGCAATTATTTGCTATAGACCCATTGTCAATATAGCAATTACCATCATACCAAGAATAATCATTAAAGAAAACAATGCCATCATATTTTCCATCTAAAGCATCAGTACCAATATAATAATTTTTAGTATACTTAATATCAAGCAAATTCAAGATGGTTGGCAGAATGTTAAGCTGCGATGTAACATCAGTTACATTTACACGTTTAAGATTCTTTTTATAAATTAAAAACGGAGTTTTATTGATTAAGTTATTATTAGTTTCTTTATAATTATCCAAAATTTCTTTATCATTAATGGTGTATAAATAATGATCTGTAAAAATAACAAGAATAGTATTTTCATCTAAATTGTTGTCTTGTAAAGCTTGTAAAAGAAGTCCAATCATATAATCAGTTTCTTTAGCTTGTCTTTTTATACAATCTTCTTCAGAATATAGTGAAAGGCTTTCTTTATTAATTAATCCTTCATCTAAATCTTTATTTAAAAGTTGTTTACAAACACCACTTTTATAACTGAATGGCATATGATTAGAATAAGTTATTAAATAGTTAGCAAATTTACCTTCTTGATTAAACATTAAATCATAAAATGTTTCATTTAAAATTAGTTCACGATCCAATTGATATTTGTCTGTTAAATATAATTCATTATCTTTTAAACCATAGTAATTATCATATCCCCAATTTTCATAATTAATGCCACGAGAATAGTATTCTCGTGAGTTCATATGAAAAGCATTAACTTTATAATTTTGATTTTTTAGAAGGTTAGCTAATGAATATTTGAATTCGTTACGGTTAAA
Source organism: uncultured Erysipelotrichaceae bacterium (assembly GCA_902767245.1). Lineage (GTDB taxonomy): Bacteria > Bacillota_I > Bacilli_A > RF39 > UBA660 > RUG11241. The sequence goes on from CACXGO010000037.1 coordinate 10,723, forward strand.
TGTATAAGCATTACGATTTATTGTTATAGGAGTCATAAAACCAGTATTAACAACAAATTCTGAATTAAAAGTAGAACCTCCACCATTATAAAAAGAAAAGTGATTTGTAAAGTTGATTGCATTATCTTGTAAACTATAAAGATTCGGCATTACTTCTTCCGTAAGAAGCCAAGAGTCAATACCTTCTAATTGAACAAAAATAACATTATTATCCTTAAATAAACCAGTATAAGCATTGTTTGAACCAGCTTCTAAATTTGCATAAGTTTCGTTTAAAAATTCAAGTTCCAAATCATCATCTGCTTCATTAGATTTGATAAAATTCATGTAGAAATTTCTCACTGAATACTCATATAAACCAGTTAAAGTAAAACTTTTATTACTATCATTAAATCTTAAATAAACATTTTTGGCGTTCTGCCATGTGTTCCATGTTAAATTTTTGTTAGATGGACCATAAAGAATTGGCAAACATGCATGAATTATTATGAAATAAAATATAACGATTCCTACCTTGCGAATATCACTTTTTCCATTTTTAGGGAATACTTTATATGCTTTATAAACCAAAAATATAAAAACAGCTATGGCAACAAAAATGATAATCTTAGTATTTAAGATTGTTTGCCAAAAATAAACCTTTCCTTCATTAGCAAAACTTAAAAGTGAAAAATCAAAAAAATTATTAGTAGTAGAATAATAGATCCCATTTGTAATAAATAAGACAAATGAAATTATTAGTGAAATATTATAAATAAATAAGCCGACTTTTCTATTTACATTTAGGCATAAACTAATTATTAAGAAAAGCCAAACAGTGGTAAATAAAACAGGCATTAAAAAAAATAAAGGAAAATAAAATATTTCACTACCAATTATTTGAAGAGTAAAATCTAAACAAAAAAAAGGTAAAATAAGATATATTACATTCTGATATTTTTTACAAAAATCTTTGATTGTTTTTAAAAAGCCTTTTTTATTCTTCATCTAATTCACCACAAACATTATATCATAATATCAATTTTTTTAAAATGTAAAACACTTTACATGATAAAATTGTAAATATAATTATTTGTTTTTTTTTAAAATTTTGTTATAATTAAGAGTAGGAGGGTTCGATATGGCAAAGAAAAAGAAAAGAAAAATTGAAAAAGTTGAACCTAAAAAAGGCTATACTATTGAACTTTTAGGGGTCTTAATAGTATTCGCAGTGGTTATTGGTATTTGGAAAAAAGGAACTGTAGGAGAAATTATATATAAATTTGGTAGTTATTTAGCAGGATCATGGGCTGTGATTCTTTTGATTTTAATTTCTTTTATTGGACTTTATATGATTATTCATAGAAATAAACCAGAATTACTTGGAACGCGTATATTTGGTTTATATTTAGCTTTATTTGGTATTCTTATGTTTGCACATTCTAATTATGTTTCATTATCGACAACAATGGGCGATACAATTAAACTTACAATAGACGAGTTTGTTTCAACAATTGATGGTGTGAATGCCGCAACTGGAGGAGGCGTTATTGGTGCATTCTTGGCAAGTATTTTTGTTAGTTTGGTAGCTAAAGAAGGAACATATGTAATAGCAGCATTATTTATTGTTTATGGCTTTATAAAAGTAACAGGACATTCTATTATTGATGTTTTCAGAGTTTTAATTGCTCGCATTAAGAAAATGAAGAAAGGTGCAAAGGAAAAAGATCAAGCAGAAATTGAAGCGGCAGATGAGGAATATGAAAATGATAACAAGATTGTTGTTTCTTCTGTAGATGAAATAATAAATAATACTAAAGATATAAAACCTTCAAAACATGAAGAAGATTTATCAGATGTAGAAATAGTTGGAGCGGGATATACATATCCACCAATTAGTTTACTTAAAAAGCCACAAAATAAAAATAATCATGAAAATCAGGCTCAGGTAAAAGAAAATGTAGTTATTTTAGAACAAGTCTTTTCAGATTTTGGAGTTGAAGGCAAGGTTGTAGCTGTTAATATTGGTCCAGCTGTAACCCAATATGAATTAGAGATTAAAGCTGGAACAAAAGTTAGCAAAATCCTTTCTTTAAACCGTGAAATTGCTTTAGCTTTAGGTGCACGTGATGTTCGTATTCAAGCACCAATTCCAGGAAAAAGAACAGTTGGAGTTGAACTTCCAAATAAAAAAGTCTCAACTGTAACAGTTCGTGAGATTTTAGAATCTGTTCCAAAAGGTAAGGAAGATAGTAAACTATTGGCAGTTTTAGGCCGTGACATAATGGGGACACCAATTTATTTTGAAATTAATAAAACTCCACATTTACTTGTTGCTGGTACTACAGGCTCTGGTAAATCAATATGCATTAACAGTATTATTATTTCGCTTATGATGCGTACAAAACCAGATGAAGTTAAACTAGTTTTAGTAGATCCTAAAAAAGTAGAATTAAATGTTTATAATGGAGCTCCACATTTACTATGTCCAGTTGTTACTGAGCCAAGAAAAGCAAGTATAGCACTTAAAAAGATAGTAGCCGAAATGGAACGAAGATATGAAATATTCAGTGAAAATCATGTTAAAAATATTGCTGGTTATAACATGATGGTTGAAAAGAAAAATGAAGTTTTACTTGACGAACAAAAGATGAAAAAAATGCCTTATATTGTAATTATTATAGATGAGCTTGCAGATTTAATGCTTGTTGCAGCCAAAGAAGTAGAAGATTCAATTACAAGAATTACTCAGTTGGCTCGTGCTGCTGGAATCCACTTAATTGTTGCAACTCAACGTCCAAGTACAGATGTTATTACAGGATTAATTAAGGCTAATATTCCATCAAGAATTTCATTTGCAGTATCAAATAGTATTGATTCGAGAACTGTTTTAGATATGGTTGGAGCCGAGAAATTATTAGGTAGAGGAGATATGTTATTCTTACCAATGGGTGAAAATACACCACTTCGAATTCAAGGAACATATATTTCTGAAGATGAAATTAACAGTGTTGTAAATTATACTATTTCTCAACAGAAAGCTCATTATGACAACACAATTACAATGTCTGAAGAAGAGGAGCATGCAACTTCAACAGTTGGTAATAGAGATGCAACAGAAGAACCTCTTTATAACGAGATAGTTGAATTTGTTGTAACTCAAGGTAAAGCAAGTGCATCACTTTTGCAAAGAAAATTTAGACTTGGTTATAATCGTGCTGCAAGAGCAATTGATTTGCTTGAAGAAAGAGGTATTGTCGGACCACAAAACGGTTCAAAACCACGAGAAGTTTTAGTTAAATTAGAAAACAAAAATAATTCTGAAGAAGAATAAAAAAATAACATCATTTTGATGTTATTTTTATTTCTTTTAAATTTTTTACTTCAATATTATATTTGTTAAACAAACTATTTAATTTAACAAAGTCCTTTTTGTTTGCACATAAATGGTAATTAATTAGATTATCATAATATTTGTTTTCAACATATGTTTTTAATTCTTTTTCTAAAAAATCTTTTAGCTCATAATCAAATGAAATATCAAAAACATATCCATCAATATATTCATAAATATTTAAATGTTCCAGATTTTCAGTAACTGATTTTGTATAAGCTCTAACTAAACCTCCAGCTCCAAGTTTAATTCCTCCAAAATATCTAACAGTTATAGTCAAAATATGATTTAAATTTTTATTTTCTAAAACATTTAAAAGAGGAATTCCTGCTGTTCCACTAGGTTCTTTATCATCACTAAAGCGTTTAGTGCTGTCAAAGATAAAAGCATAACAAAAATGGGTTGCATCTTTATGCATTTCTTTCACTTCTGTCAAAAATTTTTCAACATCTTCTTTTTTCTCTAAAACGAAAAGATAGTTAATGAACCTTGATTTATTAATAATTATTTCATTTTTACCATTTTTTTCAATCATCAACATAAATAATCACAATTAAATTATATCATTAATCGCTTGTTAATTAAACTTAAAAATGATATAATTATATCGAAAGTTGGTGAACTTATGGATGAAACAAAAATATATAAAAAAGAAGAATTAGATAACCAAATAGTTGAAAAAACTATATTAGATGTTGTTGATGCACTCAAAGCGCGTGGTTACGACCCAATAGATCAAATAGTTGGTTACTTAATAAGTGGAGATCCAGGTTATATATCTAGCTATAAAGATGCTAGAAAAAAAATTACTTCTATAGAAAGGACTAAAATTTTAGAAATTTTAGTAAAAAAATATATAGATTAATGCGTTACTTAGGATTAGATTTAGGTACTAAAACTTTAGGTGTTTCAATAAGTGATAAAACTGGATTAATTGCAAGCGCTTATGAAACAATACGATTTAATGAAAATGATTATGAAAGTGCTTTACCAAGATTAAAAGAGATTGTTGAAACTGAAAAAGTTGAAAAAATTGTTTTAGGATTACCTAAACATATGAACAATGATTTTGGTGAAAAAGCTGTAATTGCAACTGAGTTTGGTAAGAAGTTACAAGATTATTTAAATCTTGAAGTAATTATGCAAGATGAACGAAGAACAACAATTGAAGCAACTAATTATATGTTAGAAGCTAATGTTTCTAGAAAAAAACGAAAAGAAAAAATTGATAGTTTGGCTGCAAATATTATATTGCAAACATATTTAGATAGAAAGAAGAATGAGAAATGAATGAAAGAATGACTTTTAAAGCAATAAATGAGAAAGGTGTAGAGGTAAATTACGAAGTACTTTTTACTTTCGAGTCTGATGAAACCAAAAAGAAATATATTGTTTACACAGATGATACAACAGATGATAGTGGAAATGTTAAGGTTTATGCCTCTACTTATGTTGAAAACGGGGACAAATATAATTTAAGTCCAATTGAGACAGAGAAGGAATGGAAGGTAATTGAGACCATTTTGAATGAATTACAAGCAAATTTAAAACCGAAAAATGGAACAGAAGAATAATTATGAGAAAACTAATATTATGTCTACTTATAATTGCTTTAATTATGGCTAATTTATGGGTAATATATATGAACCAATTAAAAGCAGTTGGAACAAGTAAAGAAGAAATTGAGTTTGTTGTTGAGCAAAGTGAAACATATATCTCAATTGCTTCAAAATTAAAAGAAAAAAATTTAATAAGATCAGAACTTGCTTACAAGATTTATTTAAAATTGCATCCTTTAAAAAATTTAGAAGCTGGCAAATATTATTTAAAAGATACTATGTCAGTTGAAGAGTTAGTTAATGTTCTTGGCACAAAAAGTAATTTTAATGGCAAAATTTCAAAAATGACTTTTAAGGAAGGAAAAAATGTACGAGCTTTAGTAGCTCTAATTGTAGAAAATACAAATAATACTGAAGAAGACATTTATAACCTTTTAAAAGATGGTGAATATTTAGATAAATTAATTGAAAAATATTGGTTCTTAACAGAAGATATTAAAAATCCAGATCTTTATTACTCTTTAGAAGGATATTTATTCCCAGATACATATGAAGTTTTAGAAAACGATTCTGTTGAAACAATTATTAATAAGATGCTTGATAATATGGAAGTAAAATTAAGACCATATCAGGAAAAAATTGAATCCTCAAGCTATTCTATTCATAAATTAATAACTCTTGCATCAATTGTTGAACTTGAGGGCGCTAGTAGTAAAGATAGAGCAGCAGTAGCTGGAGTATTTTATAACCGCTTGAAAAGCAATTGGTTTTTAGGTAGTGATGTTACGACATATTATGCAGAAAAAAAGGATGATTGGTCTGGTCTAACTTTAGCAGAGCTTAATGCTTGTAATAAGTATAATACAAGAGGAACTTGCTTTACTGGGTTACCAGTAGGACCTATTTGTAATCCTGGACTTGATTCAATTATAGCTACCATAGAACCGGAAGAACATAATAGTTACTATTTTGTTGCTGACTGTAATGGTAAAACATATTTAAGTAAAGATTCTGGTAGTCATGATAAGACAATTAAAGAATTAAAAGCTTCCAATTTATGGTGTGAAAATTGATAGAGGAAATCGAAAAATATGCTAAATTAAATAATATTCCAATAATGTTGCCAGATGGAATATTATTTTTAACTAATTACATAAAAAAAAATAATATTAAAAATATTTTAGAAATTGGTTCAGCAATAGGGTATTCAGCAATTAAAATGGCTTTAATAAATCAAAGTATTCATATAACTACTATTGAAAGAGACCAAGAAAGGTATGAAGAGGCTTTAAAAAATATAAAAAAATTTAATTTAGAAAATCAAATTAAAATCATTTTTGATGATGCATTTAATGTAAATTTAACTGATAAATTTGATTTAGTTTTCATAGATGCTGCCAAAAGTCAGTCAATCAAATTTTTTGAAAAATTTAAAATCAATTTAAATGAAAACGGCACTATTATAACTGATAATATTAATTTTCATGGTTTGACTAAAGAAAAAAACATAAAAAATAGAAATACTCGTCAATTAGTTAGAAAGATAAATGAATATGTTGATTTTTTGAAAAACAATCAAGAATTTGTAACTTATTTTGTTGAAGACGGAGATGGAATTTCAATAAGCAAAAGATCATAAAATATGGTCTTTTTTAATTGATAAATAATAATTAATGTTGTATAATTACTATTGAATTTCGGAGGTATTATATGAAAAAACTTATAATTCCAAATGGTTTTGATGAAATAGAACAATTAAAAAACTATTATGATGGTATCATTGTTGGCGTTAAGGATTTAAGCATTAATGTAAATCTTTATTTAACAGTTGATGAAATAAATAGTATAAATTTAGATAAAGAAGTTTTTGTTGCAATAAATAAAAATCTGCATAATTCTGACTTAAGGAAACTAGAAGAAACAATGAAATCTTTAAAGAATATAAAAGGTGTTTTTTATTATGATGCAGCTGTAGTCTATTTATATGAAAAATTGAAACCTTCATATGATTTGGTATGGTCGCAAGAACACATGACAAATTCATCAGTAACATGCAATTATTGGAATACAAAAAATGTTAATTATGCTTATTTATCTGGTGATATTACTTTAGAAGAGATTTTAAATATTAAACAGAAAACAAAAATGAAATTAATTGTGCCAATTTTTGGCTATCTTCCAATGTTTGTATCTAAAAGACATCTAATTAAAAATTATTTAGATTGTTTTAATATTAAAGATGATTCTAAAATTTATTATTTAGAAAAGGATGAAAAAAAATATCCAACTTTAGATAATGAACTTACGAGTGTTTATTCAGCTAATATTCTTGCTAGTATTTGTGCATATCAAGAATTAGAAAAAAATGAAATTGACTATGTTACATTTAATGCATTTAATATTGAAACATCTAAATTTGAAGAAGTATTAAAAATATTTTCAAATAAAAGTAATCAAAAACTAGAAGATTTGTTTTTAAACATAGATACAGGTTTTTTATATAAAGAAACTTACTATAAAGTAAAAGGTGATAAAAATGAATAAACCAGAATTACTTGCTCCAGCCGGAGATTTAGAAAGATTAAAATGGGCCATTGATTATGGCGCTGATGCTGTTTATTTTGGAGGACCAGTCTTTGGACTTCGTGCTAATGCTATTAATTTTACTTTTGATGACATAGCTGAAGCAGTCAGATATGCTCATGAAAGAAATCGTAAAGTGTATGTTACTGTCAATATTGTTTTGCATGATAAAGAAGCTTTAGAATTAGAAAAGTATTTAAAAAAGCTTGAGAGTTTAAAAATTGATGCAATTATAGTAAGCGATCCAGCAATTATAAAACTTGCTCATGAAAAAACATCTTTAGAGATTCATCTTTCAACGCAGCAATCAACTTTAAATAAATATGCTGTAGAATATTTTAAAAATGAAGGTGTTTCTAGGATTGTATTAGGTCGTGAAACTACAAAGGAAGAAATAGAAGAAATCATTAATTCCACTAGCATAGAAATTGAATGCTTTATTCATGGTGCTATGTGTGCCGGTTATAGTGGCAGGTGTGTGCTTTCAAATTTTTTAACTAAAAGAGATGCTAACCGTGGCGGATGTAGTCAAATATGTCGTTGGGATTTTAAACTTTTAGATGAAAACTTAAGTGAATTAAAAGGCAAAAGTAATTTTTCTTTTTGCACAAAAGATCTTTCATTAATTGAAAAAATACCCGAAATGATTGATATGGGAATAAAATCATTTAAAATTGAAGGCAGAATGCGTTCAATATATTATATTGCAACAGTTGTTAGTATTTATAGAAAAGTTATTGATGAATATTGTAATAATAAAGAAAAATATGCATATAATGAAACATATAAGAAAATTCTTGATAATTGTGCAAATAGAGATTCTATAGTTCAATTTTTTGATGGAAATAGTGATTACCATTGTCAGTATTATAATAATGCCATTAGTGCTTCAAATCAGGATTTTTTAGGAGTGGTTTTAGACTATAAAGATGGATATGCCATAATTGAAGAAAGAAATCATTTTGAACCTAATACAAATGTTGAAATATTTGGACCTAAAACAGAGACTTTTTCTTTTAAAATAAAGGAAATCACTGATTTAGAAGGCAATATTAAAGATGCGGCCAGACATGCTGAAGAAGTTGTAAAAATAAAGGTTCCACAAGAAGTTTGTAGAAATGATATTATGCGCTTAAAAAGAGTTTGACAATTAAAAAAAAATATGCTAATATGTAGCATGTTTGTGAAGAAAGGTTGAGAGAATATGAACGAAGATAAAAAAGTTTATTTAACCGAAGAAGGTATAGAAGAATTAAGAAAACAATTGGATGAACTTAAAAATGTTAAACGTCCAGAAGTTATTCAAGCATTAAAAGAGGCACGAGCTTTAGGTGATTTATCTGAAAATGCAGAATATGATGCAGCACGAACGGAGCAAGCACTAGTTGAAGGAAAAATTGTTGAAATTGAAACAATGCTTGAAAATGCCGTTGTTATTACAGAAAAGAATACTGAAGCTGTTGATATTGGTGCCAATGTTAAATTAAAATATGTTGATGATGATGAAACAGATACATTTACTATCTGTGGTAGTAAAGAAGTTGATCCATTCAACAATAAGATTTCAAATGAGTCACCAATAGCACAAGCTATTATGCATCATCGTGTTGGTGATAGAGTAACAGTATTAAGTCCAAATGGACAATATGATGTTGAAATATTAGCAATTTCTTAAGCACTTTTTGTGCTTTTTTGCTTGCAAAATAAAACCGGTTATTATATACTATAGAGGTACCAAGGAGGAACTAAAGTGAATAAAAAAGAAGTTAATATAAAAATTGAAGGAAAAGAATGGGAAACAGCTTTAAATAATGCATTTGAAAAAGCAAATAGAAAAGCAAAAATTGATGGATTTCGTCCAGGTCATGCCCCAAAGGAAGTATTTTTAAAAAAATATGGCAAGGAATCATTATATATGGATGCTGCTGAGGACTCTTTACATGAAGCATATCACAAAGTAATAGATGATAACAAAGATTTAGAAATTGTTGCTGAACCAGAAATTTCAATCAAAGAAGTAAACGAGAATGGATGTGAATTTACATTTACTTTTACATTACGTCCAGAAGTTAAATTAGGTAAATATACTGATTTAGGTGTAAAAAAAGAAGAAGTAAAAGTAACTAAAAAGGAAATTGATGATCAAATAGAACATATGCGTAGTCATTATGCTGAAAATGTTCTTAAAGATGGCAAAATAGTAAAAGGTGATATTGCAATTATTGACTTTGAAGGTTTTAAAGATGGAGTAGCTTTTGAAGGTGGTAAAGGCGAGAATTACTCTTTGGAAATAGGAAGTGGAACATTTATACCTGGTTTTGAAGAACAATTAATTGGACTTAAAGCTGGTGATGAGAAAGAAGTTAATGTTACTTTTCCAGAGGATTATCATAGTGAAGAGTTAAAAGGAAAAGCTGTAACATTTAAAGTTAAAATTCATGAAGTTAAAGAAATTAAAATTCCTGAATTAAATGAAGAATTTTTTGAAGATCTTGGAATGGAAGGCGTTAATAGTAAGGAAACTTTAGAGGCAGAAGTTAAAGCTAGTATAAAAGCTAGTAAAGAACATGAAGCAGAAAATAAATATATTGATGCATTATTAGAAGCTGCTAGCAAAAATGTTAAAGTTGACATTCCTGAAGTTATGATTGACGAAGAAACTCATCGTATGTTGAAAGAATATGAAGAACATTTAAAAATGCAAGGAATTTCATTAGAACTATTCTATAAATATACAAATTCTGATGAAAGTGCTTTAAAAGCTCAAATGAAAGATGAAGCAACAAAAAGAGTTACTTATCGTTTAATGTTAGAAGAAATTGCTAAACGTGAAAATATAAAAGTAACTGATGAAGAAGCAGACAAAGAAGCAACTGCTTTAGCTGAAAAATATCATATGAAAAAAGAGGAATTACTTAAAAATTTTGGTGGTCTTGAAATGATAAAATATGATATGGAAATGCGTAAAACTATGGATATCTTAAAGAAATAACCTTAAAGGTTATTTTTTTGTTTATTTTTTCTTAGATTAATATTATAATAATAATAGAGAATAAAAGGTGTTAAATATGGCTAGAAAAAGGAAAAAAGAATTTATTTTAACATATAAAAAAATACTAATTTTACTTGCTTCTCTTGTAATTATTGCTTTAACTATAATTGTTGTAAATCGAACTATTCCTTCAACACCAGATTATAAAATTTCATTTAACTTGAGAGAAGATGAAATGTATATAGGTGATACTAGAAAGTTTGATTATTACATTTTAAATGCAACAGGAAATGATAAATTGATTTGGGCAACTTCCGATAGTCGAATCGCTTCAGTTGATGCAAATGGTAAAGTAAATGCCAAATCATTTGGAGATGTTAAAATAACTGTAAGTTTAGTTAATGGAAATAGTGCTACATTAAAATTACATATAAAAAGCTACCCTGTTTCTTTAAAGTTAAATATAGATCAAACGGCTTCGCATGATTGGTTTAATAAACCAGTTAATGTAGAAATTGAGTCATTTAATATTAAAAATATTAAGTATTGCGTATCAGCTTCTGAAAAATGTAATCCCAATATAGTTTATAAAGGAAAAATAACTTTGAAAAATGGAATGTGGTACCTAAATATTAGTGGAATTGATCGTAATTTACAGGAGTTTGATTATCATGAGCTTTTTAAAGTAGATTTAATTGCGCCTGTTTGTAATATTACAAGACTTGGAAAATTAGAAGAAGAAACAGCAACTATAATGGTTAATTGTGTCAAAGATATAAGTGGAATTTATAGTTATGAATGGTATCGTGATGGTAAACGCATTTATGTAACAAATAAAGATCAAATTAATACTAAAGAGATATATGAAGAAGGCAAACATAAATATAGTGTTAAAGTATATGATTTAGCTGGAAATTATAGTGAGATTTCAGTCAATTGACAATTTAATTATGATTTGCTATAATTAACGCATAAATCGATGAAAAAGGAATTTTATAGAAATTTTTATAGAAGTGAGCTTGGTACAGTGAAAACAAGTTATAAAAATCTATAAATCCGGCCTTTTGAGAGGAACTAATTATTCCCGGTCTAAAGCCGTTATTAAAATTAAGTAAATAAAGGATGGTACCGTGCTTATGCACTCCTTAAATGTGCCATCTTTTTTTCTCGGAAAGTAGCTTAATTTGGTAGAGCACTTGGTTCGGGACCAAGAGGTTGTGGGTTCAAATCCCGTCTTTCCGACCATTTTTTAGAAAAGAGGTATAATATGAAAGTATCAAAAATGGGTTTAAAAAGTATTAAATTAACAGAATTAGATAAGATGTATCCAGGTCAAGATATATTGCTTCAAACTGGCCAAATAAAACAATATGGAAGTGGTTTATTTGCATATGATAATGTTGTTTTAAGAGTGCAGGATCGTATTGAAGAAATAATAAAAAAACACATGGATTCAATTGACTCAATCGAAGTTGAAATGCCTTTACTTCAACCAAGTGAGTTATGGAAATCATCTGGTAGATATGATAAATATATAAGCGATGGCGTAATGTTAACGGTTAAAAATGATAAATGTGAATATTGCTTAGCACCTACAGCAGAAGAAGCAATAACAAAATTTGCAGAGAATCGTTTAATATCATACAAACAATTACCAGTTTCTTTTTATCAAATTGGCAAGAAATTTCGTGATGAGATTCGTAATCGTGGTTACTTATATCGTGGCAAAGAATTTTTAATGTTTGATTTGTATTCATTTGATGAAAATGAGGATAACTTAAATAGTACTTATGAAAAGGTAAAACAGGCATATTTTGATACTTTTAAAGAACTTGAACTTGATTTAGTTGCAGTTGCTGCTGATAATGGTACAATTGGTGGAACTAGATCTGAAGAAATGATGGTAATTTCTGAATCAGGCGAAGATACTATTCTTTATGATGGAAAGAATGGTCTAAATGTTGAGGTTTTAGAAAAAGATAATTACGCTGATTATTTAAAAAGAGAATATAATATTACTGATATAAATAACTTGAACAAGATGAAAGCAATTGAGCTTGGTCATATTTTTGCTCTAGGCACTAAATATTCAGAAAGTATGAATATTAAATATATTGATCAAAACAATCAAATAAAGCCATTTTATATGGGATGTTATGGTATTGGTGTCAGTCGAGTTTTAGGAGTTTTATATGAGAATAATATCATAAAAACAAATAATGAAATTGTTGGGTTTTCATTACCTTTATCAGTAGCACCATATTATTTGTACATCATAAGTAATAACGAAAGAGAAGATGAAGCGCTAACACTTTATCATAAGCTAAATGAAGCTAATATCCCAATTATATTAGATGATACTAAAGATTCAATTGGTAAAAAAATAAGAAATGCTAAGATATTAGGTATTCCATATATAGCAATATTAGGTGCAAGTACAGAAAACTTATTGGTAGAATTAGAATACACAAAAGATGATTCAAAAGAAGTAATGACTGTATCAAATGTTGTTAATAAATTTAAAGAAATAAAAGAAAAGTATCAAAGATAATTATGTATAAAACAATAAAATATGAAATAGAATCCAATCGACAGTTAATAATTGCTCATTTTTCGGATATTCATTTCGCTAAAGTATTTAATCTTAAGAAATTTAAACAAATACTTGAAAAAATGAAAAATCTAAATCCTGATTATATATGTATAACTGGAGATATTGTTGACAATATTGGAATAACTAAAAATAATAAAATAAAATATTTAATTAATTTTTTGAATGATTTATCTAATATTAGTAAAGTATTAATTTGCTTAGGTAATCATGATACGCGCAATTATAAAAGCATGACTGATAATAAATGGTATTTAAATTTAAATAAGAAAATAATTCTTTTAAATAACAGTAAGTATGAAGATAATAATGTTTTCTTTTATGGTTTAACAATGAATAATGATTATTATAAACATGAAAGAAAAAATGAACTTGATTTAGCTTTAAAACTTAAATCATTAAAAATGTCTTCTAACAAATTTAATATTCTTTTGTTTCATTCACCGATAAATTTTGATAAAAATAAAGTTCAAAAAGTAAATAATTTTGACCTAGTTTTGACAGGTCACACTCATAATGGAATAACACCACATTTTATTCCTGGTAATTATGGAGTTGTTGGCCCAAGTGGAAAATTATTTTTAAAGAATGCAAGAAATAGTTTTAAAAGTGGGAAGTCAACTGTTATTATAAGTGGTGGAATTACAAAATTAAGTTTAAGTACAGGTTTTTGTTTTTTAAACAATTTTTTTGCCAGTGATATAAATTATATATTCTTAAAAAAAAGTGAAAAAAATTAATAATTTTTTGCTTTTTTTATTGACAAATTTTTTTTAAAATATCTAAAGCAAAAAATGTTTAAAAAAACTTATAAAATAACGAAAAAAGCTTGATTTTACTACTATAATTTGCTATATTTAAAATGTAAGCAAAATAGCTTAAAAAATAGGAGGTAAAGAAAATGTCAAAAGCAGATTTAGTAAATTATATTGCTGCAGAAACTGGCTTAACAAAAGCTGACTCTACACGTGCTTTAGAAGCAGTTATGGGTGGAGTAACAAAAGGATTAAAGAAAGATAAGAAGGTTACTTTAACTGGATTCTGTACTTTCACTGCAAAGAAGAGACCATCTAAAGAAGCACGTAACCCAAGAACAGGAGCAAAAGTTGTTATTCCTGCAAGAGTTGCTGTAACTATTAAGGCTGGTTCAAAACTAAAAGAAGCTTTAAACTAAAAGGTTTTAATTAACCTTTTTTTTCTTCTAAAGGAGAGGATAATTTGTTAGACATTATTAAAGAGGTATTAAATATAATTTCTGAAAAGGGATTTGATGCATATGTTGTTGGAGGTTTTGTCAGAGATCTTTACATTGGTAAAATAAGTGATGATGTGGATATTTGTACATCTGCAACTCCTAAGGATTTAAAAGCTATTTTTGAAGACGCTATTTTACCTAAAGAAGAGTATGGTAGTGTAACACTTTACTACAATAATGTTAGATTTGAAATAACTACATTTAGAACAGAAAACAAATACATTAATAATCGAATTCCAAGTCAGATTGAATATACAAACGATTTATTATTGGATATAAAAAGAAGAGATTTTACAATCAATACGGTTTGCTTGGATAAAAATTTGAATTATATTGATTTACTAGATGGCATTAAAGATATAAAATCAAAAATCATTAAAACAGTTATAACTGCTAGTGAAAGTATGGAATTAGATAGTTTAAGAATGCTTCGAGCAATTCGTTTTGCAACTGTACTTGATTTTGATTTAGATGAAGATTTAAAAAAAGCAATTAAAAAAAATCGCGAATTATTAGTGAATTTATCTTATTTTAGAAAAAAAAGTGAGTTAGATAAAATATTCAATAATCAGAACATAAAAAAGGGATTATCTTTAATCGAAGAATTAGGTTTAGGTAAATACTTAGATTTAAATAATATTAATAAAATAAACACAAATGTTTTGGGTTTAGCTATATGGGCTCAATTAGATGATATTAGCAAATATCCTTTTAATAGTGTTGAAAAAGATCAAATTAAAAAAATTAAAACACTGATGCATGAAAGTGTTTTGGATAATTACAATTTATACTATTATGGACTTTATATATCACAAATAGTAGGAGAATTAAAAGGAATTGATAAAAAAAATATTACCAAGGCATATAATTCTTTACAAATAAAAAGTAGGGAAGAGATTGATATAACAATCAACGAAATATGTGAATCATTAAATAGAAAACCAGATGCTTTTTTAAAAGAAATATATTTTGATTTAGAAAGAAAAATTTTGTATAATAAATTAAGCAACAAAAAACGAATTTTAAAATCATATATAATTAAACAATATAAGTAGGTGAAATAGATGTTAGAAAAAATAGCTTTATTGATGAAAGATAATTATGTGACTTTCCCAAAAGCATTATTAACTAATTATAGAAGTTTAAACTTAAATGAAAAAGAAACTTTGCTTTTAATCTATTTGATTAATGAAAAGAATTTGGCATTTAATCCACAAAAAATAAGTGAAGATTTAAAAATTTCTTTTGAAGAAGTTTTAGAAATAATTAGCAATTTAACTAGTAAAGATTTAGTTGAAATAAAAATGATAAAGGAAAATAATATTCATAGAGAATATTTATCTTTAGATAAATTATTTAAGAAATTAGCATTTTCAATTATTGATGATAATAAAAGTGAAGATAAAAAAAGTGATATTTATGGCATTTTTGAACGTGAATTTGGTCGTACATTATCACCTAATGAGACTTTAATAATTGGTCAAATGTTGGAAGAAAATTCAGAAGAGTTATTAACATGTGCATTAAATGAGGCGGTTTATAATGATGTAAGGACCCTAAGGTATATTGATCATATTTTAGCAGCATGGCGTCAAAAAGGAATTAAGAATAAAACGGATGTTGAAAATAATAAAAAAGAGTTTAAAAAAGGAAAAAAGGAAGTCAAAAAATTATTTGATTATGATTATTTAAATGAAGATGAATAATATTATTGAATACTTAGATGAGCTTTTTCCTAATGCTAAATGTGAATTAAATTATTCAAAAGATTATGAACTTTTAATTGCAGTAATGCTAAGTGCACAAACAACTGATAAAAAAGTAAATCAAGTAACTTCAGTTTTATTTAAAGATTATCCAAATATTGGAACGTTGGCAGCTGCTAAAATTGAAGATGTTGAAAATATTATTAAACCGATTGGAACATATCGGATTAAAGCAAGAAATGTTGTTGAAATTGCCAAAAAATTAAAGGAAAAGCCGATTTGTAATGATCGAAATTATTTGGAATCTTTAAATGGAGTAGGAAGAAAAACAGCAAATGTTGTTTTATCTATACTATATAATGAACCCTGTTTAGCTGTAGACACTCATATCGCAAGAGTCTCTAAAAGATTAGGGTTTGCAAAAGAAACTGATGATGTTGTAACCATTGAAAAAAAATTAATGAAATTAATTCCTAAAAATGATGTTGCGCATATTCATCACCAATTAATATTTTTTGGAAGATACCATTGCAAAGCTATCAAACCTAATTGTCAAAATTGTAAGCTAATAGGTGATTGTAAATACAAAAGAAAAGAAATATGATTAACATATTTCTTTTTATTGTACAGTTACATATCTTTTAATTACATTTTCATAATCTTTATATCTAATTGTATATTCAATTACATATTTAGATGCAGTACTTGTATCTATTGTAGACACAATTGTAGAAGTACCAGCAATTTTTATTTCAGTTGTAATAGTAGCTAGCGAGTTAACTGTTAGTAAATTTTCTTGGACTGTAACTGGTGGATTAGGATCCGCATAGGTTTCACCAATAGCAATTTCAACATTAGCTTCTCCATTTAGATATGAAGTAATAATGTTATTTGTATTTTCAATCGTTACAGTTACTTCAGCGCCTGAACTTGCATTTTGATTGAAAATATCATATTCACTTTTTACAACATATGTTATATTCGAATAATTATAAGGAACAGAATATGAATACGAAGTACCATATGTATATCCAACTCCTTCAAGAGAACCATCACTATGTTTACGATATATACGATATCCAACATTACCCAAAACAGTTTTATCCGCTGCAATTCGGCCGCTAATAAATTTTTCAAAGAAATCTTTATTTGTAAACAATGGTTGAAAACTAGTTCTTAAAAATGTTTCATTTAATGGATCTGGAGTTTCAATAGGTGACCAAGCTAATGTAACTTTTCCATTTTCGTATGTACCAGTGAGGTTTTTAACATTATTTAATCTACTAAATCTTGTTGAAACCTCAGTTGGTTGAGTTCCATTTATAAATAATTCTGTTGTTATATAACTAGATGGAGTATATTCACTAGGAAGTTTTGCAGGGTATGAATCTTTTTCAACCTGAACGCTTATAACATTACTTGGTCTTCCCATCATATTATTTCCTGTAAATAATTTTTTACCAACAGCAATAAATAATTCTCTGTGACTTGTATTACCACGTTTTGAATAATATTTATTACTTATTTGATGATAGCCGTACCAAACAGTTAATGTGTAGTTTTTATTAAATCCTGCATACCATAAGTCCTTTACAGCGTTAGATGATAATCCATTCGCTTTTAAAGTTGATGGTGCATAAGTTGTTGTTCCAGTTTTAGAAGCAACAGTTGCACCGTTAATACGACTTCCATATGCTTTTTGAGCAGCAGTGATTAACATGTTTGTTAACATATATGCAGTTGATGCCTTCATTGCTTTTTCTTTTGGAGTAACAACTTTAAATTCTTCATTATTTTCAATAAAAATTATTTTTCTTACACTATGTGGTTCAATGTAATAACCACCATTTGCAATTGCTTGATAAGCTCCTGCTAATGATAGTGGACTTTCACCATTGTAACCACCTAATGAATGAGCTTCGTGTAAATCTTTTTCTGGATGCAAATGAAGATTAGTTACAAACTCTTTAATGTTTTCGCGACTTACAGATTGAAAAGTTTTAAGAGCAGGAACATTTCTAGAATCTCTTATTGCATTTCTTGTTGTTATTAAACCAACATTTTTATAGTCATAATTATAAAGAGTAGCTCCACCAGTATATTTATAAGGTTCATCTGCAATTAAATTATAAGTTGAAATGTTGTTATATTCTAATGCTGGTCCGTAATCAAATAATGGTTTTGAAGTAGAACCTATCTGATTATTTATATCAGTTGCAGTATTGTAACCTAAAGCTACAGTTTTTCGACCTCCAGCAATTCCAATAATTTCAGCTGTCCCTGTTTGCAAAATGGCAATTCCGGCATCTACTTCAGGGTTCTGCCATTTAAAAATATTGTCAGTATACATAAGTTCATCTAAAAACTTTTGTTTAGCAGCATCCATTGTTGAATAGATATGCATTGCTGTATAATATGGATTTTTTCCAGTCCTTTTTTCAACTTCTTTAATAACAGTGTTAATAAATGCTAAATATTGTTTACTATCAGTTTTTTGCTTATTTTTTAAAAGAGTAGGAACTGTTAATTTGGAAGCAATTTCACGTTCTTCTTTGGTAATATATCCGTGTAATTCCATTAAGTATAAAACATCTTGACGACGAGTTTCAGCTTTATCTGGATTAACTAGAGGATCATATAAATCAGGAGCTTGATAAAGACCGGCGATTAATGCGGCTTCAGCTAAGTTTATATCCTTAGCACTTTTACCAAAATAAGTTTGACATGCTTGTTCAACTCCATATGAACTACCACCCAAATAAAATGAGTTAGCATATATTTCAATTATTTCTTTTTTTGTATAATTTCTTTCCAATTTAAATACCGAAAGATATATATCTTGAAACTTTCTTAGAATTCCTTCAAAGCCTGATGCTTCAGTTGATGTAAATCGATTTTTACTAATTTGCATAGTTAATGTAGAAGCACCACCAGAATTACGCCCTAGTGCTTGACCAACACTGGCTTTAGTAAAACGTAAGACATCAAATCCATTATGTTGGAAAAATCTTGAATCTTCAGTAGCAATAATAGCATTTACTAAAACTTCTGGTAGCTGTTCATAATTAATAATTTCACGTTTTTCAAAAGCTAACTCAGCAATTACATTATTATCACGATCATATATTATACTTGATTGTTGATTATATAATTTAGATACATCATATTTTGGATTAGCAGTTTTGACAACCATATAAAAGAAAATGCTAAGACCTATAAATGCTAAGATACCAAGAGTGAAAATTATAAGCAAGAAAATTTTTAATTTTTTATGCTTAATTGTTTTTTCTTTTTTAGGTTTTTCTTCTGTTTCACTTTTTTCTTTTTTTGGTTTTTTCTTAATAAATTTAGAAACGAAGTGAAAGATTACTCCAATACCTAAAACAGCACCTAAAATCAATAAAGTTTTTTTCTTACCAATTACTAGTGAACCAACAATTAAAATAGCAACGATTAAAATAATAAATGCAAGAATAGTTATAATAGCTTTATTGTTGAGCTTTATTTTTCTTTCATTATTTTTTTTGCTACTAGTACTTTTTTCTTCTTCTTTTGATAAATTTTTATTAATTTTTACCGTTTCTTCTTTTTTCTTAGGTTGCACCGTTCTTTTAACTCTTTTTTTCATAATTTATTCTCCTTTAAATAAATATCATCAATAATGCTAATATAATCAACACGAGGATTATACTTTTCCTTGATTAAATGTCCATTTGTGATAAAAAAATCATGTGGAATAAAACTTTTTTTAAAATTATTTAAGTAATATATCAAATCTTTAATATCTAAAAAATAAGTTTCATTTAATGATGTAAATCGAACTATTAAAAAAGCAATAGCACCATGTTCATAGACTTTTCTTAAATGCTCAATTTGATGTGCATGTATATTTATGAGTGGAAATTTAATAAGTTTTGTTTCCTTGGCCTCAAAGTCAATATACTTTCCTTTATAAATGCCATTATAATCAGTGGTTGAAGGAACTCTAAAATAAGCTTCTTTAATTACTTTTTCATGATTAGAATTAAATTCAACTTTTGAAATTGTAATTGGGGTTGGCTTTTTATATATAATAGCACGATTTTCTTCACGATAAAATTCATTTGTAGAATTTAAATCATCTTCTAAAGTCATACCTCGATTTTTGTAATTTATAACTGGTTTATAGATAGCATTTGCTTTTCCAGGGTATTTCATAAATTCACCTATATAATTATACTATATATATGTCAAAAATTCTACATGATTTTTGTAACTTATTAGCTATTTTTGTCGAAATTAATGCAAATCTAATTTTAAAGTGCTATATTTCATGTGGTGATGATATGAAACAAAAGAAGAAAAATTCAGATGTATTTAATGATATGATTGATAATATAAAATATGCAAAGCGGTTAATGTATATTAATTATTATTCAACTTTTGACAAAAAGAAATAATTATTATATAATATTCAAGCTTAAATTAATTGACAAAACCACTTTTTTTTGAGAAAATTGATTTATAATAGAGGTGGTTTGAATTGATTAACGGAGAAATAGAATTAACAAGTCAAGATATTTTAAGTAAAGATTTTAAAATTGATACAAGAGGTTATCGCCCTCAAGAAGTTGACAAGTTTTTAGATGTTATTATTCGCGATTATGACACATTTAATCGTCTTTTAAAGAATATGTCTATTGAAAAACAAGAACTAGTTGAAGAAAACATAAACTTAAAACAAGAAATTAGAAGTTTGAAAGCAAAAGTTGAAGTTTTAAGTAGTAATACTGATAATGGAACTAGTACTGCTGATGTTTTGAGAAGATTGTCAAATCTTGAAAAAATAGTTTACGATAACGAAAAAGAATAATACAAGGCAAACGCTGCATTTTATGTAGAGGAAAGTCCATGCTCGCACCATCTGTGATGATGGTAGTGTTCGTGCATAGGGAAAAAATAACCTATGGTAGTTTTTAACTAACGGCATCGAATTAACCGTTTAGGTTATATTAGATATAAAAGTGCTATAGTGACGATTTGATTTAGAAATAAATCAGGTGAGACGACGTAAACCCCACGAGCGAGAAACCCAAATTATGGTAGGGGAGCTAAAAAGAAGGAATAAAACTTCAATTTGGATCGAAAGATAGATAAATGTTTGCCAGCCTTCAACGGCTACAGGACATGGCTTATTAGTATTATTATTTTTTAAGGAGGTTCTTTTGCTTGAAAGATATTGGGGCAAAATTAAAGGAAGCTCGTGAAAGTATAGATATTTCGGTTGAGGAAGCTGCATCAGATTTGAAGGTTTCTAAAAGCCAAATTGCAAATATGGAAGCGGGTAATTTAGAAGCTTTTCAAGATATTTTTTATTTGAAATATTTTATTCGTGATTATGCAAAATATTTAGGGTTAAATTATGATGAATTAGTTGATGAATTTAATGAGTACTTGTTTGACTATACATCAAAAATTTCTTTAACAGATATTGAGAAAGCAACAAAAAAGGAAGAAGAAAAAGAAGATAAAATAAAGTCTCCATATACAATTGATTACTATAGGAAGACTAGTCATTTAAAAATTATCTTTTTGTTTTTATTTTTAATAATTATAACAACAGTTTTAATTTTAGTATTTAAATAGGAGGCTTTTATGAATTTACCTAATAAATTGACAATGTCAAGAATTATAATAACAATTCTCATAATTATTTTATTACTCTTACCTTTTGATACATTTGGGATAACTTTTCCTCAATTATTTATAAATGAATTATTAAAAGTTGACTCAAAGTATATGATTGCTGGAGTTCTATTTGTTGCTGCATCACTAACAGATTTGTTTGATGGCAAAATAGCAAGAAAGAAAAATTTAGTGACTGATTTTGGAAAGATGCTTGATGCTATTGCTGATAAAGTTTTAGTTAATTCCGTATTAATAATTTTAGCGGCTCAAGGATTTATAAGTGCAATTATTCCAGTAGTTATTATTTTTAGAGATACAATAGTGGATTCGATTAAAATGATTGCTGGCAATAAGGGAAAGGTTGTTGCTGCAAGTAAATTAGGTAAAATCAAATCTGCTTGTATGATGACAGGAGTTTCTTTGACACTATTTAACAATTTGCCATTTGAATTATGGAATTTATATGTATCTGATTTATTAATTATAATTGCGTGTATTTTATCAATTATTTCCGGAATACAATACTATAATGATAATAAAGAGTATTTATTAAAATCAGGAAAGTAAGAAAAGATATTTCAATAAATATCTTTTTTTATGGAAAATTTAAAGAAAATTGCAACTTCTTTTGAACAAAAATCTAAAAATAAAAACAAATGTTCGCCAAAAGTATTGACAACCTTTTTTAAATGAAATATAATTTAAATGTAACGTTAGGAGGAACATAAATGGTAAAAGCAACTAATAGTGATAAAACACTAGATCAAGTTTTAGCTGATATAGAAAAACAATTTGGGAAAGGCGCTGTTATGAAACTAGGCGACCATCCTAATCAACATATAGATGTAATTTCGAGTGGGTCAATTTCTTTGGACATTGCACTTGGAATCGGTGGTTATCCAAAAGGCAGAATAATTGAAATATATGGACCAGAATCAAGTGGAAAAACAACATTTGCTCTTCATGCAATTGCCGAAGCTCAAAAAGCTGGAGGGCGTGCGGCATTTATAGACGCTGAACACTCACTTGACCCAAATTACGCAGCTAATTTAGGGGTAAATACTGATGAACTTTTACTTTCACAACCTGATAATGGGGAACAAGCTTTAGAAATTTGCGAAGCATTAGTTAGAAGTGGGGCAATTAGCATTATAGTTATTGATTCGGTAGCTGCTTTAGTACCACAAGCTGAAATTGAAGGAGAAATGGGTGATTCTCATGTTGGCTTACAAGCAAGATTAATGAGCCAAGCTTTGCGTAAATTATCTGGAGTTATTAGTAAGACTAATACTATTGCAATTTTTATAAATCAATTGCGTGAAAAAGTTGGGATAATGTTTGGAAATCCTGAGACTACTCCTGGAGGGCGTGCTTTAAAATTTTATTCATCTGTTCGCTTAGAGATTAGAAAAGGTGAGCAAATTAAAAATGGTGAAAATGTAGTAGGTAATAAAACAAATATTAAAGTTGTAAAAAATAAAATGGCACCACCATTTAAAAATTGTACTGTTGATATTACTTATGGTCATGGAGTATCAAAAGAAGGCGAAATTGTTGATTTGGCAAGTGAAGCAAATATTGTTGAAAAAACAGGAGCATGGTATTCATATAAAGGTGAAAAATTGGGTCAAGGTAAAGAAAATGTTAAAGAATTGCTTTTGAAAAATTTGGAATTAAGTCAAGAAATAGAAGCAAAAGTAAGAGATTATTATGGCATTTCTAATCACATCCAAGAAAAGCAAAAATAGAATTGTAGCAGAATTTATAATTCTGCTTTTTTCTTGACTTATGTTGAATTAACATTTACAATAATAGTAGTGTGGTAGATTTCACACAAAAAAGATATAACATAAATTTTAAAAGTGATTTGGAGGGATAATTTATGGAATGGTCTTCCTTATTACTTGGACTCTTAATTGGTCTTATAATCGGTGTATCAGTTATCATAATTTTTAATTATATAAAAAATTCTAATGAAACAAAAAAAGCCGAAAATGTTTTGGATAAAGCTCAAAAAGAAGCAGAAAAGATAAAAAAAGATTATCTATTTGAAGCAAAAGAAGAAGCTCATAAATTGAAAATTGAAACAGATGAATATGTAAAAGAAAGAAAAAATGAAATTAAAGAAAACGAAGATCGTTTGCTTGCTCGTGAAAACAATATTGATAGACGTGATCAAACGATTCAAAATCGTGAAAATCAATTAGAGCAAAAAGAGCAAAATTTAATCGAAAAGCAAAATGAGATACAATCAGAACAAGTAAAAATTGAAGAAATTAAAAAAGAACAGTTAGATTTATTAGAAAAAATATCAGGTTTTTCTAAAAATCAAGCGCGTGAAATGGTAATGCAAAAATATGAAGAGATGATGAATCTTGAAATTGTTAATTACATTCACGAAAGGGAAACAGAAGCTCAATTAGAAGCTGACAAAAAATCAAAAGAATTACTAGTTGAGGCAATGCAAAAATATTCGAGTGAGGTTGCAAATGAACAAACTATTACAGTTGTAACTTTACCTAATGATGAAATGAAGGGTCGTATTATTGGTCGTGAAGGCCGAAATATCAGAACATTAGAGTCAGTTACAGGAGTTGATTTAATAATTGATGATACTCCAGAAGCTATTGTTCTTTCATCGTTTGATCCATATCGTCGTGAAATTGCAAGAATTACAATTGAAAATTTAATAAAAGATGGTAGAATTCATCCAACACGTATTGAAGAATTATATGATAAAACAGTTAAAGACATGAAAGTAAAAGTACGCGATATTGGTGAAACAGCACTATTTGAACTTGGAATAACGAGAGTAGATCCTGAATTAGTAGAAATATTAGGACGCTTACAATTCAGAACAAGCTATGGTCAGAATGCTTTACAGCATTCAATAGAAGTCGCTAATTTATCTGGTTTAATAGCTGGAGAATTAGGTGAAAATGTAATGATTGCTAAAAGAGCAGGATTATTTCACGATATAGGGAAAGCTGTAGATCATGAAATTGAAGGGTCTCATGTTGAGATAGGTGCCGAACTTGCTAAAAAATATCGTGAAGGCAAAGAGGTTATTAATGCGATTGAATCACATCATGGCGATGTGCCAGCAACAAGTGTAATTTCATCAATTGTTGCAATTGCTGATGCCTTATCAGCATCACGTCCAGGAGCAAGAAATGACTCTTTAGAAAACTATGTAAAACGTCTTGAAGATTTAGAAAATATAGCTTCAGATATTAAAGGCATAGATAAAACATATGCTGTTCAAGCTGGTCGCGAAATACGTGTAATTGTTAAACCAGAAGAAATTGATGATATTGGTAGTTTTAAAGTGGCACGTGAAATAAAGGAAAAAATTGAAAATGAATTACAATATCCAGGAACAATTAAAGTTACTGTAATTCGTGAAACAAGAGCAACAGAAGAAGCAAAATAGGAGGAATATTTATGATACTTAATGCATGCCCTGAAAATATGGGGGAGTATATTGCTGCTTGTGCAGATGTATGTATTCCTAGCGATTTAGCCAAATTAACCACTTTAGTATATAACATTATTAGAATTGTTGTTCCACTTGTTTTAATTATAATTGGAATGGTTGATATGGCTCGTGCCATGATTGCAAAAAATCAAGATGAGGTAAAAAAAGCACAGCAATTACTTGTCAAAAAAGCAATCGCAGGCGCAATTGTATTCCTTTTACTCTCATTAATATTGTGGAGTGTTGATATCTTAAGTTCGACTAGTGAAACAGACAAAGATAAAGGAATTGTTGAGTGTATTAATGCTCTTTTCAATAATGGAGATTAATAAAAAAGGTGATGTCATCACCTTTTTTATTGAAAAAAATTAAAAATAAAGATATAATTAAAATAGGTGATAGTCGTGATTAATAAGAAGGGTTTTACACTTATAGAAGTTATTAGCGTTCTAGTTATATTAGGTCTTATTGCAACACTTGTAGTAACACAATACTCTAATATAATAAAAGATAGTCGTAAACAATTAAACGACGAACAAAAATCACGATTAGTTGAAGTTGCTAAAAATGTATCACTTAATAATAAAGAATGTTTACAAATTGCTAAAGATAATGAAGCCGGTTCAAAAATAACTATAGATCAAATGAAAAAAAATGGTTATATTGCTAACACAGATTTAAAAGATTTAGAAAAAAATTCGAACCTTGATGCTTGTGTAATTATTAATTGGGATTCTATCTATCAAAAATTTAATTATCAATATTCTGAAGAATGTAATGTTCCAAAAAATTGTATTATTACAGCAGAATCCGAAAAAGTAATTATAAGTAGCTTTAATTTTGAAGGCGGAAATTATACGAATCAGCAAAGTATTACATATAATTTACAATATAGTGCAAGAATTAGTGCTGACTATTGTATTACATTAGAAAATGAAGCAAGTTGTAATTGGAAAAAACTAAACAGCAATTTAACAAGTTTATCAGGTAATATTAATATTACAAAAAATGAAAACATTGTTCATCTTTATGTCAGAAATAGTAATAAAAATATAATAAATTCAATAGATAGAACAATTTATTATGATACAGTACCACCAACATGTGTTTGGCAAAGTGCCAAAGATAATTATATTAAAAATGGTGGATCTACAGAAATTGTTTTAAGCTGTAATGATCCTGCTGGAATAGATAATGTCACTTTATTATCATCTACAATTAGCTATAATAATTCACTTATTTCATTAAGTGATGCTATTGTTACAGAAAATGCTAATGGAAAGGATTACAAATTTTCAATTTTAGGATTAACGGGAAATGGAGAAGTAACCTTGTCATTAAATTCAGGTGTTTTGAAAGATAAGGCCGGTAATGCTATTAATACTACCCTTACGAGTAGTTCAATAGTAGTTGATAATATTTCGCCTACAGCAGATATAAAAATTAATGAGTCTAATTACACAAATAGTGAGTTTGTAACATTATATTTTTCTAATGCGTCTGATGTTGACAAAATGTGTATAAGCAATACTTCTGGGGGAAATTGTTCTTTTGTTGCCTATGCTAGTTCTTATCCATGGACTTTAAGTACAAGTGATGGAACTAAGACTGTTTATGTGACATTTAGAGATAGAGCAGGAAATGAAGCAACTAAAACAGCATCAATTGTGCTTGATAAGACAGCACCAATTTGTACTAGTAGTGCATCTAGTTCTATTAATAGCATAAAAGAAAATGCGTATGTTGATTATACAATTAATTGTGTGGATGATAATTTTGAGACTAGACCTCAAATAACAACAGATATGCTTCTTATAGATAACCCTAATTTGGCTGATATTGAAGTTTTAGGTACTAATACAAGTGGTACTAAAATTCGTGTAACTGCTAAAAATGGTAATGGGAACATGGCAGTCTATTTAACTCCTTCAATTGAAGATAAAGCTAAAAATAAAAATATACAAAAACAATTATTTAGTATCAATATTGATAATACACCACCATCAAATAATAGTATTTCGTTTAAATATGACAAAATGACTATAACTAATTTAAACTATGTGAATTTGGTTTTATCAAGTGATTTACTTCCAAATGAAGGTTATTATTGTTTAAAATTGGAGGATGATATTAGTAAATGCACTAATTCTAATTGGGAAGTTTATAAAACAAATGTGATTTTTGATGTAAGTCATACGGATGGGACATATAATATTTATGTATTTTTTAAAGATATAGCAGGAAATGTTTCTCCAAATTCAGTTTCAAAGTCTATAAAAATAAATCATAATGCTATTCAATGCGAATTAAAATTAGAAGATGACAGGTTATTTATTAATTCAACATCAAATAACCTAGCTGCAACTCCATATTTTATAAATGGTGAATGGACAACACAAAACTATATTCCAATAGCGAATAATCAAACGCATTATTTTGCCTATATAAAAGATAATAATAATGAAATAAATTATTGTGAATATGATAACACTTAAAAAAGATTTTATGAAACCTTTCATAAAATCTTTTTATATTATTTGATAGTTATTCATCATATTTGAATTTAAATTTTGTCCATTTAAATTAGCTTCTAATATAGATAATCTTTTTTCAATATTTGTAATTCTTTGTTCAATATTATTGGTTTCTTGTGTAAGAGGCATCATTGGCATCATTGGTTGATAAGGATACATCATTCCACAATTTCGATCTATTTGCATAAAACATCTCCTTCGTTTATTTCACTAACATTATATGCATTTTATCTAGTTTGGTGTATAATGAAATTGGTGAATAATAGATGCGTTTAAAAAATATTAAAGGAGCAAAAGAAAGAATAAGCTTATCTCCTTATCTAATAAAAGATACATTTGGTTTTAAAGGTAATTATTTAAAACTATTTAAAAATAATAATCCCATTCATTTAGAAATAGGAGTAGGTAAAGGCGATTTTTTAATAAAAATGGCAGAACAAAATCCAAACATAAATTTTATTGGAATTGAAAAATATGATAGTGTTTTAATCAGAGCTATTGAAAAGATTGATGAAAAACAACTTGAGAATATCTATTTTATTCGTGAAGACGCAATTTTGATTGATAAAATCTTTGACCATGAAATAGATAAATTATATTTAAATTTTTCAGATCCTTGGCCGAAAGAAAGACATGCTAAAAGAAGATTAACAAGTCCTGTCTTTTTAGAAAAATATGATTTTATTTTTAAGGGCAAAAAAGTAATCCAAATGAAAACTGACAATCGTAAACTATTTGAGTATTCCTTAATTTCAGCAAATGAAAATGGTTATAAAATATCAGAAATTAGTTTGAATTTATATGCGGATGATTTAAGTGGTAATGTTGCTACCGAATATGAAACCAAATTTGTTAATGCCGGGGAAAATATATATCGTGGAGTTTTTATAAAGGATTAGACACTTTGTTTACTGTAAATAGTCAAAAAAGTTTGTAAAAATTGAATAATTTGGTATACTTATAGTAAGTGTGGTGGAATATGAAAAAATATTTTCTATTGTTATTGTTACTTTTTTTCGTAACAGGTTGCACTGTTGTTAGAATTAACACTAAAAGTATAGATAACATTGTATCAGTTATACTGTCAAAAGAAAATACTCTTTATAATACAATTGGTAAAGGATATAAATATTATGTTCCTAGAGGAGTAGTTTATATTGATAGTAATGAGTATAATGAAAAATTATATTGTAATGGTGATTATTATTATTTGTATTTAGATATCATTAGTTATTACTATAAAAAGTCCTTTACTTATAATGAAAATGAAAATTTGTATTACTCTAAAAGTATAGATATTAATAACAAAAAAGGCTATTTAGAAATTACTAAAATGGATGATAAATATTATTTAGTAGAATTTATGTATAATTATGCTAAAATTGAGGCTTTAGTTACAGAAGATAAAATAAACGAAGTTGTTCTAAATGCCACGTATATACTTTCAACCATAAAATATAATGATAATGTTATAAAAATTATTTTAGATGAAGACTATTTTGTAAATAAAGAAGAAAAATATGATATATTTAAATCAACAAATAATTCAACAAGTTTTGAACTTGAATTTAATGAAATAGAGGAAGAGGAGTGATAATGTGGGTATATTTGACAAATTAAAAAACATGTTCACAGAAGAAGATTATGAAGAAGAAAAAGAGCCTATCAAAAAAGAAGTATTTCAAGTAGAAATACCAGCTCCAAAAATTGAAGAGAAGAAAGAAGAAATAAAAGAAGAACCAAAAAAAGAAGAAAAATTTGTTTTTCCAGTATATTTTGATGATTCTGATTTTGAAAGTGATGATAAAAAACCTTCACCAAAAACAAATAGTTCTCGAAACAGAGAAATTGAACCAGCTATTTATAAACAAACTCAATCAAAAGAAGAACCAAGAAAAAGGTTTAAGTTGTCGCCAGTAATCTCGCCAGTATATGGAATTCTTGATAAAAATTATAAAAAAGAGGATATAATAGAAACTAAAAAACAACCAGAAGATTATTTTGGTTATAAAGGAGATAGTGCTTCAAGAGTTGATCGTGTAAGAAAAAAAGCTTTTGGGACATTGGAAGATGAATTAGAAAATTCTTTAGATCATGTTGATGTGAAAGAATATGAAGTAGAACAAACAGTAACTAATGAAGTTAAAGAAGATTTAGAAAAAGAAGCTACTCAAGATGCTGAACTTGAAGATATGTTTTTTGATAAAGATATGACCTTAGAAGAAGCTATAAATAAATATGAAGCAAAAGAAAAAGAAGAAATAAAAGAAAAAGATGATTTAATTGAAAGTGATTTATTTAATTTAATTGATTCAATGTATGATAAAGAAACTAAGGAGGATGAAGAATGACAGACACATTATTAATCATAATTTATAGTTTAATTGCTATACTATTATTAGTACTAATTATATTTATAATAAGACTATTTAGTACTTTATCTAAATTAAATCAAACATTAGATGATGTAAATTCAAAAATTGAAAAATTAAATGGCTTATTTAATATTATTGGGAATACAACTGATTATATATCAGTTATTGGTGATAAATTTATTGATAAGATAACAGGATTAGTTGATAATTTATTTACCAAAAAGAAAAAGGAAGGAGAAATTGAAGATGAGTAAAAAAGGTTTTGGAAAAATAATGGCAGGAGTTGGAATTGGCTTAGGCTTAGGATTCTTGTTCGCTCCAAAGAGTGGTGAAACAACTAGAAAAGAGTTAAAAGAAAAGTTAGAAGAAATGATTAAACGTGTAAAAAACATGGATTCTAAAGAAGTAAAAGCTCAAATCGAAAATAAGGTAAATGGTTTAAAAGAAGATTTAGCAAATTTAGATAAAGAAAAAGTTTTAGAAGTTGCTAAAAAAAAAGCAGCAGAAATTCAAGACAAAGCAAGTGATTTAGTTGAATATGCTGTTGATAAAGGGACTCCAATTTTAGAAAAGTTAGCAAATTCTATAAGAGAAAAAACTTTAGTTGTTACAAAAGAGGTTGTTAAAAAGTTAGAAAAAGAAGAACCAGAAAAAGCAACTCCAATTGAAGAAGTAGAAGAAAAAGTAACAAAAGCCAAAAAAACAAAATAAAAAATCACAAATTGTGATTTTTTTATTTGCTTTTCTTTTTAACTTCCATTATAACTGGTAAAACAATAGGTTTTCTACCAGTTTTTTCAAATGCATAAGGTGTTATAGTAGCAATGATTTCAGATTTAAGATCAGCATAATTAACATTTTTAGTTAATTTTTGCTCAATTGCTTTTTCTGCCATATCTTCAATCTCATTTAATAGTTCTTCATTTTCATTAACTAAAACAAATCCTCTAGTTGAAATAATTGGTTTATTAATTAGTTTATTTTTATTAACATCTAAATTTATTATTACAACAATAATTCCATCATTAGCCATAATTTGGCGCTCTTTAATGATAGATGCTCTAATATCACCAATACGATTACCATCAACATAAACATCTCCAGCTGAAATCTTTTCATCAGAAAGTATTATTTTTTCATTCTTCATTACCAAAACATCACCATTTTTTAAAACAAATGTGTTATTCTTTGGAATGTCACAATTGTTAGCAATCTTTGCATGTTGTTTAAGCATTCGATATTCACCATGGCAAGGCATGAAATATTTTGGTCTTATTAATCTTATCATAAGTTTTAATTCTTCTTCATTTCCATGACCAGAAGTATGAATATCATTTAATGACGTATTGGTATATACTTCGACGCCGCGCATATAAAGTTTATTAATAATTCTTGATATATTTACAGCATTCCCCGGTATAGTTGAAGATGACATAATTACCAAGTCATTATCACGTAATTTTATATGTTTATGAGTACCGTCAGCAATTCTTGATAAAGCAGCTAATGGTTCGCCTTGAGTTCCAGTACATAACAAGCAAACTTTTCCATCAGGAAGTTTATTGGCTTCTTCAGGTGAAACAAAAACATCTTTATGTTTTATATATCCACCTTGAATTGAAATATCAATATTTGTTTCCATACTACGACCAAATATTGCAATTTTTCTTTTGTTTTTTTTACAAGTATCAACAATATGTTTCAACCTATAAATGTTAGATGCAAATGTTGCAATTATAATGCGCCCATTTTTATGTTTTAAAAATATTTCTCCTAAAGCCTCATCTACTTTTGATTCGCTAGTTGAAAAACCACTATTTAAAGCATTGGTACTTTCACTTACTAAAAGAGTTGGGTGACTACCACCGATGTTTGCCATTTTTTCCAAATTCGCCATTGGCCCTATTGGAGTTAAATCAAATTTAAAATCGCCCGTAAATACTACTGATCCTTCAGGAGTTTTAACATAAATTCCGTGAGAATCAGGAATTGAATGCGTGGTTTGAAAAAACTCAACCGTTATATTTTTAAATTTTATTTTCTGGTTTTGATTATAAACAAACAAATTTTTAAAGTTAATATTTCGTTCTTCAAATTTTTTCTTTATTAATCCAACAGCTTGATTAGGAGCGTATATAGCTGGTATTTGTACAGTTTGAACCAAAAAAGGAATAGAACCAATATGATCCTCGTGACCATGAGTTATAAATAAACCTTTGATTTTTCTTTCATTTCTTTTTAAAAATGAAAAATCCGGAATAATATAGTCAATACCAAGTAAATCATCTTCAGGGAATATAACTCCAGCATCAACAATAATAATTTCATCTCCATGCATTACACAATACATGTTTTTACCAATTTCACACAAGCCACCTAAAGCAAAAATTTTAGTTGATGTATCTTTAAATAATTTCATAAAAATCCTCCTTTCATTTAATTTTTTTAATGATACAATTATACGCTAAAAAAAATAAGTTGTCTAGTTTACAAGTATTGTAATTTTTTATCTAATAGTGTAAAATTAATATGATAGGTGATTATAAATGGGGATTTTTGGATTTTTTAAAAATTTTAAAGCAAAAACAGATAAAGAAAAAGAAGAAATAGCTTTATATGATAATGGTTTGAAAAAAACTAGTGAACATTTATCAAATAAGTTTTCTTTGTTAAATACAAAATATAAGAAAGTAAATGATGAATACTTTGATGAATTAGAAGAAGCACTTATTATGGCAGATGTTGGAGTAGATACAGTTGTCAAACTTATTGAAAAGCTAAAGTCACGTGTAAAACACGAAAACATAGAAAATGTTAAAGACTTAAATGAAATTGTAATTGATGAATTATTTGTTATTTATGTTAATAATGATATTATTGTTAATAAAATAAATTTTAGTGAAAGTAATCCTACCGTAATTTTATTCGTTGGGGTAAATGGTGTAGGGAAAACAACAACAATTGGTAAACTAGCAAACGATTTAAAAAATAAAGGCAAAAAAGTTTTACTTGTAGCTGGTGATACTTTTCGAGCAGGTGCTATTGAGCAATTAAAAGAATGGGGTAAAAGGGTTGATGCACCAGTTGTATCAAATGAAAGTGCAGATCCTGCAAGCGTGGTCTATGATGGCTTAAAAAGGGCGATTGATGAAAATTATGATGTAGTTTTAATTGACACTGCAGGGCGTTTACAAAATAAAACAAATTTAATGAATGAGCTTGAAAAAATAAATAGAGTAATTGGAAATATTGTTCCAAATGCCCCACATGAAACATTACTTGTTTTAGATGCAACAACTGGCCAAAATGGAATTTCACAAGCTAAAAGCTTTAAAGAAATTACAAAAATAACAGGAATTGTGTTAACTAAACTTGATGGAACAGCTAAAGGCGGAATTGTATTAGCAATCAAAGAAGCTGTAGGTATTCCCGTTAAATACATTGGTTTAGGTGAAAGAAAAGAAGACTTAAAAGTATTTGATATTGAAAAATATATTCATGGAATTTTTAAAGGATTGATTGATAGTGAATAATAAAAAAATAAAAATTATTTTAGATGTTCAAGTAATAGTTATGATTGTATTTTTGATTTTTATAATAATGTCATTTTTTATAAAAGCATTAGCTGATTTTAGAGAAATTGCTTTGGGTTTAATACTTTTAATGATGGCATACACAAATAAAAAAGTATATCCTAAAAACAAGATGACATTTTTATATATTGTATTTGGACTTTTACTTATAATTCCAAATATAGTGAGGTTGGTAAGTTAAATGGAGAATACTGTATATTTGACCATTTTATATGACTATTACAAAAATTTATTAACTGAGAAACAATGCTTATATTTTGAAGATTATTATTTTTACAATTTGTCTTTAAGCGAAATGGCAGAAAGTTACCACATAAGTAGAAGTGCTGTTAATAAGCAATTAAATCTGACAATCAATAAGTTGTATGAGTATGAATCAAAATTAAATTTATACGAAAATGGTTTAAAAATAAAAAAACTAATTGAAAAATTACCTGAAAAAACAAAAGAAGAAATTGAAAAATTAATATAGGGGTTGATTTATATGTTTGAAAAAATTATATATCTGAGTGATAACATGGCACATGTTTCTTTATCACCTAATGTACCATTGTCTTTTAATATCATGAATATGCATGTAGTATTTCAAGATTCTGAAAAATGCATATTGGGTGAAATTGAAGACATTGATGAAAAAGTTGTCAAAATTCGTTTTTTGGGCGAATTTAATAATCAAGAATTCATAAGTGGTACTATTAGAAAACCGCTTTTAAATGCAACAATAAGGCTTATAAATAAAGAAGAAATACCATATATAATGGGAGAAAATAATAACAACAATGTTTTTATTGGAACTTCGCCACTTTATAATAATTTTCCAATTTTTAGTTCAATAAATGATTTGTTTAGTAATCATATGGCTATATTCGGAAATACCGGTAGTGGTAAATCATATGGAGTAGCTAGGCTTTTACAAAATGTTTTTGAAAATCCAAAATTGCAACCATTCAAAGCTATTTTTTGGATATTTGATGCTTATGGTGAGTATCATAGCGCTTTTAAAGATATTAATAAAATAAATCCTAATTACAATTTCAAATTTTATTCAACTAATGAAGAAACTGGTGGTGAAAAATTAAGAATACCACCTTGGCTTTTAACAGTGGATGATCTAGCTTTATTGCTTCGTGCAGATAGTCATACTCAAATTCCAATATTAGAAAAGACTTTGAGACTAGTAAGAATATTTTCGCAAAATGATAATGCTTCTTATGCATGTAAGGATTATTTAATTGCAAAAGCAATCGTTAATATAATGTATAATAATCAAACAGCGATGAATAAACGTAATGACATTTTTACAATTTTAAATACTTGTCAGACTCCAAATTTTGGAATCGAAACACTTGTTCATGGAATAGGATATACAAGAAGACTTCGTGAGTGTTTTGAAATAGATTTAAATGGCAATTTTGCGGAAACAGTTTTATTAAATACATATTTATCTAATTTTTTAAATGCTGAAGCTGATAATTATATACCTCAAACATTGAGACCATATTCATTAAAAGATATTGAAAGTGCACTTGATTTTGCTCTTATATCTGATGGAGTTTTAAATAATCCAAAATCTTATGGCGATGCTATAACTCTAAAAGTAAGACTTCATAGTATTGTAAATAGTGAAAATTCAAGATTTTTTGATTATAATTTAAGTGAATACATAAATTTAGAAAAATTTATAGCATCTCTAGTTTCTAAAGAAGGAAAAAGAGCACAAATAATAAATTTTAATTTAGAAGATATAGATGATGCACTTGCAAAAGTGTTGACAAAAGTATTTTCACGTATGCTTTTTGAATTTACAAAGAATTTGGAAGATAGAGCAACCATTCCATTTAATGTGTTTTTAGAGGAAGCTCATCGATATGTTCAAAATGATAATGATGTTTATTTGTTAGGATATAATATTTTTGAACGTATTGCTAAGGAAGGAAGAAAAT
Organism: uncultured Erysipelotrichaceae bacterium; assembly: GCA_902767245.1. Taxonomy (GTDB): domain Bacteria; phylum Bacillota_I; class Bacilli_A; order RF39; family UBA660; genus RUG11241. The sequence goes on from CACXGO010000037.1 coordinate 46,392, forward strand.
ATGGGCTTATTTATAATTTAATTTCGCAAAGACCAGTAGAACTTTCAGAAACTGTAATTTCTCAGTGTACTAATTTCTTCATTTTCAAAATGAGTCATCCACGTGACATTGATTTTATTAAAAAAATGTTACCAAATATTAATAATGAAATTGTTGAAAAACAAAAAAGTTTACAACCAGGAACTTGTGTAGCCTTTGGTCGCGCATTTAAAGTTCCTCAAATTATTAAAATGCCACTTCCAAGTCCAGCACCATCAAGTAATAGCTGTGATATTGTGAATAGGTGGAGAGCATGAAAAAAGATTTAACTAATCCATTAGTTATTATTTCTTTAATATTAGTTATATTAGTAATAGCAATCTTTATTAAGTATTATTTTGTTAAACCATTATTTAAAGAAGCAAGTAAAATTGAAGTTTCAGCAGAAGAAAAACTAGATTTGAAACTTTTGACAAAAGCTTATTTAAATCAAAACAAAAATATAGCAATTCAAAAAAAGCTTTTTGGTTCAAATAATATAAATGAATTTGCAGTTGCTGCCAATTACTATTATTTAAAAAAGGGAATTGATCATTTAAATGAATATGATTCAATTCTTAAAGTTGGGAGAAAAATATTTAACAATAAGAGTTTAAATTTTTCTAATTTTGAGGTTAACATTGATGAAAAATCATGCGGTAAAGAAAAATATACGACATTAGAAGGAATAATTTATAATGATGAATGTGATAAAGAACTTTTAATCTATGAAATAGGTGACATTTACAAGCAAGGAAATAATTATGTTGTTGAGTTTTATGCTTCAAAAGCTGTTCAAAAATTAATTTCTTCAAACAAGGAATGTGATAATTATGAAAAGTCAGTTGCATATAATTTAACATTAACTGATTTAGAAAATAATGAATTTTTTAATGAATTATATTCAAGGTGTTGTTTAGATAATTGCTTGGTAGAAGGAATCGATTCATTAAAGGATGATATTTTAAAGCAAATGAAAATGCACAATCACATCTATAAATTAGTTTTTCAAAAAAATGAAAATGATTTTGTATATGATAAGCTAAAAAAATAAGCATTATTGCTTATTTTTTTATTGATAACATTATTTTTTTAAGATATAATTATAATGAGGTGTTTAATATGAATAATAAAGATCTTAATTACAAAAAATTGAATGAAGTCATTTCTTTATCAAGCAAATTATTAAAAATATTTTACTTTTTAATAATTGTTGTTGGTATTTATGCATGTACTTTGATTGCAAAAGAATGGACAATATTTAAAACAATTGGGACAATTATAGGACTATTGACACCACTTTTTATTGGACTTATATTTTCTTGGTTACTTAAACCTTTGGTTAACTATTTAGAAACTAAAAAAGTAAGACGATGGATTACAATAGTTGCCATTTATGTTGTTATATTAGCTTTATTATATTTATTGTTATCAACACTTATTCCTGTTTTATATGAACAAGTTAGTGAATTAGCTAAATTATTACCATCAATATTTTCGGATTTAAAAGTATCAATAAACAAATTTATTGATGGTATTAATGGAACAATGGGAGTTGATTTTTCAGCAGCTAAAGATAATATTTTTATGAAAATTGAGGAATGGGCAATGACATTGGTTCAAGATTTACCAAATACTTTAATTTCTTTTGGCAGTTCGATTATATCAGGCGTTGGTACATTTATAATAGGCTTAATAATTGGAGCATTTTTGTTAATTAAACCAAAAAAAGAAATATCGTTGGTAAAGCTTTTACCTAAAAAATATCAGTTTGATACAGAATTATTATTATCCGAAATAAATTCAATATTTAGAAGTTTTGTTAACGGAACTCTTGCACTTGCAACTTTAGTATTTGCTTTATGTGCAATCGGTTTTTCAATTGCGGATTTAAAAGGTGCAATTCTATTTGCATTCTTCTGCGGAATAACTAATATTATTCCATATATTGGACCATATATAGGGGCTGCTCCAGCATTAGTTGTTGCGTTTTCGCAAGGAACTGGAGTTGGTATAGCAGTTTTAATTGTTATTTTGATTGTTCAAGGTTTAGAAGGGAATTTATTACAACCAATTGTTATGAGTCGTACAATGAAATTAAGTCCAGTAACAGTTATAATTGCATTATTGGTATTTGGTCATTTCTGGGGAGTTATAGGTATGATTTTATCTACTCCAATAATTGCAACACTTAAATCTCTATTCGTATTTTTAAATAAAAAATTTAATGTAATAAAATATAACATCTAAAAACCACTTAAAGTGGTTTTCTTATAATAAGGAGCTAATATGGAATTTAATAAAAAAGAAATAAAACTATTTATTTTGTCTGGAAAATCAGGAAGTGGGAAAGATACTACTTATTCAATTATTGAAAAATTTTATAAAGATAAAAAAGTAATAGGAATATCATTTGCATATTATATCAAAGATTATGCTAAACGTGTAAGTAATTGGGATGGTAGTGAAGAGACAAAACCACGAGAACTTTTACAAAATATTGGGATTGAATTAGTAAAAGAAAAAATTGATGATCGACTTTTTATTAGAAGAGTATTAGAAGATATTGAAATATTTTCCTATTTTTATGATATAATAGTCGTTACTGATGCAAGATTAGTTGAAGAAGTAGAAGAATTGAAGAAGAAATATCCAAATTCAATAAGCATTAGATTAAAAAGAGATGTTCAAAATAAACTTTCTCAAGAAGAAAAAAAGCATTTAACTGAAGTAGGATTAGATAATTATGATAATTTTGATTATGTAATTGAAAATAATGATAATCTGTTAAAAGAGAAAGTTGAAAAAGTTTTAAAAGAGGTAAATCATGAATAAAATAATCGCAATAGTAGGAATGTGTGGGGTTGGAAAGTCAGTGGCCAGTGAATATTTAGAAAATTTAGGGTATAAAAAAGTATATTTTGGTGGTATTACATATGACAAATTGAAAGAGGCTGGAATTGAGCGTACACCAGAATCAGAAAAGAAAATGCGTGAAGGGTTAAGAAAAGAGTATGGAATGGCTTGTTACGCAATTTTATCTCTACCAAAAATAAAAGAATATTACAAAAATAGTAATGTAGTTATTGATGATTTATATAGTTGGTCAGAATATAAAACTTTGATAAACGAATTTGGTAATAATGTAGTTTTAATAGGTGTTATTGCAGATAAAGAAATTCGTTATTCAAGGATTGCAATTCGACCTGGAAGAAGTTATAATTGTGCTGAAGCGATTGATCGTGATTTAAGTGAAATTGAAAATTTAGAAAAAGGTGGTCCAATAGCTTATGCAGATTATTTCATATTTAATAATGGAACAATTTCTGAATATCATAAAAGATTAGATGAAATACTAAAACAAATTGAAGGTGAATAAAAATGAATTTGAAAGATTTATATATTGATTTTTTTGTAAGCAAAGGACATGTGCAAATTCCAAGTGCTCCAGTAGTGCCTGAAAATGATCCAAGTGTACTATTTAATACAGCAGGGATGCAACCTTTAATTCCATATCTAATGGGCCAAAAACATCCTTATGGTACAAGACTATGTGATTATCAAAAATGTGTTCGAACTAATGATTTGGATAATATTGGAGATACTTATCATCATACTTTTTTTGAAATGTTAGGTAATTGGAGTTTAGGAGATTATTTTAAAAAAGAAGCTATTACTTGGAGTTTTGAATTTTTAACTAAAGTCTTAAATATCCCAGTTGAGAGACTTGCTGTTACAGTTTTTGCTGGTAATGATATTATTTCAAAAGACGAAGAGGCAATTGCTATATGGAAGAGTCTTGGAATAAAAGATGAAAGAATTTGTCCAACTGCTAATGATAATTTTTGGATTGCCGGTGAAACCGGACCATGTGGACCAGATACCGAAATGTTTTATTTTAGAAGTAATGATCCTATTCCAGAAAAATTTGATCCTGAAGATAATCGTTGGGTTGAAATTTGGAATGATGTTTTTATGCAATATAACAAAGATGCAAGTGGCAGTGTAACTGAACTTCCACATAAAAATGTTGATACTGGTATGGGAGTTGAAAGAACAACCGCTATTTTAGAAGGAGTTAATGATAATTATTTATCATCAATTTGGTCTGATGTTATCGCATTAATCGAAAAAATATCTGGATTAAAATATGCTGGTCATGAAAAAGAGATGCGTATTATTGCTGATCATATGCGTACAGCAGTATTTATTTCGGCTGATCCAGCAGGAATAAAGCCATCAAATACAGATCAAGGATATATTTTAAGAAGACTCATCAGAAGAACAATAAGATATGCTAAAAAATTAGATATTGATATTAATTCTGATTGGGAAAAAGAAATTGCTGAATTGATTATTTCAAAGTATGATAATTATTATTCGGAATTAAAAACAAACCATGAAGTTGTTTTAAATGTCTTAAATTCTGAAAAAGTTAAATTTAACCGTACATTAGAAAAAGGATTGAAAGAGTTTAATAAAATCGTGAGTGCCTTAACTGATAAAGTTTTAAACAAAGACCTAGCATTTAAACTTTATGATACCTATGGATTTCCTATTGAACTTACAGTTGAACTTGCAAATGAGCAAGGAATTACAGTTGATGAAGAAGGTTTTAAAGAAAAATTTAAAGCTCATCAAGAATTATCTAGAACTGCATCAGCAGGTAAGTTTAAAGGTGGTTTAGCTGGTAACAATGAAATTGAAACACGTTATCATACAGCAACTCATTTGCTTAACGCCGCTTTAAAGAAAGTTATAAATAATGATGTTCATCAAAAGGGATCAAATATTACAGATGAAAGAATGCGTTTTGATTTCTCGTGTGATCATAAATTAACTCCAGAAGAAATTGAACAAGCAGAAAAATTAGTTAATGAATACATAAAAGAAGGATTAGATGTAACGGTTGAGTCAATGCCAAAAGAAGAAGCTATTAAGTCTGGAGCAGAATGTATGTTCATTGAAAAATATCCTGATATTGTAACAGTTTATTCAATTGGAGATGTTTCAAAAGAATTATGTGGTGGACCTCATGTAAAAAATACACGTGAGCTTGGTGAATTTAAAATAATTAAAGAAGAAGCATCATCGGCAGGTGTAAGAAGAATAAAAGCTATTTTAAAATAGCTTTTTTTGTTTGAATTTAAAATGATTATGTGATATATTATAGATAGAGTAAAAAATAGGGAAAAGGGGAGAATTATGAAGAAAATTTTATTAGCAATTTTATTAACTATTTTATTACCATTCACAGTAAATGCGGAAGAACCAATATTTAAACTTCAATGTCCAACGGGAGGAGTAATTAATAGTACACTTAAATGTGAACTTTCAGTAATAACTGAGAGAACAGTTAACGAAGTTTCATTAGAATATGATTTTGAGGATAAATTTACGTATGAATCATTTGTACCAGCTTCAAATTTTACATCTGAATCGGCTACATCAAGTGGATTCACTATAAAGAATGCTACTGGAATGACTGGGGAATTTGAAATAGGCGTATTATCAGTTAAATTTTTACAAGCTGGTAATATGGGTTTAAAAAATATCAAAATAGTTGACAACACGCCATCCACTTTTACAGCACCTTCAATTGCCCAACCAATTGCAGCATTATCTGGGGATAATACTTTAAAAACTTTAACATTTTCAAGTGGTGAGTTATCACCAAAATTTGATGCAAGTATTACAAATTATAAATTAGAAGTAGAAGAATCATCTATAACAATTACTGCGACTGCTAATGATACAAAAGCCAAAGTTAGTGGAACAGGTAAAAAAAATCTTGCATATGGGGATAACATTATTAATGTAGTAGTAGTAAGTGAAAGTGGAAGCAAAAAAACTTATAAAATTACTGTAACACGCAAAGATAATCGAAATGCAAACAATAATATTAAATCATTAACTTTATCAATCGGAACATTTAGTTTTACACCAGAAACAACTTCATATATAATTCCGGTACAAAAAGATGTTGAAAAAGTACAAATAACTGCAGAATTAGAAGATTCAAAAGCCTCGTTTGTAAAAAATTATGGTCCGAGAGAAATTCAAATAAGTGGTGAAAAAACGGTAGCAGAATTAAAGGTAAAAAGTGAATCTGAAGTAGTTAAAGTATACACATTGACATTTGTAAAAACAGATAAAGTATTATCGGATGATAATACAATCAAAGAACTTACAATTGAAGGTTATGAAATTGATTTTAAATCAGAAGTTACAACTTATGAATTAAAAGTAAAAGAAAATGACACACTTAAATTTAAAATTTTATTAAATAGTGAAAACGCAAAATATGAACTTATAAATAGTGATTTAAAAGATGGAAATACGGTAATTATAAAAGTAACTGCTGAAAACGGAGATATTCGTGAATACAAATTTAATTTGGTTCAAGAAAAATCAGAAATTAAATCTATTAAAGAAGATTTGGTTTGTAATGATAATTCAATAATTTATTATTTGATATTCTTTGTTTTAGGTCTAATCATTGCAACTATTATTTCTAATATTGTTTATAACAAAAAGATAAAAAAAATAGAGAAAAAATATCGTTCTGAAATAAATCAAAATTATATACCAAATAAAAATAATGAAGAAGTTTTATTTTATGATGATTATGATCAAAATATTTATCGTAATAATGGGAATAGTAATTAAAAATAACACATATGTGTTATTTTTTGTCAAAACACAAATTAATTTGTTATAATTAAATAGGTGATATGAGTGATTAAAGAAAAGTTAAGTTTAGTACCTAATTTACCTGGTTGTTATCAAATGAAAAATAAAGATGGAACGATTATTTATGTTGGGAAAGCCAAAAAATTAAAAAATCGTTTAAGCTCTTATTTTAGAGGAAATCATACTGGTAAAACTGCAAAATTAGTAAGTGAAATTGTTGACTTTGATTATGTTGTAGTCGGAAGTGAAAAAGAATCTTTAATTTTAGAACTCAATTTAATTAAAAAGTTTGACCCTAAATATAACATTTTACTTCGTGATGATAAAAGTTATCCATATATTGAACTTACAAATGAAAAAATACCAAAATTGGTTGTTGTTAGAAATATTAATTTAAAGAAAAATCACTCAAATTTATATGGACCATATCCAAATGTTACAGCAGCTAGAGATACTGTAAATATGTTAAATCGCATTTATCCTCTTCGAAAATGCAAAACTATGCCTAAAAAGCCATGCCTTTATTACCATATTGGAGAATGTTTGGGTTATTGCATGAACAATGTTGATGAGGAAAAAATAAAGTCGATGAAATTTGAAATTGTTCGTTTTTTAAAAGGTGATACTGATTTAATTACTAAAAAGATAAGTCAAGAAATGAACTATTATAGTGCTAATTTAAACTATGAAAAAGCTAAAGAACTAAAAGATTTATTGGATAATATCAATATTACAGTTGATCACCAAAAAGTTGAGATAAATGATTCAAGAGAACTTGATGTTTTTGGTTATTATTTTGATAAAGGTTATTTAAGTATACAAGTATTCTTTATTAGGAATGGTAAAATTGTTGGTAAACATAGTAAAATCCTTCCAACAATTGAAGAATATAACGAAGAAATTAATCGTTATATTGCTGACTTTTATAGTAAAGATGTTTTAAAACCAAAAGAAATATTAGTACCTGATATATGTGATAAAAATTTGCTTGAAGAATTTTTGGAAATTAATGTATTAATACCACAAAAAGGTACTAAAAAACAAATTGTAGAGATGGCAAATATAAATGCTAAAGAAAACCTAACACGCGAATTTGAGCTTATAAACCGCAACGAAGAACGCACAATAAAAGCTAATGAAGAATTAAAAGAAGTATTAAAACTTGATAAATTAGATCGCATTGAAATATTTGATAATTCAAATTTGTTTGGAAATTTTAATGTTTCGGGAATGGTTGTTTTTGAAAATGGAATGCCTTTAAAATCAGGATATCGTAAATTTAAAATCAGTTTTGATAAAAATGATGATTTTAATACAATGAAAGAAGCTATTTATCGTAGATATTTTAAAGTGCTTAAAGATAATTTGATTGCACCTGATCTAATAATAGTTGATGGTGGTATCACTCAAATACATGCTGCACGTGAAATAATTAATAGCTTAAATTTGAATATAATGGTTGTTGGGCTAAAAAAAGATGCAAAACATAGTACTAATGCTTTACTTGCTTTTGATCCAATTGAAGAAATAAACATTGATAAAACTAGTAATTTATTTTATCTACTTGAAAGGATGCAAGATGAAGTTCATAATTTTACAATTAGTTATCATAAAAAACTTAGAAGTAAAGGAATGATATCTAGTTTTTTAGATAATATTGAGGGAATAGGAAATAAAAGAAAAAATGAACTTATGAAGAAATATAGTAGTATTACTAAGATAAATGAAGCGACAATCGAAGAATTATCAAGCATAATACCTTTAAATGTTGCAAGAAATTTAAAAGAATTTGTAAAAGAATATAAGGAGGAAAAAAATGACACCACACATTAATGCCGAGTTAGAAGATGTTGCTAAAATTGTTTTAATGCCAGGGGATCCATTAAGAGCAAAATATATAGCTCAAAAGTATTTGAAGAACTACAAAACTATTAATACTATTCGTAATATTCTTGGGTATACAGGATATTATAATGATAAAAGGGTAACAGTAATGGCTTCAGGAATTGGAATTCCAAGCATGGGGATTTATTCATATGAGCTTTTTAAATTTTATAATGTTGATAAAATTATCAGAATAGGGACTGCTGGTTCATTTAAGCAAGATTTAAAACCTAATGATGTTGTAATAGCAACAAGTTCTTATTCGGAATCCAGTTATGCTAGAACTCAAGACAATACTAAAGATAAGATTTTATATGCAAATAAAAATTTATCTGAAGAAATAAAAAAGTCAGCAGAAAAAATGGATGTTAATTTAAGAGAAATCAGAGTATTATCAACAGAAGCTTTTTATAATGAAACTGAGATTCCTACTTTAATGGTAGAAAAATATGGATGTGAAGCAGTTGAGATGGAATCTTTTGCTCTTTTTCAAAATGCCAATTATTTAAATAAAAAAGCTGCGTGTTTACTAACTATTTCAGATAATTTGATTACCGGAGATGAAATATCAAGTAAAGAACGTGAAACAAAATTGGATCAAATGATAAAAATTGCCTTAGAAGTAGTATAAGGAGGTGATTTTAAATGGCAAATAAAAATGTTCATTTAATAAAAGATAGAATATTTAAAAAAAATATTTTAAAAATCAACTTTGAAAGAAAAACTGATAGAAGTGAAATTACTAAATTGAATTTTCTTACTCATATACTTTTTCTTTCATCAAATAAATACAAAACTGAAAGGAAGATGCTTACTAGAGCTCAAGAGTTATATGATGTTGGTCAAGAATCATTTGTAAATATCTATGCTAATGCTACAATATTGTGTTTTCGTTTTACATTTTTAAAAGACCAATACACAGAACCTAATAATAGTAAGGCGGTAATGGATTTTATTAATGAAATTTTGTTTAATCCTAATGTAAAAAACAATAAATTTAATAAAAAGGCTTTTGAAATTGCTAAAAAAGAAGTTGTAGATGAAATAAAAACTTATTTTGAAAATAAAAATACATATAGTCGTTTAAAAATGATTGAATATATGGATAAGGATTCCCCAGCAGCAATTGAAGTAGTAGGGACATTAGATGAGATAGAGAAAATTACAAGAGAAAATTTATACGAATTTTATCTAAATGTTATAAATACATCTTTAATTGATATATTTGCTTTTGGTGATTTTAAAGAAAAGGATTTGAGCTTTTTAAGTAAACGAGGTGCAAATCCAAAAATTGAATATTTTTATAAAACCAAAGAGCATGAAGTTAGAACTTATATTGAAAGAGATAACATTAGTCAGAGTAAATTAGTGATGGGATATAATTTAATTGATGTTAGTCCAAAAGAAGCTGAATATGCAATGCAAATATATTTGTATTTATTAGGGTTGGGGCCGACTTCAAAGTTATTTGTGAATGTTCGTGAAAAAGCCTCACTTTGTTATTCAATTTCAGTTACAACAAGATCAATTAATTCGTTTATGATGATAAATGCTGGAATTGCTGCTGCTAATTTTGACAAAACAGTTGAACTAATATCAAAACAAGTAGATGAAATGCGAAAAGGAAATTTCAAAGAAAAAGATATTGAATCTGCTAAACTTACTATAAAATCAAGTTATCAAGAAATACTAGAAAATCCTTACTCAATTATTAATTCTTATGAAGCAGTTAATTATTTAGGTTATGATTTGATTAAAACAAGAATCAAAAAAATAGATTTAGTTACTAAAGAAGATATAATTAACTTTGCAAATAAAATAAAATTAAATACTATATTTTTGTTAGAAGGTAAGAAAAAATGAAAATGTTTGAATATAAAAATATTGGCATAAAAATATATAAACATGTTTGTAAAAACGGGTTAGAAGTTTATTTGGCCCCTAATAAAAATATTAAAAGCTTTTATGTAACTTTAAATGTTAAATATGGTTCGGATATAACAAAATTTAAAATAGGCGATAAATTATTTAAAGTTCCAAATGGTTCGGCTCATTTTCTTGAACATAAAATGTTTGAACAAGAAGATGGTATAACACCTTTTGATTTCTACTCAAATTTAGGTCTTGATTGTAATGCTAGCACTAATAATATTAGAACAGATTATGTTTTTTCTGGTAGTAATCATTTTGAAGAAGGCCTTAATTTTTTGCTAGATTATGTTGCTACACCATACTTTACAAATGAAAATGTAGAAAAAGAAAAAGGAATTATTAAGCAAGAAATTCTAATGTATGAAGATGAACCTAGTCAAAAGTTATATGATATATCATTTTTTAATGCTTATTTTAAGAATCAAATAAGATATCAAATTGGTGGTAAAGTAACTGATATCATAGAAATTACCAAAGAAGATCTATATAATATTTATGAAGCTTTTTATCAACCCCAAAATATGTTTTTAGTAATTACAGGGAATGTTGATTTAAAAAATACCATTAAATTAATAGAAAATAATCAATCCAAGAAAAAATTTTCAAATAAAAAAGTGGAAATTATTCGTGAGGATGAACCACTTAAAATTAGAAAAAATTATGAAGAAGTAGAAGGTAATGTTTTTATTTCAAAATTTGCGATTAATATAAAATTTAATAATGTCAAATTAAAAGAAAAAGTACCTGATTATTTAAAGTATATATCATTTTTCCTTGATTCAGTTTTGGGATCAACTTCAAAACTAAAGGAAGAATTAATCAAAAAAAATTTGATAACTTATGGTTTTGCTACAGATATTGTTAGTGCAAATGACTATACTTCAATTTTGATAACTGGAGAAACTGATAATTATAAAGAAGTAATTAATTATATTATGAAAGCATTAAAAGAATATAGTTTTAAACTTAAAGACTTTAAAACAAATAGTAAATTGTTAAAAAGTTATTATGTTTATATGAGTGATAATATTTATTCAATTAATTCATTTATTGCAAGTCAACTTATAAATCGTGGTAAAATAAATGAAAATATTTATTTAGATGTTGATAAAATGAATAGAAAAGAGTATAATTATGTCATGTCGCAGATTGATTTGAATAATTACGGAGTTGTTATTATCAAACCAAAACTAAAAAAATAGGAGGGCTTATGGAAATTGTATTAATTGTTGTTTCAATTTTATTAATAGCTGTTGTATTATTACAAAGTGGTAAAGCTGAAAGCGCATCTGGTGCTATAACCGGAGCTAATGATTCGCTTTTTGCTAATCGTAAAGAAAGAGGAAGCGAACTATTTATAAGTCGTTTAACTTTAGCTTTAGGAATTGTTTTCTTTACAATTTGTTTAATATTAGGATTTTAATATATATGGAAGATTTTAAAACACTTTTGTTGACAAATAAATATTATTGTGTTAATATTTATCTAGACACACAGAAGTGTTTTTATTTTGAAAAAAAGGAGAAATGTTTCTTGAAAAAAATATTTGGATTTTTTAAAAATGTATTTAAGGAAATGAAGAATGTAAGATGGCCAAATAAAAAGGAAATGGCACTATATTCAGCAGCAACATTTGCATCTATAATTTTATTTGCATTATACTTTACTTTAATTGACGCTATAATTGCTGTAGTTAAGATGGTACTTGTTTAATGGAAAAAGAATGGTATGTAGTTAATACTTATTCTGGACATGAGAATAAGGTAAAAGAAAAACTTTTAATGAGAGCTAATACGATGGGAATGGAAGATTATATATTTCGCGTAATAGTTCCGGAACAAACAGAAGTAGAAATAAAAGATGGCGTTAGAAAAGAAAAAGTAAAAAAAATGTTTCCTGGATATATATTAGTTGAAATGATTATGACTGATGAAGCTTGGTTTATTGTTCGTAATACTCCAGGGGTAACAGGATTTATCGGTTCTTCTGGAAAAGGTGCAAAACCATTTCCACTTACTTTAGAAGAAGTAGATCGTATTCTTGGCAGTATGGGAATGAGTCGTTTAGAAATTGCAACTGAACTTGAAGAAGGAACACCAGTTAAAGTTATAAATGGACCATTTGCTAATATGTTTGGTAAGGTAAAAGCCGTTGATATGGCCAATCAAAAAGTTGAGGTTATTATCGATTTGTTCGGTCAAGAAACAGTTGTCGAACTTGGTCTTACAGATATTACCATAAATAGTTGACAAAAAAATTTTAAAATGTTAATATTACAAGCGATACATTTCGTTTGAAATGTAGTATAATTAATTTGCTATATATTTTATATATAGATTAAAAGTGGGAGATGCGGGAATCACTTGAACCACTCATCTAAAAATTATAGGAGGTGTTATTCGTGGCTAAGAAAAAAGTTACAAAAATGATTAAATTGCAAATTCCAGCAGGAAAAGCAACACCAGCACCACCTGTCGGAACAGTACTTGGACCTGCAGGTATTAATCTAGGAGACTTCTGTACAAAATATAACGAAGCAACTAGAGACAAAATGGGAGATATCTTACCAGTTGAAATTAGCATTTATGAAGATCGTTCATTTGACTTTGTAATCAAAACTCCACCAGCAGCATTCTTAATTAAGAAATATGCTAAAGTAAAAGCTGGTTCAGCAAAAGGTTCAAAGGAAATGGTTGGATCATTAACAAAAGAACAATTAAAAGAAATCGCAGAAATAAAATTACCAGATTTGAATTGCTATACTGTTGAAGAAGCTATGAAAATAGTTGAAGGTACAGCTAAAAATATGGGAATTGAAATAAAGTAATTATTAAAACATATAGGCTTTGCCTATGTGGGAGGAATTATCCGCAAATTACCACATAAGGAGGAGAAAAAATGAAGAAAGGTAAAAAATTAGTTGAGGCTTTAAAACTTGTTGATCGTTCTAAGGTTTATACAGTTGAAGAAGCTGTTGCATTAGTTAAGAAAACTGCAATTGCTAAATTTGATTCAAGCGTTGAAATTGCAATGCACTTAAATTTAGACACTAAAAAAGCTGATCAACAATTAAGAGGAGCTGTTCTTTTACCTAATGGAACAGGTAAAACTAAAAGAGTTTTAGTTTTAACAAAAGGAGATCAAGCTAATGCTGCTAAAGAAGCAGGAGCTGATTTTGTTGGAGATTTAAACTTAATTGAAAAAATTGAAAAAGAAAATTGGTTTGATTATGATGTAATCATCGCAACTCCAGATATGATGCCTGCTTTAGGTAAAATTGGTAAGGTTTTAGGTCCAAAAGGATTAATGCCAAACCCAAAAACAGGTACAGTTACAACTGATGTTGCAAAAGCTGTATCAGAAGTTAAAAAAGGTCGTGTTGAATATCGTACTGACAGTTTTGCAAATGTACATGCGCTTGTTGGTAAAGTATCATTCACTGATGAAGCTTTAGTAGAAAATATTAAAGCATTTGTAAGCTTAATCATTAAATCAAAACCAGCAACAGTTAAAGGAAAATACATTAAAAATGTATCAATTTCATCAACAATGGGACCTGGAATTAAACTTGATTTAACAAGCTTTGACAATTAATAATTAACATGTTATAATACATGCATAACGCCGTAGACAGTAGGTGCTTTAAAGCTTAATTTCCTACCGAGGATATAAAGAAATGAGATTCTTGACTCCTACGGTAAGTAGGAGTTTTATTATACGGCTTTTAAAATTAAAGGAGGAGGTACTTTTAATGGCAAATCAAAAAATATTAGATCAAAAAGCATTAGTTGTTAATGAAATAGCTGATAAAGTTAAAAATGCTGCAACATTTGTAGTGTTTAACAATAATGGTCTAAATGTAGCTGAACTTACCGAACTTAGAAGAAAGTTAAAAGAAACAGGTTCAGAAGTTAAAATTTACAAGAATACACTTGTAAAAAGAGCTTTGAAACCATTGAAAATTGAATTAGATGATGAATTCAATGGACCAAAAGCAATTGCATTTGGTAGTGATGCTTTAGCACCAATTAAAGTTGTTAATGAATTTGCTAAAGAACATCCAGCTTTAGAAATAAAAGTAGGATATACTGATGGTGAAATAATTGACATCAAGAAGTTACAAGCATTAGCTGCTGTACCAGGAAGACAAGAATTACTTACTATGCTTGCTGGCGCTTTGATGGGACAAGTAAGAAACTTATCAATAGCATTAAATATGTATCAAGAAAAATTAGAAAAATAAGGAGGAATATAAAATGGCAAAATTTACAAAAGATGAATTTATCGCTGGCTTAAAAGAAATGAC
>CACXGO010000038.1 GCA_902767245.1 uncultured Erysipelotrichaceae bacterium
ATATTATCAGTTTTACCATCAATAAACTTAAATTTATCATCGATTCCTAAGTCTTTTCTAACAAAGGCAAAATCTTTATTTTTATAATAAAAGATTCTAAAAAAGAAATAATTTGGTTCATCTTCAGGCTGATAATTATATTGCATATATTTACTTGCAGGAGTAAGATTATTGATTTCTCTGAAATCAGATGAAACTCTATATTTTAAACCTTCAAACTCCTTTTCTGTATCTAAATGAAATTCTTTTTCTTTTATCTTAAATAAGTTTTCATCAACAGGATTTCCAGTATTATAATTTATATTTTTATTATCTTCTTTATCACAGCCTGTTACTATAAATAATGACAATATTAATATTATTAAATAAAATCTCTTTTTCACTTTTCCACACCTAATTTTCAAATTTAACAGTTATATTTTCATTACCTAAATCAGGTAAATTATCAATATGACCTATTTTAGTATAACTATATGTTGTATCAAATGATTTATAGAAGATAACTAAACAATCATCACCATATAACATCATATCTCCAGCATTAATTCTTCCAGGATTTGCACTATTTTCTGGCAAAGTTTTATCTAAATTAGCATATTTTTCATTACCATTTAACTCACTCATATTTAGTTCTAAAGGTAAAAATTCAATAAACTTTTTAGCAGTTTCATTATCTTCTAAATTAATTATATATTCATTATCATTTATAAAAGCTTTAATATTTTTTACTTCTTCATTCATATTAACACCAACAAATTCTCTTATTACTTCATCACTATCACTTAAAGAAAATCTCTTTCCATCATTAATTATCAAATTAGAATTATATTTTCTTAAATCATCAACACTTCCACTTATTCCACTACTACCTGAAGTGCAAAAAGGAATAATCGTTTTACCAGTAAAATCATATGTATCAATTAAGGTCAAGATAATCTTAGGAATCGTTCCCCACCAAATTGGATAACCAAGATAAATCGTATCATATTTACTTATATCAATCGTATTTTCAATTAAAGGCCTTGATTTACTATCGTTTTGCTCTCTATTAGCTCTACAATCATGATTATAATCTAAATCAGCACTTGTGTATTTCTCTTTAGGAATTATCTCAATAATTTCACTATTAGATGCCTTAGCAATTCTTTCAGCTATACTTTTAGTAGTTCCAGTTGCTGAGAAATATATAACTGCTGAAAATCCAGATGATGTACTCTTATTTGGTGTAACATTCTCTTTTTTAACATCACAACCAACGACCAAAAATAAAAACATTATTAAAATTAAACTTAAAAATACTTTTTTCTTCACTTTTCTACACTCCTTTCTATATTAATTATAACATTTTTTTAATTTGAAGTTCAAATATTAATTACATCTAATATATCATCAATATAAGTATTATCTAATTTACCGATATAAAAACATTTCTTACCAATATCTTTAAAAGATGAACCACAAGAATATAGTTTTTTCTTGTCAATTATAATAAATCTATCATGAAAAGAATCATTATTTATAAAAGTAATATTATTATATTGACTCTCATACTTTTTCTTTAATTTATTATCTATATTTTTAGAAATAACCACTATTTTTACTTCTATATCTTTTAATACATCAAATAGCTCCTTTGAGGCATAATTATCTATTATGATTATCTCTTTTCTCGCTTTATTTAGAATATCTAATAATAATGAATATGCATCATAAAATTCACCTTCAAAGAAAATCTTATCTTTAACAATTTCTTTAGGATCAAACTTATCAAATAACTCATTTATTCTTTTAGTATTTTCATCAGTTCTTTTTTCTAATAAAAGAATACGATTAGGCAACAAATCACCATTATAATTAATGTAATGGCGCATTTTAACAAAAGTATCCATTATTGCAATTGAAACTTCTGTTGCTACTTTTGATTTAAGAATTGTTGCTAGCATATAAACTCCTTGTTCTGTAAATACTCTTGGGTTTGCACGCGACATACTACTTATATTTGCGGTCGAAAATTTCGACCACAAATTTTCTTTCTCGCTGTCACTTATTACAAAACTAAATCTTTTTGGAAACTTTTCCGGATTATTTTTGACGGCTTCATTAATTCTCTTAGTCTCTACTTGATATAAATTAGCTAAATCAGAATCAAGCATTACTTGCATTCCCCTAATCTCATAAATTTTCTTTTCAATTGTTTCTTTTTCTATTAATTCATTCATACATAGACCTCCTTTGAATAATAAAAAAAGAGTATACCCCTTAAAAGGTATACCCGCAGTCATACTCACCATTATTTTGCCTCTAAAAGTGAGCCCTATCGATTAAATTGTCATATAAATATCAGGCAAACTATTTAATACATATTAATTATAACATATTTTTAATTTGATTGCATTTGTGTTATAATTTTTATGAAAAAAAGAGGTGGTTAAAATGGTTAAAAAATTTGGCATATTTTTACTTCTTTCTATTTCAATTACTTTAATTGGATGTGAAGACAATAATAAGAAAGTCGAAAAAAAGAAGAACGAACCTAAAACATTAATTGAAAAAGAAGAAAAAATAGAAGACATCTTTGAAGAAGTAAATAATGAAATTACTGAAGAAAATATTGAAGAACCTGTTACTGAAGAAAAAAAAGAAACCGAGAAAAAAAATGAAATAAAAATTTCTTACACTTCAATAAAAACAATGAAACAAAATCAAGAACACAAGTTAAATGCTAGCGCTAATGGTGCTAATATAGCTTATAATTCATCAAACACTAAGTGTGTTACAGTTGATAAAAGCGGAATCATAAAAGCAGTTTGGATTAGCAATAAAGAAGAATGCAAAAGTACTATTGCTATTACAGCTACTAAAAATGATACAACTAAAAAGGAAACATTCAATATTACTGTCAAAAAAGATACTACCCCACCTACTATTGAATGTTCAGTATATAAAGAAGCAAAAAATGGCGTATATCTTTCCGTTAAAGAAAGTGATGATGAAAGTGGTTTAAAAGAAGAATGTGATCCATATTGTCTTATGCCAATTTACACTAAAACAACAACTCACGAAGTATATGACAAAGCTGGAAATGTAAGTACATGCACGATTAAGGTTGAAAAAGGATGCCCTAGAGAATATAGTGGATATCCACATGAGTGCCGTAAAAATCAAAGAGATGCTATCTTAAGTGTTGGATATGCTAAAAGTTGTAGGGCACGACAAGATAGTACATATACCGTTAAATGTGGTAGTACTGATGAAATTATAACTGGTGAAGAAGCTCAAGCAGAATGCAAAGCCGATACTTGTTATAAAGTGTATACTTATTATTGTAAAGGTGAAGGAAAATTCAAGATTGCTGGAACCACTTGCTATGACTATACTGATGAAATAGTATATCTTGGCGAAATATCATATTAGTAACAAATAAAATTTATTATATAAAAAACTTAAAAAGCAAGTGCTCCTTGCTTTTTTTGATCATCTTTCATTAATACAATCTTTATTATTCATTTAAAATAAAACAAAAAAACAACCTTAGTTGTCTTTTATATGATATTCTTTATAAACTTCATTTTTATTTATTTTTCTATCTTTAGCTACTTTCTTAATAGAATCCATTACAGAATAACCCTCTTTTATATAACTATTAACATGCTCAACAATGGAAATATCGTTATAATCAACTTTACTAGAACCCTCAACTATAACAACAATTTCACCCTTAATATCATTAATCTCTTTTAAAACTTCTTCCACTTTTCCACGATAAATTTCTTCATACTTTTTAGAAATCTCTCTTGAAATACTTATATTACGATTACCCATAACATCTTTTAAATCAATAAGCATTTCATTTATACGATGTGGAGCCTCATAAAATATAAGGGTATAAGGCATATTCTTTAATGATTCCATCTCTGTTTTTCGCTTACCACTCTTACTATCTAAAAAACCATAAAACAAGAAATGATCAGTTGAAATCCCCGATGAAGTTAAAGCCGGAACAAAAGCAGTTGCACCAGGTAAAGAAACAACATGAAAATTATTCTCAATTGCAATTTTAGCAAGTTCCGCTCCTGGATCACTTATTCCTGGAGTACCACGATCACTAACAATGGCTACAGAAGAACCATTACTCATAAGCTCAACTAACTTATTTTCATTCTTTCTCTCATTATATTTATAATTTGAAATAATTTTCTTATTTATATTTAAGTGATTTAAAAGCTCACGAGTGACACGAGTATCTTCAGCAAACACAACTTCAACTTCTTTTAAAACATTAATTGCTCGAAGTGTTATATCGTCCAAATTTCCAATTGGCGTTGGAACCATATAAAGTATAGGTTTACCATCATAACTTTTCTGAGACATCTTATTCACTTCCTTTAAAATATTTCATAATTTGTTCGGTATATTTACCATTTTCATAAGTAATAATTGGTTCTAATACCTTAAGACCAGATTTACCATTCTTAACAGCTTCAACTAAAACAATATTAGCTTCTTCATTTTTCTTTGGATAAACAAACTGTACTTTCTTAACTTCAAGCTTATTTTTCCTACAAATATCAATAATATCTGCTAATCTTTCAGGACGATGAACAAGACCAAATATACCATTATGCTTTAAATATTTAGTTGCTATTTTAACTAAAGATTCTAAATCCAAAGCAACTTCATGACGAGCAATTAACTTACTCTTTTTTTCGCTTAAATAGCTATTTTCATCCACTTTAAAGTAAGGAGGATTAGATAACACAATATCAAACGATTCAGCCTCATATGTGGTTTTTTTGATGTCTTCCGCTACTATTTCTATTTGAGACTCTAAATGATTCTCTAAAACCGATTTCCTAGCTAACTCTGCTATATCACTTTGAATTTCAACCCCAACTATTTTAGCAGAAGTCCTTGTTGATAAAACTAAAGGAATAGGTGCATTACCTGTTCCTATATCAAGTATTTTTCTTGTACTTTTTGGAATATCAATAAATTTAGGTAAAAGTACTGAATCTAAAGAAAACACAAATGATTCATTATCTTGATAAATCTTTAAATTCTCATAATAAAGCAAATCATTCTTCACTATCATTAGCTTTAATCTCTGTTAAAGTGTTATTTCCATTATCTACTTTATAAGTTCGATTTAAAATATCAACACTAAAAACAGTTCCTTCACCATCTTTTGTTTTAACTTTATCCCCAACTTTAGGTAAACCTTTTTTACACTCTTTATAATTTTCATCTTCATATTTTAAACAGCAAAGAAGTCTACCACAAAGGCCATTAATTTTAGTTGGATTTAAAGATAAATTTTGATTTTTAGCCATATTAATAGTAATTGAATCAAACTCATCTAAAAATGAATTACAACAAATTGTACGACCACAAACACCAATACCACCAACACAGGCAGCTTTATCACGAATCCCTACTTGTCTTAGTTCAATACGAGTTTTAAAAATTGTTGCAAGTTCTTTTGCTAAATCTCTAAAATCAACTCTATCTGCTGATAAAAAATGAAAAAGTAATTGATTTCGATCAAATGTGAAATTTGCATCAATTATATTCATGTCTAGGTCAAAATCTTTTACTAATTCACGACACTTTTCTAAGGCATATTCTGCATCTTCTAAATTTTTCTGATATTGTTTTTCATCATTTTTATTGGCTTTTCTAATGATTCTTTTCAATTCACCTTTTATTTGATCTTTTTTTAAATTAATAATATCTGTATCAATTGTACCAAATTGTTCACCTTTTTCTGTTTCAACAATTACTTTTGTTCCTTTTTCATATTTTTGGCCTGATGGATCAAAATAATATATTCTTGGTGTATTAAAAACAACTCCTATTACTTCTTGCATTAAAAATCCTCCTGTCTAAGTATAAACTTATCAAACTCCATTGGAATATTTACATTATATTTTAAATCATCTAAAACTTCAATAATAAGTTTTATTTTTGCTATTATTTGTTCATTTTTATTATTAAAACTAATATTTTTAATATTTGTTAGATAATCATCAAATATGCTTAAGTTTTGCAATGTTTTATACTCAAGCACATCTTTATAAAAGAGTAACATAATATTAAATAATAAAACAGTATCATTTTTATCAAATTTATTGCTTTTTAAAACTTTTTTTAAATGTAATAAGCTTTTTATCTTATTTTTGTCGACATATTCTAAAAAATTAATTGCTTCTTCAACTTGATCTTTTGTAATATCAACTGATTCTGTTAAAAAAATTGAATCTTTTATTTTTTCTATCGTTGATTCTTTTGAAATTTTTTTGTGTATTAAAGGAACTATTACGCATCTAGATTTTATTGTCTCTAAAACTTGGTTTATATTATCCGTTACTAATATTGCTATTATATTTGACTCGGGTTCCTCTAAAAATTTTAAAAGTGCACTACTTGAAGATTGATTTAATCTTTCAGCATTTTTAATAATATATACTTTTCTTTCACCGATTATCGCCTTAGTTGAAAATTTTTCTTTTATCTCGTTTATCTGCTCTTTTTTTATAAATTGTCCATTTGGTTCTATTATTAAAACATTAGCACTCAATTCTATTTTAGAATCAATTAAAAGTTCACAAAAAGAACAAGCAAGTTTAAAACCTTGTTTTGTTCCGTTATCATCTATTAAATATGCACTTGCTATTTTTTTTGAATTGTATGCATTATTTAATATTTTATATGCTATTTCTTGTGATTCTAAAAACTCTTCCATATTTCTCCTAAAAAAGCCGAATAAATATAAAATAAAATACTGAGGGTACCCCTAGAAAATAAAACATGGTTAGACTATAAATATTTATTGGTATTGCTATATTTATTGGCTGTAAAACAATATTTAAAGTATACAAAAAACCCAATGCAAAAACTATTTTTTTTATTATTTTTAACATGAAAAGACACCTCATATAAAGATATGAGGATTAATCATTTTCTAGTACTGATCTATTTGATAAAGCTAATTCTAATGTCATTGCATCAATATATTCCATATCAGTTCCTAAAGGAACCCCATAAGCAATTTTTGTTATTATTATATTTTTCTTAGCTAATTTTTTTTGAATATATAATGCCGTTGTTTCGCCTTCAACACTAGGTCTTAAAGCTAGTATAACTTCATCAACTTTTTCTTTTTCAATTCTTTTAAATAATTTTTCTAAATTAATATCTTCTGGATTTATACCATCAAGTGGTGATATTAATCCACCCAAAACATGATAAACTCCATTGAATGCTCCTGTTTTTTCAAACAAAACCAAATTTTTAGGATTCTCTACTACACATATAATTTTGTGATTACGTGTTTTATCAGAACAAATTTCACACTCATCTTCCTCCGATAAATTATCACATATCTGACAATGTTTTGTTCTCGCTTTTAGATTTTTAATCGAATCACTAAAAACTTCTATTATCTCATCATCTAATTCTAATGATGCAAAAGCTAACCTTTCGGCATTCTTTTCACCAATTCCAGGAAGCTTTTTATAACATTCTATTAAGTTATTAAAAGTATGCGGATAAAGACTTGCCATTAAAATAACCCCGGTATCCCTTTTGTATATTTACCCATTCTTTTTTCTGTATCTTCATCTACTTTTTTAAATGCGTCATTTATTGCTACTTGTAGAATGTCTTGCAACATTTCAATGTCATCTTTATCTAATGATTCTTGATTAATTTTTATTTCAATAATTTCTTTTTTTCCATTTGCTTTAACACTTACAAAAGATGATTCTCCTTCATAAATTGTTGCATCTATTTCTTCTTTTTCTTTTGTCATTTCTTTTTGAATTTTTTGAGCTTCACGCATCATTGCTTGTATATTCATTTTTATCTCTCCTATTCATATGATATTATATCAGAAAAATTACTATCAATAAAATCTTCAGTTTCATTAATTTTTGAAATAATTTTTCTTATTTCATCTGTTTCTTCTTTTTTTTCATATTTTCTTGATTTTGAATTAAACTCTTCTTTTATTTTTTCCCATTCATCATTATTAATTGATATTACTTTATAATCAGAACCAAGCATTATTTTAATTAATGATTCTACCTTTTGAATCTTTTGATTAAATTTTACGCTTTCTAAAGCTTCATCATATACATAAAGCATATATTCTTTACTTGCGGCCTTTAATTTACCATCAAGCATAATTGTAGCTATTTCACTATATTCTAAATCAACAACATAATCTTTAAGATTCTCCATTTTTTTCTGCAAAGAATTTAAAACTCGTTTATCAAATTCTGATAAAGTATTATCAATTCTTAAATTTTTTAAAGAAACAATTTTATCTTCTAAATCATCATTGCTAGTTTTTTCTTTACTTTCTTCTTTTCTTAACATCACTTCTTTAAATTCGTTTTTAATACTTTCAACATATTTTGGATTTACTATTGCTTTTGAAGTTATTTCTTCTTTTTTTTGTTCAACAATTATTTTTGTTTCTTCTTGTTCAATTTTTATCGAATTTATTAACATCATTTCAAAAACCAATTTCTTATTGCTAACAATTTTAATTTCATTATTAGAAGAATTAAAGATCTTGATTAATTCAATTAATCTATCAATTGTGATAATTGCTTTTAATTCATCATAATCTTTTTTATTATATAAATTATCATCAAAAGCAATATTATTTTTAACTAAAATCAAATTATGAGAAAAATAAATTAGTTCATCAATTAACTTGGCAAAATCAACACCTAAACTATCATAATTTTTGATTAATTCAAAACACTTTTGAATATCATTTTCAAATATTGATTTAAATAGTAATTTAATATTTTCTTTATCCAAAGTTCCATTTATTTTATGAACATCTTCAATTGTTATTTCTTCACTATATGACCAAACTTGCTCTAATAAACTTATTGCATCACGCATACCACCATTTGCTAGACGTGCTATTTCTGCAAGAGCATCTTTTTTTATTTTGATTTTTTCTTCCTTACATATGTGTTCAAGTCTCAAAATAATATTTTCAATACTAATTGCTTTAAAATCTAATCTTTGACACCTTGATAAGATGGTAGCAGGAATTTTGTAAGCTTCTGTAGTAGCAAGTATAAAAACCACATGTGCTGGTGGTTCCTCAAGCGTTTTTAATAACGCGTTAAAAGCGCTTGTTGACAACATATGAACTTCATCAATTATATATACTTTAAATCTTGAAATTGACGGAACAAGTGAAACTTTATCTCTAAGTTCACGAATTTCATCAACTCCATTATTAGAAGCTGCATCTATTTCGACAATATCTGTATTATTTTGTGTACACACAACACATTTACCACATGGTTTTAATCCTTCTGGATTCAAGCAATTAATAGTTCGAGCAAATATTTTTGCAATTGTAGTCTTTCCTGTTCCTCTAATTCCAGAAAATAAATAAGCATGCGCTATCCTATTATTCTTGATTGCATTGCTTAAAATTTTAACAGGTATTTCTTGACCAACAACATCTTCAAAATTATTAGGTCTATACTTTCTATACAACGATTGATACATAAATATCACCTTTAAATATTATAGCAAAAATAAAACAAAAGAGCATTTAATTCCTTTTGTTTTTAAAAAAATTATTCATTATTTTTTTTATTTCAACATCATCTGAAATTTTTTCAAATTCAACATTTGGCATATAATTTATAAATTTTGTGAATCCAGTTTTTTCGTTTTTTATTCCATATACTATTTTTTTTATATTTGTTTTTATAATTGCTCCAAAACACATCATACATGGCTCCATTGTAGTATATAAAATGCAATCATCTAAATAAAAATTTCCTATTTTTTTTATTGCTTTATTTATACACAATATTTCAGCATGTTCATGTATTGCTTTATTTTTATTACACTTGTTATATGATCTAGAAATGATTTTGTCGTTTTTAACAATCACAGCCCCAACAGGTATATCATCATATTTTAAACTTTTTTTTGATTCCAGTATTGCAATTTGCATAAATTTATTCATAAACATTACTCCAAAAAAAATTGCACACACACTCATTGATTTTTAAGGCTGCTATTTTCCAATCCTGACCTGATTCAAATATAAGTGTTGTGCAATTAAGATTATATTACTTTTTTGCTTTTTTTCAAACTTTTTTATTTTATTTTTTTGCTTTTTATTATGTTTCACGTGGAACATTATTATTTTGTTGTTTATGTTTCACGTGGAACATTATTATTTTGTTGTTTATGTTTCACGTG
>CACXGO010000039.1 GCA_902767245.1 uncultured Erysipelotrichaceae bacterium
AGGGGTCGTAGGTTCGAGTCCTACTTGAGGCGCCATCTGGCCCGTTGGTGAAGTGGTTGAACACACATGCCTTTCACGCATGCATTCATGGGTTCAAATCCCGTACGGGTCACCAAATGAATTTAAAAAGATGTTATGCATCTTTTTTTTGTTGACTTTAAAACACAAATAATGTATTATTATAGTTAGCTGGAGTAGTACTCAAGAGGCTGAAGAGGCGCCCCTGCTAAGGGCGTAGATCGGGCAACTGGTGCGAGGGTTCAAATCCCTCCTGCTCCGCCATAAAAAGATAAACCAACATTTTGTTGGTTTTTTATCTATAAAAAAGAAGTTAATTATAAACTTCTTCTTTTATTAATTCAATATTTTCATTCATAATTGAAAGATAATCATTTTTATTTTTTTCTTCTTCTTCACTTAAGTTTGTAAGTTGATGTAAGTAAACAACTTTAACATCAGTATTACTGATTATATTAGCTATTATTGTTGGTATTTTTTCATCTTTAAGAAGAAAAACATAATGAATTTCTTTATTCTTAATCATATTTTTTACGTCTTCAATTACTTTTTTTTCACTATTTTCATTTACAACATATGTTTCAAAATTATATTTGTCTAAAAATTTAAAAATATTTGAAGAAACAACCAATTTATTGTTATCAGCATTAGTTGAAATTAATCTTAATTTAGCATCTAAATTTGACAAATTAATTTTTAATTTTTCGTAATTATTATTTATTTCTTCAGTTAAATAATAATTAGATACATATTCATTTAACCCATTTTTAATATTTTGGGCGATCATTAATAGATTTGCTGGACTCAACCATAGATCACTTTCATCATTTTCATAATCCATAGTTAAAGTTGCGTTTATAATTTTTAGATTGCGATTTTGTTTAACCATTGGGATAACATAGTCTTTTTCTTTGTTTAAACCATTGAAAATATAAAGATTTGCTTTCTTGCTATAAATTTCAATTTGCTTATCTGTTAAAGTGTATTTTTTAATATCAACATTATTGGGATAAATACTAAAAATTTTACTATGTTCACCATAGAGTTGTTCTGTAACATATTCAAATGGATAAGCAGTAGTATATATGTTAATATTATCAAAATTATCTTTTTTTAAACATCCCGTTAGTATTAAACAAAGAGCTAAAAAAACAAAAATTTTTTTCATTTTAATTCTCCTTTCGGTATTGGATCATATTCTAAATTATGAAATGGATTGCATCTCATCAATCTTCTAAAAATCAATTTTATTGCTTTAAAAGTTTTAAAGTTTTGTAAACATTCAATTGCATATGTTGAACAAGTTGGAGTAAAATTACAACATTTATGAAAATCTCCAGGAATTT
Source organism: uncultured Erysipelotrichaceae bacterium (assembly GCA_902767245.1). GTDB lineage: Bacteria > Bacillota_I > Bacilli_A > RF39 > UBA660 > RUG11241. The sequence goes on from CACXGO010000039.1 coordinate 1,365, forward strand.
GTTTGTATATGTAAATTAAACTAATAAGAAAAAATTTCATACTTTCACCAATAATTATTATATCAAAAAATTAAAAAAATTTAAATAGTATTGACTAATGTGATATAATATTTACGGAAATCGTGGGGATAAAATGGATTTGTTTGATAAGTATAAAATTAAGACAAATAATAGAGATTTATATATAACAGCAATGACGCATACTTCATATGCTAACGAAACTGGCTCTACAAGTTATGAAAGATTAGAATATTTGGGAGATGCTGTTTTAGAACTTATAATGAGTGAATATTTATATAATAAAACAAATTATGCCGAAGGCGAAATGACTAAAATTCGTGCAAATTATGTTTGTGAAGAAGCTCTTTATAACTATTCATTGAATCTTGGGTTAAATGAATTTTTATTATTAGGTGTTGGTGAAGAAGAAAGTGGTGGCAGAATGCGTAAAGCGATTGTCGCTGATATCTTTGAAGCTTTTATAGGTGCTATGTTTTTGGATAAAGGTTTAGAAATAGTAAAAGATTTTATTTATAAAAATGTTGTTCCTATTATTGAAAAGGGCGAATTATTATTTTTACACGATTACAAATCAACATTACAAGAATTTGTTCAAACTGATAAAAAATCACTCGAATATGAAATTATAGATGAAAAAGGTCCTGCTCATAATAAAACATTTACTAGTGTGGTTAAAATAGATGGGCGAATTTATGGAACTGGAACAGCTCATAGTAAGAAAGAAGCAGAGCAATTGGCAGCAGCTGATGCTTTAGCTAAATGTGCTAAATAAGGAGGTAAATTATGGGAAGATTTCCAAATATTGCAGCTGCTAAAGCAGCAACTGGAGCAGCAAAAGGAAAATTGTATGGTATGTATGCAAAAGAAATATATCAAGTTGCTAAAAATGGAGGAACAACACCAGAAGGGAATCCAAGCTTAAAACGTTTGATTGAAAAAGCTAGAGAAGATCAAGTGCCTAATGATATTATTAAACGTGCAATTGATAAGGTTAATAGCGGAATAGATGAAAATTATCAAGTAGTTCGTTATGAATTATTTGGTCCAGCTGGTTCAACTTTTATTGTTGAATGTTTAACAGATAATGTTAATCGTTCTGTTAGTAATCTTCGTGCAGCATTAAATAAAACTAGTGTTAAAATGGGTGGTCAAGGCAGTGTAACTTTTAATTATGATCACAATGCTGTAATTGGCGTACAGAATTCAACTGAAGATGAGATATTAGAAAAAGTTGTAGAAGCTGGTTTGGATATTGACGATATTGAAACAGAAGGGGAAACAATAGTTATTTATGCTGCACCAACAGCTTTATATGATGTAAAAGAAGCTTTAAATAGTTTAAAAGTTGTAGCTTCAGAAATTGCTTGGGTACCAAAAGAATTAGTAACATTATCAAATGAGGATAAAGAGATTGTTAAAAAGCTTTTATCTTTACTTGATGAGATAGATGATGTTCAACATGTTTATCATAATATAGAAAATATTTAATAAAGTTCTTGAAAGAACTTTTTTTTTATTATAAACTAGAAGAAGAAGGTGATAAAGTATGCGTGATGCTCTTGCTTCAAAAGATATTTATGTAGTAATAAATAAGACGATTTTAAATGATTCTGATCGTGATATTTTATTCATGCTTTATCAACCATTAATTGGATCTGGTGCAATTAGTTTATATTTAACCTTGTGGTCTAATTTAGATCAACTTCATTTAATATCTGGTGAATTTTTGCATAGTCAACTTGCTAGAAATCTAGGTTCAAATTTAAATATGATTGTTGAAAATCGCGAAAAGCTTGAAGCAGTTGGATTAATTAAAACATACTTAAAAAAAGAAACAATAAATAGTTATGTATATGAGCTTTATTCACCTTTAGAGCCATCTGATTTTTTTAATAATCCACTTTTAAACACAGCTTTATATACAAATGTTGGTAAAAGTGAATATCAGAGATTGATTAAATATTTTGAACTTCCAAAAGTTGATTTAAGTGGCTATGAAGATATCAGTGTTTGCTTTAATGATGTTTTTGAAAGTATAGCTTTTAATCAAATAGAGGGGGCATATGATAACTTAAGGAAAAAATGTATAAATAACGTTGATATAATTTATACGATTGATTTAAATGTTGTGTTTGATATGATTCCTGATGAAATTTTAAACAAAAAAAGTATTACTAAAGATACAAAAGATTTTATTTACAAACTTTCATTTATTTATAATTTAAATAATGAAAATGTAAGAGATTTGATTATTGATAGTTTAAATGTAAAAAAAGGTATTGATAAAGAAGCTTTAAGAGAAAATTGTTTAAAATATTATAGTTTTGAAAATTATGGTTCTAATCCTACAATTATTTATAGAACGCAACCTGAAAGACTAAGATCTGAAGTTAAATCTACAAGTAATAAGGCTAAAATCATATATACTTTTGAAACGACATCTCCACATGATTTTTTAGTCAGTAAAACTAATGTTAAGTCTTTAAGTAAAGCTGATGCCAAGTTATTGGAGCATTTGATGTTAGATTTAGATATGAAAGCAGGAGTTGTAAATGTATTAGTTGATTATGTTTTGAAAATAAATAATAATAAACTTACACCAAATTTTGTTGAACAAATAGCTTTACAATGGAAAAGAAGCAAAATTGAAACTGTTGAAGATGCTATGGCTTTAGCAAAAAAAGAATATCGAAGTAGAGTTTCTAAAAAAACTGTAGCGCAGTCTAAAATTACACCATCATGGATAAATAAAAATATTGAAATTGATGCTGCAAATGATGAGGAAAAAAAGGAAATTAAAGAGTTATTAAGTGAATTTGAATAGGTGATATTATGCAAAAAATGAGTGAATTTGTAACAAAAGACCAAAAATTAAATCAAGAATTAAAAAAATCATTTAATGATGCTAAAAAAAATGAGGCTTTTTTACATTTTATTGAAAAGCTGAATGCAAATGAAGAATTACTAATGCAATACACTTCACGTCTAGAGGATAGTGCAATAGAGTATGATAATTGTGTACATTGTAAAGGGATTCTAAATTGTAGTAATCAGATTGAAGGTTATGCTTGCTTACCAATTGTAAAAAACGAATATATTGATTTTAAATATCTTCCGTGTCGATATAAAAAGAAATTAGATAAAGATAATGATTATTTAAAGAATATTTATACTATCAGTATTCCAGAGGCAATTAAAACTGCTAAAATGAAAGATATTTATACTGAAGATAAAGCGCGATTTAAGGCTATCAAATATTTAAAAAGTTTTATTGATAATCCAGAAAAAAGTAAAGGCTTATATTTACATGGCAATTTTGGATGCGGTAAAACTTACTTGATTGTAGCAGCCTTGAATGAATTGGCAAAAAAAGGAACAAAAAGTGCTATCATTTTTTGGCCAGAGTTTTTGAAACATTTGAAAACATTATTTGATTCCAATGAAACTTTTGATGAGACGATAAATAAAGTTATGAAAGCTCCAATCTTATTTATTGATGACATTGGTGCCGAAAATACAACTGCTTGGGGAAGAGATGAAATTCTATGCCCAATTTTACAATATCGTATGGAATCAAACCTAAAGACATTTTTTACTTCTAATCTAAATTTAGAAGAATTAGAAATTCATCTTTCAATAACAAAAGATGGGGCTGATTTAGTTAAAGCGAAAAGAATTGTTGAAAGAATTAAACAATTAACTATTGATTTAGAAATGATCAGTCAGAATTTGAGGAAGTAGTTTTTCACTACTTTTTTTGTTGATTTGCATTGTTGAATATATTATAATTATAATAGGTGATAATAGATGAATGATATAACAAGAAGATTATTTTTAATTTTATTATCAGTAATACTCGCAGGAGCTATTATATTTTTATTAATAAAAAATGTTGGTAGATCTAAAAATGAGCTTGTTTTAAATACTTCTGTCATTGAATTAAAAGCAGGAGATATTTATGAATTAATAGTTATAAATAAGACAGCTGCAGCCAAGGATGCTAGTATAATTTTTGAGAGTGAAGACCAAAATATAGCAACAGTAACCCCAAAAGGTGTTGTGACAGGTATAAATGAAGGAAAAACTAAAATAATAGCTCATATTGGCAATTATACAACATCTTGTGATGTGACTGTATTACCTATTGAATTAGGTGAAATGAAAATTGTTTTAAATAAATCAAACACAATAATTGGCGTTAATGAAAGTGATACATTTCAGGTAACTATATTGCCAAATGAAGTAAATCAAATTTTTAAGTGTGTAATCAAAGATAACAAAGTAGCAACAGTACAGGTTAGTGGAAAAAATTGTATTGTAAAAGGTTTAAAAGTTGGAACAACGACATTAGTAGTTACAGCATCTGAAAAAGTAGCCAATGCAACAATAATAGTACAAAATCAAATTTCTAGCAGATATACAATAAAATTTGATAGTATGGGTGGAACCAATATACCTAATCAAATAGTTGAATCAGGGAAAACTGCTATCAAGCCAGCAGATCCAAACAAAACTGGATATACATTTAATGGATGGTATAACGGAACAACTAAATTTAGTTTTACTGCACCAATAAAAAATAATTTGACGCTAACAGCTCATTATACGCCTAATCAGTATAAAGTCGTTTATGATGCAAATGGTGGAAGTGGAAGTATGGCTTCTCAAACGATGATATATGGTAAAACGTATACTTTAAGCGCTAATCAATTTTCAAGAACTGGATATATATTTAATGAGTGGAATGGAATTTTACGTTCTGATATTCCAGAAAAACATGGAAATAATGAATATCTTCAATATTATGATATGGCACCTTATTTTAATAAGTATGGAGTAGATGCTACATATCATTTGGAATTTGATATGAAATCCGCTAATGTTAACAAGAATAATGTTATAGAAGTTTATACTTATCAGCCATCATTGGCTAAATATTATATGGTAGATGGAGCAAAGACTTTTAATGTAACAACAAATTATAAGCATTTTTCATTTGATTTTAAAATTGCACGAAATAAAAATAGTTCACAAGCAGTAACATATCTTGCATTTTATGGAAAATATAATACAGGGAATATCCCCTATATTAAAAATTTGAAATTTTCTATATCTCCAACATTAAGTAATAAGGCTTCTGTTAAAAATCTAACATCTGTGAATGGTGGAGTAGTGAAATTATATGTCAATTGGTTGCCAAACAGTAATTCAAATATAGCAGTAACAGGAGTAACCTTAAATAAAACAAGTACAACGATAAATGTAGGATCAAGTGAGAAACTTACAGCTACGATAGCACCAAGTAATGCAACGAATAATGGTGTAACATGGGCAAGTAGTAATGCAAGTGTGGCGTCAGTTGATAGTAGTGGTAATGTAAAAGGATTAAAAGCAGGGACAGCAGTTA
>CACXGO010000040.1 GCA_902767245.1 uncultured Erysipelotrichaceae bacterium
CAACTTTTACATCGCGACTTATTTTTCCATCTTTATAATCAACTGCTCGATATCCTGGTTCTACATATTTTTCACCTTTATTAATGACTATTTCTTTATCACCTAATAAAGTAATTACTGGAACATTAGGATTCGTTATTCCACTTATTGTGCCACCTTTATCTGTTTCTGATACAATTATTAAACGGTAAGCTCTTTCTTTAAAGTTATTGTCTACATAAACATCATAATTAACTCTATATATTCCTGGTTCAGTCCCAACTGCTCCTGATATTTTAACTTCGGCATCTCCTGTTAAAGTATAATATTGTTCATTATAAATTTCACCTTTATTTAAAACGATAATATCATCACCTACTAATTTAATAATCTTTGTATTGTTTATTATAATTTTAGATTGATAATCATCACATTTTAAATATGGTTTATATATTAAATCACCATTTTCACTTACTATGATTACACCACTAGTTTTACTACATAATTCAGTACCTTTTATTTCACCGAGTTTTGAAAGTTCAATATATTTTTGTCCACTAATTACCAACTTGTTGGCTGCAACATATTTTTTTGCCGCTTCTATGACTTGTGATTCTAATTTACTAGAACTTTGACCACAACTTTTAAAGATTAGTAAAATAATAAGCGCTAATAAAAGTAATAGAATATATTTTCCATATTTTACAATAATCTGTTTTTTATCTAAATCATCTATTGAGTTCATATATTTCTCCTTAATTACATACTGCAAATGCTTTTGAAACTCTTTTTTGTTGTAAAATTAAGCTTGCAGCAAATGTTTGCTTATTATTTTTTGTATAAAAAGGGTCATTAACTGCTATTTTACCAGAACTATCAACACCTTTTAAAACAATATAATGGCCACCTGTAGAAAATTGACCTTTGCCCATAAATGCAATAATTGGTTTCCCACTTAATAATGTTTCTTTCATAGATGTTTCGGTAAGATTTACCCATTCACATGTAACTCCATATTTTGCTGCTGCTTTTGTCAATGCTGCTTTTCCAAATCCATTTCCATGAAAATAACCTAGACTATTTAACCATTCAAATAAATTTTGTGGATTTTGAGAAGTATTACCAGTTAAATAAGCAATTACCATGGAAACACTTGTTGGTCCACAACCATATCCACTTACTGTTGTTGTTTTACCATTTCCCCATTTGATTGGTGTTTTATAATTAGTTTGCAAATAAAGCGGAATATTCATGATTCCATTAGTCATGGTTCCACGATTACTTATATTATTAACATTACACTTTACGGTAGAAGAAATATTTCCATATGTATCTTGCACTTGTACACTAACATCTGTTGCTAATTGGTAAATTTTATAATTTGACTCTTTTATAGAAACATCTGAACTATAATTTCTACCATCAATTATATAATTATATCCTTTAATTCCGCTTTTATCTGAAGCTGTAACATAAACATTTGTATCTATTTTTGAAACTGATGCCACACAACTTACAGTTGGCGGTGTAATATCAACATCATTAACATCTACTTCTCTTACAACTACATTATTAGATGTATCATAAAAAGCAAATTTATATGTACCATTTTGTTTAACTGGATAAGAAATAGAAAAGCTATCATCTCTCTCACCATTTGGAAGTATCGTATGTGAATATCCTGTTCCAGTTATCTTTAAATCTATTGCAAACCCATTAATTACTTTTTTTACTAATGAATCAACAACCATATCACTTTTTTTGTTAACGACTTTGATTGTTCTACCTTTTACAACTGATATTCCCCTAGAGTTAGTTACTTTATACACTAAAACATAAGTCCCAATTTTTTTCGTCATTGTTCTAGTATTAACATCATCTGTACGCTCAACTTTACGACTTATTTTACCATCTTTATAATCAACCGCACGATATCCTGGTTCTACATATTTTTCACCACGCTCTAAAATCATGGTAGTATCACCTTTTAAGGTAAGAGTTGGTTTATCACTACTAGTAGCGCCACTATTGGTCGTCGTTTTATCATATTTTGTAATAATTACTTTTCTAATTAAGGTGTCTTTAATTTTACCATCTATTTTAACATCATAATAAATTGTATAAATTCCTGGTGCACTTTTTACTTCGCCATTAGTAGTTACTTCTATAACATCTTCACTAAAATAGCCTTTTTCTTCATATATTTCACCATAGTTTAAAATTGTTATTTCATCACCACTTAAAGAAATATATTTGTCACTATTGGAAACTAATTTAGTTTCATAGTCCAAACATTTTAAATAAGGAGTATATTTATTTTTGTTACCTTTTTTGGTTACAATTACACCACTGGCATTACTACAAAGCTCGGCACCATCAACTTCTCCTAATTCTCCAAGCGGTATATAAATTTCATCATTAATTTCAATATGATTATTATTTATATATTTTTGTGCCAATTTCACAAGTTCATCTTCAGTGTCACCATAAGTGTGAGTATAATAGCTTATAATTAAAATTATGGGAATTATTGGTAAAAGAAATATGGCATACTTAAGATAAGATAAAATTTCATTTTTCTTTTCTTCAAAATCAATAGTCCCCATTTTATCTAGCATTTTAAACACCTAATCCTTCTTTAAAACAAAATATTTACATTCATATGCACAATAATTTTTTATATAGTCTTCCTTTTTTTGATAATCATTTATTTTATTGAATAATTTATTATTTTTATTACAAAAACCTTTTAATCTTAATTTACCATAAGCCCAGTCACCAAGTATATAATCAAAATCATCATAATATTCTGTCATACATTTCTTGACTTCATCATAATCAAATCCATCTTTGTAATTTTCAATCAATTCATATTCATGTTCGTTAAGTATATATTTTTTCATAAAAACCTCCTATAGTGCACCAACTATTTCTTCATATTTTGGTATATATGATGATGCACTCCAAGTCATATAACCTCCTAATGCACCAGCGTCTTCTAAACCTTTAATTTGCTCTTTAATTTTTTCGGGTCCATAAATAACTGATGGACTTTTACTTGTGTTATAAGCTTGAATCCAAGTTCTCATAATAGCTGGTGTTGGTATCTCACTTTGTCTTTTCATAGCATATTGACTTGCCCAAATGTAAAGTAAACGATAAGGATTTGTCCACACAACTTCTTCCATACCATATTGATGAGCTAAGAAATGATCTGGATATGGCATTGCACTTATGACATCTACAACATTAGATATAGCTCCCCAATATTGACCATATGAATTTATATATTGGTGCGCACTTTCTCCAAATACATCAGCTGAAATATAAACACCTTTTTCATGTAAAATATCCGTTGCATACATTAAAAATGTTTGTATTGCTTGAAGCTTCGATATTTTATATGTATTTTTTAAATTAATTGTCTTATTACTCTCTGCCGTAGATGTTCCATCAGGAAATCTAACATAATCAAATTGAATTTCATTGAAACCAAATAAATCAACGGCTTCTACAGCAAGATTTATATTATATTCCCAAACATTAGTGCTATAAGCACTTGGCCAATATGAACCATTATGCTTATAAAAGTTACCATAATTATCAGTTATAGCATCTTTTATATTATCTTTGGCATAACTTAAATCTTTAAATAAAGTTATTCTACCAATGACATAGTAACCATTATCTTTCAATTTTTGAATATAATTTTTATAATTTTCAACACTTGATATTGCATTTTTATAGCTTGTTGGAGTAATGCTTTTACTTACTTCTGATTTATATGCTAAAGAATCATCTTTAATATCAACTACAAAGGCATTAACTTTTGTATTTTTAGCTAACTCTATATATTTATCGACGTTTCTAATTGCACTCACATTTAAATATAAAGCACGTACCTTTTCTGGCATTTGATTTTTTTCAAATTTTGGTTTTTCCCGCGGATAAAAGTCTAATTCACCAGCTTTGCCACCATAAGTGCTGCTTTTGGCCGCATGAATTTTATAAGTTCCTTCTTCATCGTAATTTTTTAAAGATTCTTCTTTTGAATCTACTAAATATTTAGATGAAACATAACCTTCATGTTCATTATAAGCAACCTTGTATTTTAAAGGACTCCCATTTTCTAATTTATCGAAGCCAATAATATTAAGTTCTGTTCCTTTTGGAATTATAGATTCTATTTTTGTATTATCACTTAATAAAGTTGTCATTGTCCTAACATAGATTTTTTCATTCAAAATAACATCACTATAATCATTGGTTATCGCTGATTTTTTTACATAATATTTTTTATTATTTATTTTAATCTTAGCAAATTCATCTTCTTTTGAATCAACATAAAATAAAGCTTCCGTTCCTCTTAAAACTTTATCTACTTGATTTTTATCAGAATCATATAATTCAACATTAGAACTTGTACTAGCTAAATAAACCTTTTTCATTTCTGGATTTATTTTTTTTATTAAAAATATTAAACTATTTAATAAAAGTAATACCATTACAACTAAAGCAACTATACAAATAAGAATACGATCATACCTCAATCTTAATCTCTTATTCATATTATCCACCATTAATAGTATATCACATCTTTTAATAATATTCTATCTGTTTCCAACATAATAAGATGGAACTTTTCCCTCAACGAGTTTTAAAACTAATGGATATTCAACAACCGTTTTTTGAGTGCTAGAAATAAAAGGAATAATACTTTTAGTTGTAACCTCAACATAAATATATATTTTAAGTAAGGCATTATTTAGGCCATAATCTGTAACACTTGATTTAATGTCTGTTTTAACATCACCAATTAGCTTAATTCTAAATGGTATTTTGGGCCCACTATTTGCTAAAAATGAGCTACCAGTTAGATAGCCCATTGGAATATTTAATACTATTCCTTTTTTTAAGTTTTCATCATTATATTTTTCTAATATTTCTGCTTTAATATTATCAATATCACCAATCTCAATAGCTTTAAAATATTTTTGAATTCTTGCTGTTAAGGTAGTTAATATTTCGTTTATTTTTTTGGTGTTATAAATGATAATATTATTATTTATTTTATATAAATCTTCGTTTTCTAAAGCTTCATCTTCTTTTAAAGCACTATTTATAATCAAAGTTGCAAATTTACCTGCTTGCATTTCACTATAACTAATAATTAAAGGTTTTATATTAACAAATTTAACAAATAAAAAAACAAATAATATTATTAAAACAATTGGTATTAAAATAAATAATTTTATTTTTTTTCTTTTAGGTCTTAAATGCATTCGCTTTTTCAAATTATCACCTATTTAATTTTATGCTTTAGGTATAATTTTTTTAATAAAACAAATAATAGAAATGGTGGTAAACATGAAAATAAAAGATATAATGACAAAAGATATTGTTTCTTCAGACATTGATTCATCAATTAAAGATGCAGCTTTACTTATGCTAAATTATGACATAGGATTTCTACCAATTAAAAAAGGTAATAAAATTGTTGGATGTTTAACCGATCGTGATTTAGTAATTTATGGAATTGCTAATGATAATAAGGAACTATCAAATTCAATGAAAAATACTTTAATTACAATTGACGAAAATGAAAACGTATTAAAAGCAATAGAAATAATGAAGAATTTTAAAATAAGACGTTTGCTTGTAAAAAATGGAAAAAAACTTACGGGTATTATTTCTTTATCAGATATTATTAGTAAATATGATAAAAACAAAGATATTATTGAGATGCTAAAATGTATTTTTTCAATTGATAAAAATGCAAATACATCTGATTTAAAAGTTAATGATTTTGAACTTTAATTTCATAATTTAAGATATTTAGTGATTACTAAATATCTTTTTTTGCATTAAAAAAGTTTGTGATTACACAAACTTTATTTTAAATATGAAATAGCATTTATGGCAGCAATAGTGCCATCATTAGTTGCGGTTGTAAGTTGTCTCACATTTTTTGTTCGAACATCTCCAGCCACAAATATTCCATCAATATTAGTATTCATATCATCTGATTTAATATAACCGTAATTATCAATACTAACTAGATCTTTAAATATTTTTGAAGTTGGAATACGACCTATTGATAAAAATACTCCATCTAGTTCAATATCTTTTTCGCCGTTTATTTGAATTCCTTTAAATAATCCGTTTTCTTCTAAATATTTTGAAACTTTACTTGATAAAATGATTTCAACATTTTTCTTTTCTTTAACTTCGTTTATATATTTTTCTTCTCCTGTTAAATGATCTAAATCTTGAATGATAATCACTTTTCTACATAAATCAGCTAAAGAAATAGCATTAATTAATGCACTATTTCCTCCACCAATAACACCAACTATTTTATTTTTATAAAATGCTCCATCGCAAGAAACACAAAAATGAATCCCAGAACCTATTAATTCTTCTTCATTTTCTAAATTTAATTTTCGATATTCGCATCCTGTTGCAATAATAATAGATTTAGCTTGATATTTATTTGAATCAGTAATAACATCTTTATTTTTAGTTATTTCTAACACTTCTTCGATTGCAATTTCACAATCCAAAGCTTCTACTTGTTCATATAAATTGTTAGCAAGTTCTGTTCCGCTTATGGCTTTAAAACCAGGATAGTTTTCAACGAGTGGTGATGAGGCTATTTGACCTCCTATTCCCTCTTTTTCAATCAATAAAACTTTTTTATTAGCTCTTCTTAAGTAGATTGCGGCTGTAAGACCTGCTGGTCCCGCACCGATAATAATTGTATCGTACATTATTTTGACTCGATAAATTTTTTAATGTTTGATAAATTAGCATGTTTTTCTACTTCACCTTTTTTAATAACTATCAAAGTTGGAGCTTGTTTAACACCTAATTTTTTAGTTAAATCTACTTCTTCTTCAGCATCTACAAATTGATATTTGATTTTAGCTTTGTCTAATAAAGTTTTTGCCATTTTACAGTTTGGGCATGTTTTAGTTCCAAAAAGCATAATTCCGTCTTTAACGTCTTCTACTTTTTCATTAGTGCAATTTTGTTCGCAAGCGCATTTTTCAATATGATTAGCATGATCTAATTCTTCATATTCACATCTGCTATCATATTCGCTTCTTTTTCCGTCATTCCAATTTTTAATTGGACGATAGTATCCAGTTATACGGCTATAAACTTCTGCTTCTTCGCCACACTCTGGACATGTAAAGTGTTCTCCAGCCATATATCCATGATTTTTACATACTGAATATGTTGGTGATAATGTATAGTAAGGTAAACGATAATTTTCAGCAATCGTTCTAACTAACTTAGCTGCTGCTTTCCAATCAGTTAATCTTTCACCTAAGAATGCATGGAAAACAGTTCCTGATGTGTAAAGTGTTTGAAGTTCATCTTGAACATCTAAAGCAGCAAATATATCTTTTGTATAATCTACTGGTAAATGTGATGAATTTGTATAGTAAGGTTTTTGGCCTTCTTTTGCTGCTGTAATAATATCAGGATATTGTTCAACATCATGTTTTGCAAAACGATATGTTGTTGATTCAGCTGGTGTTGCTTCTAAGTTATAAAGATCACCATATTCCTCTTGATAATCTGATAATTTCTCACGCATGAAGTTTAAAACTTCTTTAGCAAATTTTTGGGTTCTAACACTTGTCAAATCTTCTTTTAACCATTTTGCATTTAAACCTACTTCATTCATACCAATTAAACCAATTGTTGAAAAGTGATTATTAAATGTTCCTAAATAACGTTTTGTATATGGATAAAGTCCTTCATCAAGTAATTTTGTAATAACATTTCGTTTTACTTTTAAACTACGAGCAGATATATCCATTAAACGAGTTAAACGACGATAGAAATCTTTTTCATCAGTTGCTAAATATGCAATTCTTGGTAAGTTAATTGTAACAACACCAACAGATCCTGTTGATTCTCCACTACCAAAGAAGCCACCTGATTTTTTTCTTAATTCTCTTAAGTCTAATCTTAAACGGCAGCACATACTTCGAACATCACTTGGTTCCATATCACTATTGATGTAATTTGAAAAATAAGGTGTTCCATACTTTGCTGTCATTTCAAACAATAATTTGTTGTTTTCTGTTTCACTCCAATCAAAATCACGAGTAATTGAATATGTTGGAATTGGATATTGGAATCCACGACCATTAGCGTCGCCTTCAATCATAATTTCAATGAAAGCTTTGTTTACCATATCCATTTCTTTCTGGCAATCTTTGTACTTGAAATCCATTTCCTTACCACCAACAATAGCATTAAGTTCTGCTAAGTCATTTGGTACTGTCCAATCTAAAGTAATATTTGTGAATGGTGCTTGAGTTCCCCATCTACTTGGGGTATTAACACCATAAATAAATGATTGTAAACTTTGCTTTACTTCTTTATAAGTTAAGTTATCAGCTTTAACAAATGGTGCCAAATAAGTATCAAATGATGAGAATGCTTGAGCTCCAGCCCATTCGTTTTGCATTATTCCTAAAAAATTAACCATTTGATTACAAAGAGTTGCTAAATGTTTTGCTGGAGATGATGTAATCTTTCCAGGTACTCCACCTAAACCTTCTTGAATTAATTGTTTCAAACTCCAACCAGCACAATAACCACTAAGCATTGATAAGTCATGAATATGAATATCTGCATTTCTGTGAGCATTTGCAATTTCTTCATCATATACTTCACTTAACCAATAATTAGCTGTAATAGCCCCAGAGTTACTTAAAATTAACCCTCCAATTGAGTATGTAACTGTTGAGTTTTCTTTAACTCGCCAGTCAGTTACATTAATATAGCTATTTACAACATCACGATAGTTAAGTACTGCGCCTTGCATATTACGCATTTTTTCATGTTGCTTACGATACAAAATATATGCTTTAGCAACTTCAGCATAACCAGCATTTGAAAGGATATTTTCAACACTATCTTGAATATCTTCAACTTTAATAGCATTATTTTTAATATTAGCTTGAAAATTAGCGGTTACTTTTAAAGCAAGTAAATCAATAACATCATCATTATATTCTGTCTCGGTTGCTTCAAAAGCTCTTCTAATAGCACTTTTAATCCTTTCAATATCAAATTCAACTGTTTTTCCTTCTCTAGTTTTTACTTTATACATTTTTCTTACCTCCTTATAAACCGCGTATAAATACATTACTTTTTTCTTTAAACTTTGCTTGAATTTCTTTTAATTCTTCTTCCGTAAAACTGGTTAAGCTTTTATCTAAAACATCATCACTCAATTTAAAATTTTGAATGTAATACTTACTATTCCCAACAAGTTTTATGATTTTTTCGATATCCTTTATACTGTGATATTCTTTTATAATCGTTGTCCTAAACTCATAATCAATATTGCTATTCTTTAGAACCTTTATACTTTCTTCAATAAACTTTTTATTAATTTTACATTTTGATACAATTTCATATTTATCTAAATCATGTTTAATATCCATTGCAACATAATCAACTAATCCTTCGTCAATTAACCTTTTGATTAATTTTGGATTACTACCATTAGTATCAAGTTTTACTTTAAGCTTTAATTCTTTTACTCTTTTAATAAAACCAATTAAATCAACTTGTAATGTTGGTTCCCCACCAGAAATAACTATTCCGTCAAGAACATTCTTTCTTAAAGTTAAATAATCTAATACTTCTTCTTCACTTATAAGTCCTTTTGCTGAACTATGTTTAATTAATGAACTATTTTGACAATAAGAGCAACTAAAATTACAACCTCTTGTAAAAATAATACATGCCATATGTCCAGGATAATCTAAAAGTGTTAACTTTTCAAAACCATCAATTATCATATTTAAACCCCACATATTTTATTTTGGCATTCTTAATTTCATCAATTAATTTTGTGTATTTTTTAAAATCAATATTTTTTAAATCAATCTTATATATTGAAGAAGTTTTATTTTGATATAAAGAGTACATATTTAATTTTTCTTCAAAACTAATTTTTGAATTGTTTATAAATTTATAAACTGGTTCATACTTAGATTTATTAATTAACTTAAGAGTTCCAAAAACACATTTATCTAAACGAATAAAATTACTACTTATATCTTCATCATATATTTCAGCACTTATAAAATTAAGTCTATTTTCAAAAGTTAACTGATCACATTTCTTATTAATTGCTTTAACAATCTTTAATGCCAATTCAAAGTCTTCTAAGGTCAAATTATTATCTTCTTTTTTATTAAGTATTAAAGAAGCTTCAATTAAACCGACAAATCCCATAACAAAGGCTCCATTGCGTAATACTTTTCTGACTTTCTGTCCATCTTCTAATTTTTCAGAATCATATAATAATCCTTTATTAAATAAAATATTGTAATTTTCTTTCGTTTTACTTCCTTGAAGATCAAATCTTTGAATTAAAGCATTTTTATTTAATTCTATAATACTTTCAAGATCTTCTAAGAATCCTTTTATTGTCTTATTTTTTAAAGCTATTCTAGCTAGATTGATTGTTGAAATTGAATTAATAACTCGTCCTTTAGAGGTATTAGTTCCATTAATATTTTCATAAACACAAATTCCATCAGAGAAATAGTTAATGTCATGATTTTTTTCAAAAATCATGTGAATTTCAATTGATTTCATCTTTTCAAATAAAATCATATTTATTTCATCATTATCATTAACAAAAATATTTGTTAAAATCTTATTGCTTATAATACTATTAAAATAATTTTTAATAATTATATTAGAAACAAATGAGTCATTATTATCTAAAGAAATAACTATTTTTTCGTTTTGACTTAATACTGATTCTAAAATTGAAAATAATCTTTTAAAATTGCTTTCTAATAGTTTATTTAATTTATGTAATACTTTTTCATAAGTAATTACAAAAATATTTCTTAAAACATTGTTTTTTAATTCATTATCTAAAAATTTATCATTTATTTCATTCAATTTTTTTAAATAACCATTAATTTTTGTTTGATCAACAAAGTCATCAAGACCATTTATTTTTAAATTGTTTAAAAATTCATCTGCAAAAATATTTTTAAAATCATTCACTACTCTAGTTGATAATATCGTATCAAAATTTATTAAAGTATGCTCACCAAATTGATCTTTTTTTACAAGAATAATTGTGCGTATAACCTCATTAAAAAAATCATCAATAGTTTTAGCATTTTCAAAATCAATATTTAAATGACTTGAAGATGTATCTGCAATAGCATAGCTTTCTATTCCATTTAGAGCAATCGTTCCTTCTTCAATTGCTTTTTCAACCTTACCTTCTATCAAATAAGAAATTGCAAATTCTTTAGAAATGATTTTAGCAAAGCTATCAATTAATTCATTTGGTTTTTGATTATTGGCTTCATTAGCAAAGTAGCCAACTTTTTCAATTGCTTTAACAAATTTATGTTGTGGTTTAATACCAAACACATCTCTTGAACGAGCACGACGTAAACGATACTTACTAAATGAATCATAAACTTCATTATATCCAAGAATCCTCAATGATTCTTCAATTATGTTTTGAATATCTTCAACATTAATAGTTTTTCTAGTCTTATAATTTGAATCAATTGTTTTTAAAACAAGTTCGTATACTTTATTAATATCTTTAGCTTCTGCATTTTCATAAACACTATCAAAGCCTTTACCAATTGCAATCGCAATTTTAGTTCCATTAAAATTTACTCTTTGACCTGTTCTTTTAACAACAACAAGTTCTTTAAATGCATCATTCATGGTTTTCCTCACTTATTTTTCTACCATATTCATATTATCAAATAAAACATCAAATAGCAATATTTTTTTTACGATTTTTTTAAATTTTTAGGTATTGACTTTTTTAAAAAAATGTTTTTTTCTTCAAAAAAAACATTTTTGTTATTTTAACGCAAACCTTGTTTTTCCTTTGAAATATATAGTTTTTGTAAAAAATGTCAAAAACAAAAAATCATTTTTATTTTAAAAAATGATTTTATTTTTACTTGAATAATACTTTACATTTTTTTAGAAAAAAACAGATTTGTTTGCTTTTACTCTATAACAAAATATGCAAACATGATTTCTGAAGTTGAATTGTCAACTGAATTTGTAAAATATCTTACTTTATATCTCTCGTTAGTGCTCATATTTTCATATGTAGTTACCTCTTTATCTTCGCTATCATATATCTTATACATTAAAATTGAATTATCTTTAACTAAAGAATCATTTGATAATATATAGCAATTTGCATTATTTTTAAAATTATAATTGTTAATTTCTGAAGAATTAACGACAAAATTATTTTTAACAATATTAATATAATTATTATACTTAATTGTCACTAATGTTCTTGTTACTTCTTTTGAAACTTGATTATTATTATCAACAACTGAATAACGAACATAGAAAATATTCTCTTTAGTTGCATCTAAATACTTAGAATTAACTTTTAAACTTTTTTTATCATTACTTACAATATAATTACCATTTGAATCTTTAGAATAATAAGTGTAATAAACTTTTTTTATTGTAAAACCATCATCATGTGAAATATTATCGTAATTAAATTTAATAATTTCATTATTATCTTGATCATAAATTTTATAATTTAAAAGATTAGTAATATCTGTATCTGTTGGTTGGCATAAAGTATTTCTAGAGTGTCCACCATTTAAACATCCAGCGACATTTGAAAATAAATCATAAGTTAATAATTCTTCTTCTGATAATCTTATATAAAGTGTATCTTGTTTAATTTGAACATAAGATCCATAATTTTCGGCAGAGGTGTTTAGTTCATTTTTTATGTTATTCTTATATTTATCCAAAGCCATTTTACGATTTGAAATCATTGCAAGTAACGCCAATATTAAAGTCAAAAACAAAAGCATTACTGCATACAATATTCCACTTATAGCAAATCCCTTATTATTTAGTTTCATATGCTTCCACCTATTATAAGTATATAATTAATTAATAAAAATAACAAGTTTAATAATCAATGATTTTTAAATTTTTACCATTTACATATTGTAAATTTTCTTTTTTTACAACAATTGTATTAGGGTTACCATCAGAAATAAATCTTCTTGTTTCTAAAAATTTAAAATTGTATGCAATATCAAAGTCTTGTCCGTTATTGTCATAAGCGCGAATTCTTTTAATGAAATTAGGATTAAAACTAGTTGAAAATGGGGAATAATCGCTTTCCCATCCTACTCTTAATGCAGAAATAGTTGTATATGTTTCTCCTTCATAAGTGCCATTTAAAACATGTTTAAAATTTTGATGGTTTGCATTATAAGGAGTTCCATAAGGAAGTGCAACTATATTAACAAACTTATCAGTCTTACTTTTTAAAAGATTATACATGCGTCCAATTTCTTTAATAGTTCCTTCTTCACTTGTTTTTGTTAAATCAGCATGAGAATATGTATGATTTCCAATGTCATAACCATTTTTTATTACCCATTCAATAATTTTATCATTATATTCCTTTTGTTGGAAAAGCCCAGCATTTAAAAAGAATGTTGCTGTAACTTTATAATCTGGATACTTTTTTTTGAATGATTCTAATATACCAATTGCACTATGAGGATCAATCATAATCTCACCATTTGTATCAAGACCAGTTACTTTAATAGCATTAGCTAAGCCATCATCAAAGGTTAAAACAATTGGACTTTTTCCGAGCTCACAATCAATCTTACCATTTACATAATCAATAAGTCTAACCATGCGATATCCATTTTTATAGTAAAATTCCAAATCTTCAACAAATGCTTCATAAGTTCTTTGATAGCCATCTTTGTCAACATTTCCACCAGTATATGATGTTTCCTCGCTTTTTTTATCAATTATGCCGTGATACATCATAATAGGTACTCTTCCTAATTCATTCACATTGTTTTCTTTATAAATATCATAATTGATACCTTTAGAAATGGTTATTTCAATTATTTCATTCTTCTTTAATTCGCTACCTGTTTTTTTGCTTTGTTTAATTATTTTATTTTCATCAGTATTTATGTCATAATCATAGTTGAATTTAACTTCACATTCTTTTAATTTACAAAATTCAATTATTTCCTCCTTAGCTTTACCAACAAATGATTCCATATAAACTTTTTCTTTTTTTGGTATTATTAAAATAATAAGTAAAATTACTATTGGAAAACAAATCAAAAAAATTTTTACGCTCTTTTTAAGCCTTCTTTTTTTCATAAAATCTCCTACCATAAAATAAGTATAACACAAAAATGATAATAGTTTTATCATATTATCATTTTGTTATTCTTAATAATTTCTACTATTTTTTCTTTTAATGATTATATATATTAATATAATTATTATTAGTGATAAAGAGCTTACAATAACCAATTTATATGTTGCTACTCTACTAATTTTTTCCCAGTGTGCATATACTATTAAATCTTCTGCAACAAGACTATCAGCAGTTATCTTTTTACCACCTATAGTATCTGTATACCACCCCATAAATGTATATTCGCCATTTGTTGGGACTGGTAATTCCCCATATGGTTGACCTTCTGTTACAATTTTAATGCATTTTGATGAGTTAAAAATATATTTACTTGATAAACAAGAAGCATCAGTCCATATATCTCCACCATTTTCATTGAATTCAATATTATAAGTTTTTGAACCAACTAAAACATTTATATTTTCAGAAAATGAAGTTGCACCTTCGTTAGTGTTTTCATCCATATCTACTGCTTTAATGGTAATAGTTGCTGTCCCTTTTTTTATTCCTTTAATAATAATAGTTTCACTAATATCTTTATCAGTTGAATTTTCAATCAAAATTTTTATTCCATTATCTATATTCTCTATCTTTTTATTTTCAACAGCATTTTTATTATCAAATAGTGGTGATGTTACAGTTGCAACTGAAACATCACTAGAAGTAATGTCAAACCTTCCACCCATTTTTGAAACATTAACTGTAAATTCTACCTCATCTCCAACATTAATAATTAAAGGTGAATTATCTATTACTATGTCAGCTAACAAATGCATAGGCGCAAGCATAAATAAAAACATCATTAATAGTACTTTTAATTTTTTCATATTGTATACTCTCCTACTATAAATAGTATAACACAAAAAAACTTTTGGATGAATATACATCCAAAAATTTTTATTTTAATAATTCTTCAAGTTTTTTCTTTTCTTCTTCTAATTTTTGTTTATCCATTTCAACTATTTTTGCTGGAGCTTTATTAACATAATTTTCATTTGCTAAAAGCTTTTCTCTTCTTTCAATTGAAGATCTTAGTATCTTAATTTGAGCTTCTTTAGCTAATTTATCAGCTTCTGTTTCAAGTTTTTCAAAGAAAATTGTTGCTTTTATTCTTCTCGAAAATACTTTATATGCTTTTATTCCAAGTGGACTATCAACAATATTTGCATCTAATTTTAGCATTTTAATAATCAAACCATTGTCATCAGTTGTATCAAACATAACTTTTGCTTCTTTTGTTATATTGTTTTCAGCTTTGATATTTCTAAAAGCTTTAATAAATTCAATAGCATCATCAGTAGCAATTTCTTCATTTTCAAAAATTAACTTTTTATCATATTTTGGATAGCTAGAAATTATAATATCTTCAGCATCTTTAATTGGTAACATTGAATAAATTTCATCTGTTACATATGGCACAAAAGGTTGAAGAAGTTTTAAAATCCCTGTTAAGATAAAACATAGAGTTGATTTTGTGCTTTCTTTTTCAATTGAATATTTGGCCATTTCAATGTAATAGTCACAGAAATAGCTCCATGTAAATTCATAAATAGAAGCACTAGCATTATTAAATTCATATTTGTCCATGAATTTTTTTGTTTCATGAAGTGCTTTTTCAAATTTGGTAATAATCCATTTATCTTCTGGTTTTAAATTTTCTAATTTTATTTCTTTTAAACCTTCAATATTGGTTAATACAAATCTTGAGGCATTCCATATTTTATTTATATAATTCCAAGCAGCTTTTATTTTTTCTTCATCAAAGCGCATATCAGTTCCCGGAGCTACATCTGTTGCAAGATAATATCTTAAAGCATCAGCTCCATATAACTCTACCATATCAAATGGATCAATACCATTACCTAAACTTTTAGAAAATTTTCTTCCTTCTTTATCACGAATAAGTCCATGAATGAAACAATGTTCAAATGGTCTTGCTCCAAGAATTTTTTCACCTTGAAATGTCATTCTATTAACCCAAAAAGGAATAATATCATAAGCCGTTACTAAACATGAATTTGGATAATACTTTTTGATTAAATCTGTTTTCTCAGGCCAACCTAATGTTGCAAATGGCCATAAAGCGCTTGAAAACCAAGTGTCAAGTACATCAGGATCTTGTACCCAACCCTCACCTTTTGGCGCTTCCATGCCAACATAGATTTCATCACCTTTATACCATGCAGGAATTCTATGTCCCCACCATAATTGACGTGAAATACACCAATCATAAGTAATTTCCATCCAATGATTCATCGTCTTTTCATATCTTGATGGTATAAAATTTACTTTCTCATTTTTATTTTTTTGAACTTCTAATACATGATCAGCTAGTGGTCTCATTTTAACAAACCATTGCTTCTTTATCATTGGTTCTACCATTACTCCAGTTCTTTCAGAATGACCTACTTCGTGGGTAATTGGCTCTATTTTAAGTAAAAGTCCTTGCTCTTTTAAATCCTTTAAAACAGCCTCACGACATTCTTCACGAGTAAATCCTACATATCCAGGAGCATTTTCATTCATTGTTGCATCATCATTCATAATAACAATACGTTCAAGATTATGACGATTCCCTACTTCAAAATCGTTAGGATCATGGGCAGGTGTAATTTTAACTGCACCTGTTCCTTTTGTCATATCCGCATGTTCATCTGTAATAACCGGTATTTTTCTACCAACTAAAGGTAATATTACATTTTTACCAACAAATTTTTTATATCTTTCATCTTCTTCATTTACAGCAACTGCAGTATCTCCAAATAATGTTTCTGGTCTTGTCGTTGCAACATCAATATATTCCTCACTATTTTCTAATTTGTATTTTATATGATAAAATGCACTTTTTTCTTCAGCATAAATAACCTCTTCATTAGATAGTGCGGTTCTAGCAGCTGGATCCCAGTTAATTATTTTTTCACCACGATAAATTAAACCTTCATTATAGTAATCAACAAATACTTTTCTGACTGCTTTAGAAAGACCAGCATCAAGAGTAAATCTTTCTTTTGAGTAATCCATGGAAACACCTAAAATGGCCCATTGCTTTCTTATAATATCGCCATGTTCATGTGTCCAATCCCAACAAGCTTCTAAGAACTTTTCTCTTCCGTATTCATATTTATTAATTCCTTTATCTTTTAATCTTTTTACAACTTTTGCTTCAGTTGCAATAGCTGCATGATCCATACCCGGAAGCCATAAAGTATCATAACCTTCCATTTTTTTATAACGAATCATAATATCTTGAAGTGCAGCATCCCAAGCATGACCAAGGTGCAAAACACCTGTTACATTTGGTGGTGGAAGTACAATACAATATGGTTTTTTCTTACTGTTTGGTTGACATTTAAAATAATCTTTTTTTAACCATTTTTCATATTTCCCTTTTTCAACTAATTCATGATCATATTTTTTTTCTAACATAATTTCACCCTTTCTAAATAAAAAAACATCTCATCCAAAGGACGAAATGTTCGTGGTACCACCTTAATTCATAGTATTTCTACTACCTCAAAGATTTAACGCATCCATACGACATATCCTATTTACTTAAATATGCAACTCCCAAGCTACCTTCAACTAGTCTTCATTAATGAATGCTTACAGTCGGTGACATTCAATTCCTATTAACTACTAGCTAATTTACTCCTCTTGTTCTTCGCTTTTCTTTATTATATTCCTTTAAAATAATTTGTCAATACTAATAAATTCCTTGTTTAATTTGTAATTTTTTAACTTTCTTTTTATCTTTACCCGCTTCATCCCAAAAATCTTTTTCACTAAATAAGATTTCCTCTGGTTCAAAATATTGAATATTTCCTTTACTATCAGAATAGATTTTTAAAAAATATCCACCTACGCTATTAATAAGACCTTTCTTTTGCTGAAATTGTGTCTTACTACATAAAGCAGGGACCTCTATACATTGAACATTACGATATGCAAATGCATAACTTTTGTGATAATGTCCAATTAACATTATCTTTGGTTTATTATGTGATTCCAAAATCTCTATTCTTTTTTGAGGCTTATATGATAAACTCTGAGTTGATCCGTCACCAGGATGATCTAATAGTATTTTAACTGCATTTATCTCAATTTGACCAGTATCTTGGCCAAGAAATGTCATGTCTCTTCTACATCTATCTACCCAATAATCAACAGTTGCTTGACCGTTTTTATAATGAGATTCGTCATGACTACCTAATATATAATATGTTTCCATTCCATCAACATAAGGATACATATCTACTGTATATCCAACTTGTTCATCAAATCCGTGAAGAAATTGCTGACGTGGGCTTTCTGGACGAATTGGATAATTCCCATCTGTCATATCTCCAACATGAAGTGCATACTTAATACCTCTATTGTATGCTTCTTGATATAGTTGGTTTAATAAATGAAGCTGCTGATGAATATTACCAAAATGAGTATCTGATACAACTAAAACCTCTGTACAATTTAGTTCCTCTGGTGAAACTTTGCTATAATTTATCTTTTTGGCAATGTTTTTTTTAAATACCATTTCATTACCATTTTGAACTATTTCAACACTCTTACCACACATTTCCCATATATAAAGTAGCCCTTGAAGTTCTTTATAACTAATATTAAATTTAGCCATATAAGTATCAATAGACATTCCGTTTTTAGCATAGTTATAAGAATGTAAAGCTGTTTCAATGCTGGCACTATCCAAATTTGGTTTTGTAGACTTATTTTTAATATTTATATTAACATCTCTTAAATTCTCTTTATTTGTAAGATAATATGGTGAATTTATAGCATTTACATTTTGAAGTAACCCTTTTTCGTTGGTAGTAACCGTTATATACCAAGCCCCAATTGTATTAGCATATCTTTTTGTTTTCATTTCTTTATCAGTTGCACAAACACTTGGAACAGAAATGCAAGTTACATCACGATATGTATATTTTTCCATCTGAAGTAAGCCACCATATAATAAAATGTCAGGTTTATCCTCACTTCTGTAGGCATCTAATGTTTGCTGTGTACGGTAAGATGCGGTATATGTTTTACTCAATTTTGAATTCATTACTTGCATTTTAACACGGTCGATTTTAATATCGCATACATCTTCCCCAAGATAAATCATATCTTTTCTTTCTGCAGCAATTCTCTTACCTATATTGATGTTTTTTAAACTAATATGTTTATCATCAATTTTACCTGAAATAAAATATGTAGTAATCCCTTCATGGCGAGGATAATTATTAACAATATAATCTATCTGACCCTGACTATCTTCAATGAAATTTGATTCAGTATCGGTTATAGGCTGTAATCCAGCAGAAATATTTCCACAAATAATAACATTATGAATTCCCATTTCATAAGCCTTACGGTAAATATCATTTAAAATAGTTAATTGTTGTGAATTAGATCCTAATCTCAAATCAGAAATAGCAACAAATTTAAATTCATTTGATTCATCTGTTTCAAATGAATAAGTGCTTACTTCTTTATCAATAGTATCTCCCTGATTAAGTAAATGGAATCCATCATCATATTGTTTAACAATGATATTCATACCACCCTCAATTAAATCATGAACTAGTCCAAGGACTTCAAAATCAGTTAAATCTAAAGCAGTAGAAATTACACTAATATGTTTTTCTTTTTTAATAAGTTCTAACAGCTTATCAATCGTTTCTTTTGAATACTCTTTTGTTTCAATCTTTTCTTCATTATTAATATTTTCCATAGTATAACCTCCTCACTAAAAAAAGATAGTATATTTTACTATCAGCTATAAAATAAAAGGAGAATAAAAAATGAAAAAGTACGTGTCCTCATTTTATTAACCTCCTATTCTAATAAAGTATATCAAAAATATGAAAGAAAAGATATAGTTTTCTAAAATTTTGTCAAAAAAAATAATCACTATAGTGATTATTTAATATCAATATGGCGCCTCAAGTAGGACTCGAACCTACGACCCCTTGATTAACAGTCAAGTGCTCTAACCGACTGAGCTATTGAGGCTCATAAGATTAGTATATCACTTTTTTTAAAATTTACAACAATTTTTTGGCTACATCTAACCAATTAATTGCTCTCTCAATTCCTTTTTCCGTTAATTCGTCATCTGATACATTTTTATTATGATAAGCAGTGAATAATATTTTTTTTGTGCCATTTACTAAATTATCAATACGATCATCTATTTTAATATCTGCATGAAGCAATTCTTTATCAGTTATAAATATATATCGATCTGGTTTAATAAATGGAAATTCTTTTAATAAATAATTGTATTTTTGTTCTAAAACATATCCAGATTCATTAGGTATTTCGCGATAAATATAGGATGTTCCAATATAAACCTTATATTTCTGATTTAATGCCTCTATAACTTCTTTTGCATTTGGTGCAAGCATACAATAATCATACACATTTTTTGTTTTAAACCATTCAAAAAAGGCTTTTTTATCCGGAAGAATATCTTGCATATAAAAATCTTTAAAATCATCTTCGGTATAATCAGTTTTCATATATTCATTAATAAGTTTTAAAAAACCACCCTGAACGATTACATCATCCATATCAATTATTAATATCATAAATACCTAAATACTCCTCTAATGTTATTTCTTTTGCCATTATTTCTGTTGCCACTTCTATACCAACATATCTTATATGCCACGGTTCATACTTGTATCCTGTAATTGCTTGTTTATATTCTGGATATCTAATAATGAATCCATATTTTGCACAATTTTCATTAAGCCATATACCAGCCGGAGTTCTTCCAAACGAAACAGAACCTATTCCAACATCAAAAGCAAGTCCAGTTTGATGTTCTGAATGCCCGGGATGAGCGGAAATAATATCGGCATATTCAATTCCATTTTTATTTTTATATTTTTCATATAATGCTTTCTGATAATTATAATCACGATAACCAGACTTTAAAGGCATGCTATGCCCAGCTTCTTTAGCAGCATTTTGCAATTCCTTTAAAGCTTTTAAGGCTCCTTGGTTATCAGCTTTAAAATTTTTAGGTACGGAATATTTTTTATTAACAATTAATATATTTTTAATATATGTTGGTCCTTCAATAATCTCCTTGTAACCTTTGTTTAAATCATCATGATTATATATTTTAACTTTTCTCTTAGCAATTCCTTCGTTTCCATTTGAATCCTTTACTTTATATATGACTTCAAAAATTTCATGTTTGCTTGTATCAACATTAGAAATAATTTCTATTTTTGAACTTATATCACCATCACAATTATCTGTTGCTGTAGCTCCAAATTCTTTATATTCAGAATTTTCTTCAAAAGTTAAAATATCCGATTTTTTTAAAGTGATAACCGGATTAACATTATCGCCTGGTATTAATACTCTTACAACTTCTTTTTTGTTTCCACTATTATCAGTAACAGAATAAATAATTCTATTGCTTTCTTTTTTAGTTTCAACTTTATTTGTTATATCACCATCAATATTATCAATGGCTTTATAACCATCTTCTACATATTCTTTGCCACATAAAACAACTTCATTATTTCCAACTAAAGTTATTTCAGGTGATGCTAAATCCGCAACAATAACTTTACGTGATACTTCTCTAACGGTATCACCTCTTTTTAAAATGTATTTTAGTGTGTATTCACCTAACTTATCTGTATCAACTTTACCTTCAATCTTTATTTTAGATGTTAAATCATCTTTAAAATATGATGCTTTAGCACCTTGATCTATATATTCAGATCCTATATTTATTTTTACAATTTCACTGCCATTTAATCGAAGTTGTAAAAAAGGATTATAAATATATAAAACGAAAGCTATAAGTAAAATTTCAATAAAAAGGATTGCCAGTAATATATTTCGTTTATTCATGATTAGTCACCTATTATGATTATAACATAAAAAAAGAATTATTTTTTGAAATAATTCTCTATTTTTTCATATAAATATTTTAATTCATCATTTGAAATAATTTCAAATGTTTTAGATAATAAAAGTTGATTTATATCTAAATTTTTAACTATTTCCTTTGACTCCTTTTGAGTAAGTTTGTTACCTTTTAAATAATTTATTCTTATAAATGATTCAATTAAAGCATTTTTTACTTTTTTGTTACCATAAAAGAATAAATTTCTAAAAATAACTAAAGTATCATTTAAATCATTTTCATTTATTTTCACAAGTTTTATCATTGATGATAATACACGTGGTTTGGGATTAAATGATTCTGGTAAAATATCCATTATTTTTT
This sequence comes from uncultured Erysipelotrichaceae bacterium, assembly GCA_902767245.1. Taxonomy (GTDB): domain Bacteria; phylum Bacillota_I; class Bacilli_A; order RF39; family UBA660; genus RUG11241. The sequence continues at coordinate 22,494 of CACXGO010000040.1, forward strand.
CTACTTTAAAAAAGCAATTTGTTAAAAGTGATAATTTACTGATGTCATTTTTTATAACATTGCTGGCATAATTACTACCTGTAATCATAAACAACTCTTTAAAATTACACTTAATAACTTTTTTTATAAAAGGTTCAGTAATACTATATGGAAGTGAAGTAATAATTTTATCACATTCAGGAATATATGTGTCTAAAACATTATCAAATATAATTTCAACATTATCATTTCTTTCAGTAAATGGAATTAAATATTTTCCTAATCTTTGATCTATTTCAATTAAGTACAATTTTTTAACCTTTGAAGCAATAAGTGCTGATATATTACCTTTACCAGGTCCAACTTCAACAACAACATCACTTTTTTTTAAGCTCGCTTCATCAATAAATCTTGAAATTACTTTTTCATCAATTAAAAAATGTTGATCCAATTTATCTGTTTCATTTTTGAACTCCACGCTTCTTCTTCCCCTTTATATTTGGTATTTTTTTCATAATTTTCCTTTGTGCTTCAATTGTAGTTGCATCGCCCATCCACTCAACTTTTGGTCCGTATGTTTCACCCATTATGATGTGAACACGATCTCCATTAGCTAAAATGGTATCAAAACTAACCGGTTTACCATTTACAAATGCTCCTGCCAATTTATCTAAACTATCTTCACCCATAAACGAAACAAAATCAATTATAGTTGAACCTTCCGGTATTTCAACAAGTCTACCATTATAATCGTATACTTGAATGTTTTCCCCTAAAATTTCTTTTTGTACATGATTTACAAATTCTTGATTACTTACAAAAATACGATTTATAGCTTTTATAGAACTTTCAAAATGGAATTTTTCTTTTAATACTTCTTGCATTCTATTTCCGGCTTCACCTTTACAAATATCCCAATAAGCAGTAAGTCCATACATATTGATTTTTTCCATTTCAAATGTTCTGATTTGACTTTGAACCAATAATTCATCTGGTCCGAAAACTGAGGAATGTAATGATGTATACATATTTGGTTTTGGTAATGCAATATAATCTTTAAAGGTTGCATTACAAGGAATATATAAACTATGAACTATTCTTAGAACATTATAACATTCTTTAACATCATTAACTAGTGTTTTTATAGCTATAAAATCATGAAGATTAGCTAAATCTTCGCCCATATTCAATCTTTGATAAACACTATATACATTTTTAATACGCAATTTTAACTCATGAGGAACTTTTTCATCAGATAATAATCTGTGTATATCAAAAATCATTTCATTAATAATTTCACGTTTTTTATCAACAAAAGTTTTTACTTTTTCTTTTGTTTCAATATAAGCTTCTGGATTTAAGTAATGAAAAGATAAATCTTCTAATTGCCTTCTTAATCTTTCTGCACCAATATATCTTGCAAGTGGAACATAGAATTGCATTGTTTCATTTGCTTTTTCAATTCTTTTTTGTTCACTTTTATATTGAAGTGTTAACATATTATGAAGTCTATCAGCTAATTTAATAATAATAATTCTTGCGTCTTTAGTAATACCTAGTATAATTTTTCTTTTAGTTGCAAAATTTCGCTCAGTTTTATCTTCAAAATTAACTTTAGTTAAGTTGGTAACTCCATCAACAAGTTCAGCAATTGTTTCATTAAATAAAGAAGCAATTTTTTCTCTTGTAATATTGCAATCTTCAACAACATCATGCAAAAGTCCAGCACATAATGTATCGCGATCGGCATGCATATCTGCTAAAATTGTTGCAACCGCAAGTGGATGAATTATATATGGCTCTCCACTATGACGGAATTGACCTTCATGACACTTTTTTGCAAATAAATAAGCTCTTGTTACGACTTCAACTTCTTCAGGATTATAGTTTTTAACAAGCTCTATAAAATTTTCGAATGAAACTTTCATAATATCACCTACTACCAAAAAAAGCGTTTTAATATAACGCTTTTTTACTTCGTTATATTAAATTGGCATTAATATAACCTTTTTTCAATAAATTGTCAAGTTAATCCTTTTTAAATTTATTCTTGAATCGATCTAAAGAGATACGCATTCCAGAGTCTTTTTTTTCTGATTGATAATCAAGAACATATTTGATACCATTATTTGGATTATGTTCAAATAGTTCAATTTTTTCACCCCTCATGATTTTTGTAACTTGCTCCGGTGTAAATCTTCTTCCATGAAAATCTACTACTGCCATATAGCAATTAGGTGAATAAGAAATAATTTTATTTTTATTAATGACATCAACAATTTGCCCACTTCTCATATATTCTTCAAAAACAAATTTGTCAATTAATTCATCAGGAATATATTTCATTATTCTTGGCATAAAAATATCAGTTTCAGATGAAATTCCTCTAACGGTATAAACATTATTTAATTCATCATAACCATATGCATATAAATTTGTGTTTTTTTCACTTATAAAATCCCCCATATTTTCCTCCTTGGCTATATATAATAACACATTTTTTTATTTTTGCAAATTATTCTACAAAAGTAAAATTCGCATTTTTAAAATAATTTTTTAATTCTTCAGGATTTAAGTCTTTAAAGTCTTCCCAATAATCATCCAATTCTTCAGTAATAAAGCAATCATAAACATTTCTTATTGTTTTAGAATTCCCATAACTTTCTTCTTTATAGTACCTTTGAGCTTCTTCTTTAGTATTAAATTTAATTACGCTTTCTACTTTAACTATTTTATTATTTTCATAATATACAACTTCATAATTATTACCATTTTTAAATACTAATCTATTTTCAGTTGAGATAAGAGAATATTTTGGAATTTTATCATCTTTATTTATTTTGCCTTTTTTACTTATGTTTCCACATCCGGTTAATAAAATTAAAATTAGTATAAAACATAATATTCTTTTCATAACATCACCTGATTTTTATATTCATTGCCTTTTCAAATTTTGGAATTAAACCAACTTTCTTTTCTAAAAAACTTGGTTTAATTTGATAAACTCCTGGGAAATGATTTCCTTCAATGATAGATGCACCTTTGTCCAAGATAGCAACATCCCAACCAATATATTGAATTTCAGGAACAATTTTAGCACATTCTTTTACAAGTTCAATTGCATCTTCATAATTAGGTATTTTATAACCAACAAGTTTTATATTACTTTTTGGATGAATTTCAAAAATATTGTCATCTTGATCAATTGCAGGAACAATTATTTCACCATTTTCAACAAAAGTATACATACTTCCCGATGAAAAATTATCTGTTACCCCACCATTACCTATTTTAAAAACGGTATTAATAATATGGGTTTCTTTTCCATCAAAAAATGTCACGATTCGAAGTGAGTTAACACTTGTCTCATTTAAAGCTGCAACTTTTTTGTTTTGAATAATTTTTTCTTCGAGCAACAGTTTATCATTTTTAATTAAATAATCAAAAATCTCTTGTAATCTACTTTTGTCTACTTCTATAAGTTCAATTCCTTTACCACCAGTACCTACTACAGGTTTAGCAATAAAATCCTTTTTATGCTTACAAAATGAAACAAATTCATCATATTTATCTTTGTTTAAAATAATCCAATCACGTTTTAAATATTTGTCAAAAATTTTATTAAATTCATATTTATCATCAAATTTTGACCAAGACTCTTTTTTATTAAAATTTCTTACTATCTTATTGTTCTTAGCACGCGTTAAATATGTTTTTCTTTCTTTTCGATTTAAATTATAAAACTCAAATTCTTGATAATCATATGGACCTGCACCATATATTGAAGCACACCACATCATATCTAATAAAAGCCTTGTTTTGCTTCTTTTTGTCTTTTTATGTAATTTATTAATAATCATTTTCAAATTAGAAAATGTTTTATTATTAAAACAACGCAATTTTGTAAACATAAAACTAACCTCCTAATGCTAATAAAATTATATCAAAAAAAAAGGATTTTTTAAATCCTTTTAAATAAACATTAAAATTACACTTGCAATTCCTAATATAATATAAAAAACTTTAGCAATCATATAAGTATAAATTTTTTTAGTTTTACCATCTACTGTATATTCTTTTATTTCAACATAAGGAACTGGACTACGGCGATACCAACCTTTAACTGTTACATTTTTATCAAAATATTCTTTTGATTTAAAAAGAGCAAATATTTTGTTTAAAAGTGTTAGTGGTTGATTATAATCTAAGAAAATAATCCCTGTTTCATCTTGAATAATAAAGTCTTCGTTAAAGATACAACCTGGATTCCCACGACCAATAATTTTACCATTTAAAACACATGGGATTGAAGTAATGTGTGATACTTTAACTTCACCAAGTAAATTTGCGACATTGGTTTCCTTATAATTCTTATTTATGTGAGCACGTGTAAATTTAATAAGTGCTGCTACTACAAATAGTAATCCAATTATTCCAATATAAAATTTCATATTAAATGTTTCATTATATAAGAATATTCCTATTATAACTCCAACAATTAAAACAAGTAATGGTGCAAAGCTTATAAGAACTTCAAGTAGAAAATCATCGACATAAGATTCTGTTTTCTTTAAATCAAAAATAATATATGGTTCCTGATTAAATTCTTTTGATCTTGCCGATATTGCAAGTAATCTTTTAGAGATTAATGGATGTGTTGAATTAAATTCAAACCATTTAGCCCATGGATTCCATTTTTCCCACTTCATCGCATTTTTTATTTTTTCTTTAGAAACAGTATTACCTTCTAATGCTGTTACTACCATAGCTTTTGATGTTTTTGAATCAAAAATACCTAAAGCGTTATTATTTGAAACATTGTGTTTTCCATTATTTGAAGCTGTGCTTAATCCAAATCCAATTTTAACTAATGCTTCTGCTAAAGCATTTGGATTTCTTGTTTCTTCAATTGAAAAGCTATCAGCAAAATATTCTCTTGTTCTTGATAAATAAAGAATTATATATTGACTTATAACATATAAAACATATGCAATCCAACCAATTGCTGCCGCCTTATTATCATCACTATCATTGTTGCTTCTTGTAAGCATTTCAAATATGGCGTATAAAACAAGTGGTACAACTTGAACAGCTGTCATAAAAAGCATGTCATAATGAACTATATGTCCTATTTCATGGGCAACAACGGCTTTTACTTCTTCTTCATTTAATAGGTTAAAAATTCCATCTGTTAAAACAATTCTTGCATCATTTTTAGTTCTTCCATATGTAAATGCATTGGGTGCTCCATCATGAATCAAGCCAATGCGAGGATACTTCATATTGTGTTTTTTAGATTGTTCTTCAATAAATGCTTTTAAAAATCCTGGAATTTCTTCATCAAATTTAGCTTTATAAAACCATCTCATTGATAAATCTGTAAAGAATGGTGCTAGTAAAAATTGAATAATTAATACAACTATACTAATACCAATACCAATGAGTGCTTGTCCTCCAGCTATAATTGTAACTAATATAATAATTGCTGCAAGTAGTCCATACATACAAGTTAGTGTAAGTAAAGAAATACCTAGAATACTTTTTTTCATATAAACCTCCACACTTCAAACCTTATCTTGTTGGATATTTATAAGTAGTTAAATCAAATCCTTCTTTTAAAGCCATTTGTGCTACTTTTACATCAGATACTGATTGCACCATAATTGCTTCTTTAAATTTTCTTTCAGAATTAAAATAGTCAATTAATTCATTTCTTAATCTTTCCATATCAATTTTATTTGTATCAAAATTCATAAAAATCACCCTCTTTATTAATTATATAATAAAAAAAAGCTTTTTTGAAGCTTTTTTAATTTTTTTTATTTAATGTATTGATTGTTTTTTTAATTGCCTGTTCTTTGACATTGCTTATTTGATACCAACCATATTTAGTCATTTCATCATAAGTTCGTGCTTGGGCATCAATGGTTTCATCAAGTCCACTTCTAATAATTTCACGAACATCTGGGTTTGAGCTTTCTAAAGTTCCATGCACATAAACTTCAATTGTACTTTTAAGTACTAATAAATAATTATCCATTAATAACTGATCATTCATTTGCTTTACCCTCCATAAATTCCATTAAATCTTTTCTTATGGCATTATGATTCTCAAGCTCATTTTCCATAAAATTTATTAGCTTTTTGTCCTCCAAACAATTAATTGTTTGTTCACATATTTTAATAATATTATCTTCATGCCCTATAGCATCTTCTAGATAACTTAATTCTTTTTGTGTCATATAATTCCTCCCAATATTAATTTGGTCTATAAAATTTTTTTTATACAAAAAAACATAATCAAAAGATTATGTTTACACCGATTCTTAATTTATCCAAAGCTCTTTTTTCAATTTGAGAAACATTTTGACGAGAACACTTCATTTTTCTTGATAGTTCACTTGAAGTATAAGTTTTAAATGATAAGTATTTTAAAAAAACTACCCTTTTCTCATTTAAAGATAAAATTGGAAAACATTTCTTTACTTTTTCAAATTCAATTTTGTCAATCAATTTATCTACAAAATCATCAGTTCCAATTATATCTTCAATAGTTAATGATTCACCTTCATCACTTGTTGCAATTGGTGTAGAAAAACTAATTTCCTTTTTTGAATTTGCACGCATAATTTTTATTTCTTTTAAAATATGTCTTTGAATTGTTAAATAAACATAAGAATGAAAAGTATTAATTTGATTTTCCTCATAATTATATGCACTAACAGCTTTTAAAAATCCTTCTTTTCCTATTGACATCAATTCGTCAATACTTAATCCCATTCCTTTATATTTCTGAGCAATAAAACCAATCAATCTTATATTATCATCTAATAATAGCATTAATGCTTCCTCATTTTGATTTTCACGCCAAAGTTTTAAACATGTTAATAATCTTTCACTCGCCATATTCTTCCCCCTCAAAATATGTAAGTTATTATAACACAAATTTTAAAAATTACTATCTTTTTTTGATAAATTTAATTCATAAAGCCTTTGATACTTATTTAATAACTCATTATTTACTTTATCTAGCATTTTCTTATAGTATTTTTTTAAAAAAAATGAAGTAAAATATTTTTTCGTAATTTCATCTCTCATTTTTTCCAATGGTTCAATTACACATTTTTGATATTCTTTTAAGTACTGCATATAATATCTCTTCCTAATTATAGTATAAGTTAAACTTTATCTTAATATAGCATAAGAGTTTTGAAATTTCAAGAATAATATGGAAGTTAAACTTTGTTTTAAGATGATAACTATTTTAATATAATTAACTTGAGAGGTGGAAGTATGACTTATAGTAAAAACCATGATTTAAAAATAATATTTAGTACTAATCTAAAATACTACCGCATCGAAAATAATATGACCCAAAGCGAACTTGCTGAAAAAGTAAATTTGTCAATCAAATTTATAAGTGATTTAGAAAGAGCTATTTTTTCTCCTAGTATTGATACATTGGCAGAAATTGCTAAAGCTTTAAATACTGAATCATACTTATTTTTAAAATATGATAAAAATCATGAAAATGTACCGAATAGATTAGATTTAAAAACAGGTAATAGAAAAAAGAAAATCAAAATAAATTGATTTTCTTTTTTTCTTGTGGTAAATATTTCGTGTGAATAATCAAAACTAATTAGTATCATTATTATAATAAGGTGATACTAATGATGCTAGAATTTAATGATTTAAAAGAATTGCTAAAGTTTAATATAAAATACTATCGATATAAAAATAAACTATCACAAGAAAAACTAGCTGAGCTTTGTTCACTTAGTGCTAGGTATTTAACTGATATTGAAAGAGGTAATCATTATCCTACTTTAAACAAAATTGAAAAAATTGCAAAAGCACTTAATTTAGAGCCATATGAGTTATTTCAAAATCCTAAACGAGACAAGAATCTAGTAAAGAAAATTATGGAATCACGACAATATAATCAGAAATAGATTTCGCTTTTTTTAAATATTTGTGTATAATATTATTAAAGATATGATTGTTAGAAAGGAAGAAAGATTATATCTAGCGCCTGGACTTTAAATAGTTGACGAGGTTAGTAGTTTTCGAAAGATTCGGCGGGTGCTACTACGGTTTAGTGTAATCCGATAAATATATTTAAAAAACAAAATCAAGATTGTAACAGAGGATATATTATACACTTTTAGGAGGAAATTTATGTGTGGAATTATCGGTTATAATGGGAAAGGAAAAACCTTGAACATTTTAATTGATGGATTGAAAGCATTAGAATATAGAGGGTATGATTCTAGTGGTATTGCATATAAGTTGAATGGAAAATTTAATATTGTTAAAAGTATTGGAAAAATAAATGAGTTAGAAAAAAAAGTAAACTTTGATCTTAACCCAAATATAGGTATTGGTCATACAAGATGGGCTACCCATGGGAAAGTAAGTGAAGCTAACTCTCATCCTCATCATGTTCAAAAAATAATTCTTGTTCATAATGGGATAATTGAAAATTATTTGGAAATTAAAGATTTTTTGAAAAATGAAGGTTATCAATTTTATAGTGAAACTGATACTGAAGTAGCTTGTGCTTTAATTGATTATTTTTATCAAAAAACAAATGATATTAAAAAATCTTTAAAAGAATTTATTAATAAAGTAGCAGGTTCATATGCTCTAGGTATTATGGTTGAAGATAGTAATAATCTTTATGCCTTAAGAAAAAGCAGTCCTTTAATTGTTGCTAAAAATAAAGATGGATTCTTTATTGCTTCAGATACAGTTGCTATTACTAACTATGCAAATGAGATATTATATTTAGATGAAGAAGAAATAGCAGAAATATCTAATACGGATATTAAAGTATTTGATAAAAATTTAAAAAAAGTTAAAACAAAGTTTTCCAAAATTGATAAATCTATCAACTTTGTAGATAAAGCTGGTTTTAATCATTATATGTTAAAAGAAATTCATGAAGAACCAAAAATAGTTAAAGAACTTTTTGATTATTACTTTGAAGATGGTATTGATTCTTTAATAAAGAAAATGCCTGATTTTACTAAGTATAGTAAGATTGATATTGTTGCTTGTGGTTCTGCTTATCATACAGGTTTAGTTGGTAAAAGTTTACTTGAAAAATATGCCAATATTCCTGTTAATGTAGAAATAGCAAGCGAATATCGCTATAAAAAGAACTTTTATCACGAGAATACTTTAGTAATTGTTGTTTCACAATCTGGCGAAACAGCTGATACTTTGGCAGCTTTGAGAATGGCTAATAAAGATGGAATTGATACTCTTGCAATCGTCAATACTGAAAATAGTAGCATTGATCGCGAAGCTAAAATGTCAATTCTAACAAAAGCTGGTAAAGAAATCGCGGTTGCAACAACAAAAGCATATTCAGCTCAAGTACTAATATTTATTTTGATTGCTTTAAATATAAGTTTTAAAAGAAAACTTATAAGTGAAAATGAAATCAATAAGATTATTAAAGACATAAAAAAAATGCCTGTTTTAATTGAAAATACAATTAATAAAAATGATTATAAAAAAGTTGCAAGTAGCATATATAAAAGAAATGATATCTTTTATATAGGAAGACAAGTAGACTATGCAATTGCTATGGAAGGATCTTTAAAATTAAAAGAAATTTCTTATATCAATAGTGCTGCTTATGCCGCTGGAGAATTAAAACACGGAACGATTTCTTTAGTTGAAAATGGGACACCTGTAATTGGAGTTTTAACTGATAAAAACATTATGGAAAAAACAATTAGTAATATTGAAGAAGTTAAATCAAGAGGAGCTTTTACTGTTGTTATTTCAAATGAAAATATAGAAAATGACTTTAATTATAAAATTGTTGTTCCAAAAGTTCATGAATTTTTAGAACCACTTTTAATAATTATTCCTTTACAACTTATAGCTTATGAAATAGCTAGTTTAAGAAAATGTGATATTGATAAACCTAAAAACTTAGCAAAGTCTGTCACTGTTGAATAAAAAAACCAGTTTTAAACTGGTTTTTATTTTGTAAATTTTTTATAATTGTTGAGATTAAATCTATATTTGATTGCTACTTTAATTAGTTCGTAATCCGAACAAGTTTCAACATTGATTAAATCAACCATAGCATATTCATTCATTAAAGCCGTTCCAAAATAATCAATTAAATCTTCTCTTAATCTATCGACATCAATTTCATTAATATCTATTTCCATTAAATATTATAGTCCTTTGCATCAATACATTTATTTAAAGTTTCTAAGAATTCATCAATATTAACAGTTGTTGTTTCTTGTTTACCAAATTTTCTAAAACTAATTAAATTATTTTCTTTTTCGTTGTCACCTAAAATTAAAGTTAATGGTATTTTCTTAGTTTGACTCTCTCTCATTTTATAGCTCAATTTTTCATTTCGATCATCTAGTTTTACTCTAATACCATGATTATTTAACTCATCAAATACTTTTTTAGCATATTCTAAATGATATTCATTATTAACTGGAATAACATTTACTTGAACTGGTGCAAGCCATAGTGGGAATGCTCCAGCATAGTGTTCAATTAAAATTCCAATGAATCTTTCAATAGAACCGTAAATTACACGATGTAACATAACTGGACGTTTTTTAGAACCATCAGCATCAACATAAGTTAAATCAAATCTTTCAGGTAAGTTCATATCTAATTGAATTGTTCCACATTGCCATACACGACCTAAAGAATCTTTAATGTGAAAATCTAATTTTGGTCCATAGAATGCCCCATCACCTGGATTTATTTTGCAATCATGTCCTGATGCATGGCAAGCTTCTTCTAAAGCCTTTTCTGATTTGTTCCAAACTTCAATACTTCCGATATATTTTTCTTCAGGTCTTGTTGATAATTCAATATCATAAGTTAGTCCGAAAATTGCATACATTCTATCAATGAAGCGAATTAATCTTATTACTTCTTCTTCAATTTGATCTTCACGCATAAAAATATGAGCATCATCTTGAGTAAATGTTCTTACCCTGAATAATCCGTTTAAAGCCCCACTTGCTTCGTGACGATGTACTTGACCAAGTTCACCAATGCGTAGTGGTAAATCTTTATAAGAATGTAATGAGTTTTTATAAACTAACATTCCTCCTGGACAGTTCATTGGTTTAATTGCAAATGTTTTATCATCAATTTCACTTGTGTACATGTTTTCACGATAATTAAACCAGTGTCCTGAAAGTTCCCAAAGTTCACGATTCAACATAATTGGAGTTTTGATAAATTCATATCCTTCTTTTGTATGCTCTTCATACCAAAAGTTTTCTAAAATGTTTCTAACAATCATTCCATTATGTAAAAAGAATGGAAAGCCTGGACCATATTCACTCATCATAAATAAATCTAATTCTTTACCTAATTTTTTATGATCTCTTTTTTTGGCTTCTTCTAATAAATACATGTGATTATTTAAATCTTCTTCTGTTTCAAAGCAAATACCATAAATTCTTTGAAGCATTTTATTTTTAGCATCGCCTTTCCAATAAGCGCCACTAACTTTTAGGAGTTTAAAGTATTTTATTTCCTTTACACTTTCAACATGTGGTCCACGACAAAGATCCGTAAAGTCTCCTTGTGTATAACAACTAATAACTATACTTTCTTCATCCATATTATTAATTAAATCAAGCTTATATGGATCATTTTTAAACATATCTAAAGCTTCATCTTTAGATATTTCATGTCTTACAATTCTTTTACCATCTTTTGAAATCTTCTTCATTTCGTGTTCAATTTTAGGTAAATCTTCTTCAGTTAAAGTTATGTCTCCTAAGTCAATATCATAGTAAAATCCTTCTTCAATTACAGGCCCTACCCAAAATTTAGCATTTGGATATAAATGTTTTACTGCTTGAGCAAGTAAATGTGCACAACTATGATTAAGTTTGTTTAAATGTTCGTTTTCTTTAATGTTTATCATAAATATCATCCTTTCCAATAAAAAACTCCTACAGAAAACTGTAGGAGTGCAATTACACGGTACCATCCTTTTTTTAACTTAATTAGATAACGGTTTTAAAGCCGGGGATCTTTTTCAAGACCTGTTCATAGGTAGTAACTTTTGATGTTTTCTTTGAGTCAATTTTCACCAATCATGACTTCTCTTACAAATGACTTTCAAAAGCCGTGTCCTAATCAAAACATTTAACTAATTACATTTTAGCACTTTTTTTTCTTTTTGCAAGTACTTTTTAATATAAACAGTTACCTGGTGTTCTTGGGAATGGAATAACATCCCTAATATTTTCAACACCTGTTAAATAAATTAATAAACGTTCAAATCCCATTCCAAATCCTGAGTGATAACAGCCACCATATTTCCTTAAATTAACAAACCAATCAACGACATCTAAATCAACATTCATATCTTTAGCACGTTTAATGATTTTTTCATAATCGTCTTCTCTTTGAGAGCCACCCATTAATTCACCTGCACCTGGCACTTCTAAATCAACGGCTGCAACTGTTTTATGATCACTATTTTCTTTCATATACCAAGCTTTAATATCTTTCGGCCAATTTGTAATAAAAACTGGTCCATTAAAGTATTCAGTTATATATTTTTCATGTTCTTTAGCTATATCATCATCGTAACTTGGTTTAAATTCCCAATTAATATTTGATTTATTTAAAATGTCAACAACATCATGATGAGAAATTCGTGTGAATTTGGAATTAATTAATTTTGTTAATTTTTCTCTTAATCCTGGTTGTACCCATTTATCTAAAAATGTAATTTCAGTATCACATTTTTCTAAAACATAATTAACAACAAATTTTAACATTTCTTCTTCAATATCCATTAAACCATTTAAATCACAAAAAGCTATTTCTGGCTCTATCATCCAAAATTCATTAGCATGAGTTTTAGTATTTGAGTTTTCAGTTCTAAAAGTTGGTCCAAATGTATAAATCTTTTTAAAAGACATTGCATATGCTTCACCATGAAGTTGGCCAGTTCCAGTTATAAATGCAAGCTTATTAAACAAATCTTTTGACATATCAACATTACCATCTTTATCTTTTGCTAGTTTATTAAAATCTAAAGTCGTAATTTTAAACATTTGGTTTGAACCTTCACAGTCAGCAGTTGTAATTAAAGGTGTATGCACATAGACATAATTATGACTTTGAAAGTATTCATGAATTGCCATAGCTGCTACGCTACGAACACGAAATACAGCTTGATATTTATTTGTTCTCGCTCTTAAGTAAGCTTGCTCTCTTAAAAATTCATCAGAGTGTCTTTTTGGTTGCATTGGATAATCTTCTGGGCAATCACCTAATAACTTGATTTCTGACACTTTAACCTCATAATCTTGACCAGCGCCTTCACTTTTAACTAGTATTCCTTTTGCTTCAATGGCTGATCCAATATGATACTTTTGAATTTCATCAAAACTTGATAATTTACTATCATAAACTAATTGAATATGATTAAAACAAGTCCCATCTGAAAAATCAATAAATCCAAATTCTTTTTGTTTACGATGATTTCTAATCCATCCTTGTAAAATAACTTCTTTATTTAAATATAATTCTATCTTTTGTAATAATTCTTTAACATCCATAATATCTTCCTTTCTAAAATAAAAACAGTATTCATCCCAGAAGGGACGAAATACTGTTAAATTCCGCGGTACCACCCAATTTATCTAATAATTAGATCACTCTAGGTTTAACGCACCTTAACGGATATATTTACTAATTTCAGTATATCGCTCCAAAGTGTTATTCAAATTTAGCTTACTATCAAGTTTCACCAAACCTTGACTCTCTTTAAGCAGTTTTAAATTTTACTTCTCTTCTTCATCGCTTTCATGCTTATTATACCATAATATTTAATATTTACAATATAACTTCTTTTAGTTTTTCATATATTTTAACCATTGCATAGGTATCAAGTTCACAATAACGAAGTAATCTTTCCCTTATATACTTCTGTTCTTCTTCAGATTTATTACCTAATTCAGCAAAGGAATTCATTGCTTCACTTCCGTTATGAATTAAATCTAAATTGTGATAATCCAAAGTTGGATCATTTGGAAATAGAGCTGGTAAAACTATTTTAATAGTATAGGCCCCTTCCATTTTTTTAGAATAATACCACTTCCATTTAAAAGGTATTGCTAAATCTTTAATATTGTCATGAATATTCATTAAGTGTTCTTCTAAATCTGGATATAATTCTGCAAGTTTTTTTATAACGCCTTTTTCAAACCCCATATTATAAGCTAGCGTGCAAACATTTAAAGGTATATCTTCAATTAATCTTTCTGCTAAACTTCTTCTTGGATCAATTCCTACTTCAGCTAAAAATTCTTTATGTTCCAATTTTTCATTTTCTAAAATATGTAAAGAATATTGTGATGGAATTTGATCATATGGTCTTGATCCATCATATAAAGGTATTGGTGCTTGAAATGTTTCAAAATCAAGAAAATATAATGGTTCTTTTAAAGTATTTAAAAACTCTTTTATTTTTTCTTTATCAACAAAGTCTTTTTTGTTATAAAGCTCATATTCAATTTGGATTTTATAATTTGGATTTATTTTTTCATTAATTAAATTTTCATATTTGTAAATACCCTTTTTATAAAATGCATCTTTTTCCTTTAATGATAAATTGCGTACATTAAAGATATTAGGCGTTGGTAAGTTTCTGCTGCAATATTTAAAAAATGCACATTCATATGGTTTAAAACAATGAAGTCCAATATCATCATTTGGTTCTGTTTCATTTTCTATATACTTATTAATGTCATCAATATTAGCTTTGACTTCTTCTTTTAATTCAATTATTTTTTGTGTGACATCATTTATAACAAAAAGTTTTTTTAAATCTAAATCACCTTTTCTGATATATTTATTATTCAAATAAACAATAGAAACTTTGGTAACGTTTAATCCTAAGCTTGTTAAAACATAATATTGATATGATACATCTTTAAGATAAACATCTTTTATATCAGTTGCGCCTTTGACTTCATACATTTCATATTTACTGTTAACTTTTTTTAAAATATCAACACTACAAAAATTATTATTATAATTAAATGAAGCTTCTGTTATAACTACATTTTTATAGCTTTCAAGTGTTAAAGCTGTATTATTAATCATTTCACTTAAATTCTCATTAAAATCAATATTAATGTGTTCACCAAACAAATATTTAGCAACTTCATGAATTAAATTCCCATTTTTTAAAACTGATTCATTATCAATTTCAGTTTTTTCGTTTGGTTTGTTTTTATCTAACCAAAGCATTTTTTTACATTGGACTCCATTAACATATTTTGATTTTGACAAATTCATTTTTACCACCTAAATCTATTATAAAATCATTTTAAAATCTTATCAATCAAAAAAATCATCAATAGATGATTTAATTTTGACATTTTTTTATGAGATCTTGAAATAATAGTGAGTCTTCATCAAGATCAATGTGAAATTGAACTCCAATTATTTCTTTATTTTTGTATTTGACTGCTTCAATTACGTTATCATCGCTTGTTGCCATTATTTCTAAATTAGGTGATACTTTATAAACACCATAGGTATGAATGCTATATACTTTAATCCTTTCTTCTTTATAAATATTATAAAGATATGAATCTTTCTTAATATTTATAAAATGCTTATAACTAGTTATTGTATCTAGATTAAAGTCCATTTTTCTTTGTGAAAGTAAAGCTCCATGCATATTATCTAGTTTTTCTAAAAAATAAATATTTTGGGTTTTTAATTCATCATATTTTTTAAACAAATTAGAAATTGTTGGATCTAAGTTATTTTTAAGACATTCTTGACATAAGCTATCATACATTACAATTGCTTGCATTCCATTACAAATTCCAAGAAGTGGTTTATTTGTTTTTAAGGCATATTCAATTATTTTATAGTGGTTTTTAGTAATTCTATGGCCACCTGTTAATAAAAAACCATCACATTTATCTAAAAGATCCTCTTTAGCTTCAAATATTCCAATTGGAATTCCTCCACTTAATTCTATTTTATCAACATATATTTTGTTTACTCTATAAATATCCTGATATGGTCCTTCATTTTTTTCTACTTTTAAATTATTTAATATTCCAATTATTGGTTTCATACTTCACCTCTTAATTTGATACTCGATGATGAACTACTGGAGTTGTATCATCAATTTTTTTAAATGTAAAACCATTTGCAAGTCCATATTTGATGATTCTTTCAACCGCATCAACCGAATATCCTTTACTATCATGTTGTAAAACAATTGAATAGTTACTCTTTAAAGAGTTTACAACATAACTATAAACTTTGTTGGTATTAGTTGTCCACCCAGCATCACCGGATACAACATTCCAGTCAAAGTATTTATAACCTCTTTTTTCAACTTCTTTTACAAGTTTACTCATTACTTTAGTTCCACCATCACAACCTTTACTGACTGTATTTGACGAACCACCAGCAAAGCGAAGATATTTTGGTGTATAACCAGTTAGTCTTACTACACGATCACGGACACGATTTAAATCTGCAAAGAAGGCATCAACACTTTTGTAAATTTTACAGTAGTCATGTGAATATGAGTGTAAAGCAACAGTGTGTCCTTCATTGTACTCTCGTTTTATCATACTATCACTACCATAGCCCGTCACAAAAAAAGTTGCTTTAACATTATATTTTTTTAAAACATCTAAAAGCCGACTTGTGTGTTTGCTTGGACCATCATCAAAGGTCAAATAAATGATTTTAGCTCCTACTAAGTTTTTAGGATTAGGATTACTTGCCGCTCTTTTTTCTACAACGGTAACTATTCTTTCAACTTTAGCTTCATTTTTACTTGTATCTTTAGCTGTATATATAATCTTATAAGTTCCTGCTTTTTTAGTATTAACTGAGCCCGTTTTTGTGACACTTACTTCACCATCACAAGCATCAACTGCTTTAGCATTTTGTTCCTTGTAAGTCGCACCCACATTTAGAGTCATATTTTTACTACCATTTAATGTGATAATTGGTGCTTCTTTATCAGACGTATTTGCAATGATTTCTTTCGTTGCAACATTGCCACTTGAGTCAGCTACTTTTATAGTTATGTGATCATTTAAAATTTCTTTGACGATTTTATTGGTTAAGTCACCTTCATATTCATCATAAGCTTTAATATTTAGTTTTTTGATTTTGCCATTTGGACAAAGTTCAATATCATCTTCTATTATGATTTCAGGAGACTTTTTATCTACAACTGTGACAATTTGATTATATTCTAATACTTTTTTACCTTTTTTAAATATATATTTTAATTTATATTTACCTAGTTTAGAAGTATCAACTTGACCTATTATTTCAGGTTTTAGTTTTTCTTTTTTTAAAATATTTCCATAAACTATATTTCCATATTCATAATTAAATTTTTCATTGTAATTTATTTCAACTTTTTTATTAAAATCCTTTTTTAAGAATTTTGGTATTAATAAATAACCCATAATTCCAGCAACAATTATAGAAGGTACTATAATTGTTAAGATATTTAAACCCTTTTTTGTTAGTGTTTTAGATACCTTTTTTGAAATCTTTTTAGTTACTTTCTTTTTACTACTTTTCACATCATCACAGCCTACTACATTATTATTATAACATTTATTTTGTAATTTTTACCAAATAAAAAAGGTATTTTAAATACCTATTTTTCTTTTAATTCTAATCCTGATATTTCAAAGTTAAATTTATATTCTGGTTCTCCCATACAATTTCCAGATGGTGAAACTTCAACATCAATGTTTTTACCATTGATTGTTATATCAGCATTAGCAAACATTTTTAAAGTTTTTCCTTCAGTATTGAAAATAAGAACATTATTTGAATAGCATTGTTTACCTACATTTGATACGAGCAAATAAACTTTACCTATTTTATAAACTTTAAAGCTTGCTGCCATATTGCTTGAAAGTATACGAGAGTTTTCATCATCATTATAGAAAATATCATCTATATCTTTGCCATTATATTTTGTTTTTAAAAAATAGTAATAGCATTCTTCACATTCATCAAGTTTATTTCCTTGAAATTCTAGACTTAATTGATCAAATTTAAATGATTCATTTGCTTTTTCTAATTTAACATCATATTCTTTGTTAGAGTCATCATCTTTCTTATCATCAAGAATAAATACACTTTCTTTAGTGATAAATATATTGTCATCACTTATAGTATATTCAAGGTTTTCTTTTTCTTCTAATTCTAACCAGCCATCAATTTCATCATTATAATGAGTTAATTTAATTGTTAAAATGTTTTCTTTTATTTCATAAGTCCCTTTAAATAAACTACATCCTGCTTCGGCTCCACATGTTGTTCTTTCAATAATATTATTTTCTTTTAAATAAATCCATTCTAATGATTCTCCATTATATAAATTATTACGGTCATAGTAAGCACCTTCCTTTAAAGTTGGTGTTTTTGTACATCCTGCTACTAAAAATAAAGTAAAAATAAAAATTAAAGTTATTAGTTTTTTCATATTTCCTCCTACATTTTTATTATAACATGAATTAAAAAAAAATCACCAATTTGGTGACTTTTTCATAAATAATAATTATATTTTTTATTTCATTTATAAATCTTTTTCAAATATCAAACTTTAAATAATCAAAGCTTGCCCCCCAAATAGAAAAGATTTAAAATCTCCGACTAAATATAACACTTGAATGAGAAATTTTTATATAAAATATAGGTATAATTTAAATTCAGTAACCACACATGAATAATTTTGACAGACTAATTGTATTCTCATTCTTAAAATAAATTAATATAATTATTTATTTAAGTGTTAACTTCCCCCTGTTAACGCCATATATAATAACACAAAAAGAAAATTTGTCAAATTGGACAAATTTTCATTATTATTTAAACTAATTTTTTTATTTATTTTTAGCTTCTACAACATCAAAGTAAACACAATGATTATCAATTAATTTTGCTTCTTTGTCGCACACATAGCCAATATTATAATTCTTAGTATTATTATAATCTATGCATATTCTATCTTGATATAATTTTAAGCCATTATTGCAAGATAATTTGTATTCAGGATTTTTAGATACTGGTACTATACATTTAGTTCCTTCTAATGTTCCATTAGAACAAGTAAATGTTGCATTACTAGATTCTGTTTTATAACATCCTTTTCCATTGTCTCCAGTAGTTAATTGACTTCCACTTGGGCAAGTAATAGTTGCATCATAGTTTCCATTTGGGAGACTATAACACCAACCATTTTTATATGTGTCTCCACAACAACATTCTGTTGCTGGATCGATTGTTGCTCCTGGATCATCAAAGTGAGCTCCCATATGGTGAGAAGCACATTTACCGTTATCTAACAATAAATCTTCAGCTTCTCTACATTTTTTAGTGCCTGCACTAACATAAGTTAATACTTCACATTTTTGAGTTTTACTATTATATGTACCTGTACTACATTTTCCAGTAGCATCAACTTTTGTAGTTCCTTCACATTTATTACCATTTAATGCTAAGCCATTACTACAATATGGTTCTTTAGTAGTTTCACTTTTTAAATAGCAATTATTATTAATATCTTCATATCCTTCTGGACATACTTTACTTTCTTGAGGTTTTTCTTCTCTTATTCGTTTTTCACAGAAATCTCCAACTAAAGTGTAACCTGCATCACAATACTTTCCTGTTTCTTTCATTTCATTTAACTCTGCTGCTGGTTTATCAACAACATCTTCAAAACGAATTTCTTCATTATCTTTTACTATTTCTTGAACATATGCAGCTTTTGCTGGTGTTACACCACGTGCTTTTGCTTCATTTTTAGCTTCTTCAGTAATTACAGGAACAATAATATTTGCATTTACTTGGTTATCATCACAAGCTTTTTTCAATGCTTCTTCTATTTTTTTATTATTGCTTTCCATACCTAATATAATAGCAACATTACCATTTTCAACTAAATTATGTTCTTGAGCTCTTTTGATGATAATATCAAATGCCTCATCTAGCTTTTTTCCTTCCAATTCTGCAACATAGTCTTGAGCATCTTCATTTAATGCTCTTGCATTAACAACTTTTCCTGATTTAAATTCTAATTCAAGGCTTGGATTAATATCTAAAGTTATTAATGCTGTTGGGCCACTATTCATCTTTGTTAACACTAGTACTACTAGAGCAACGATGATGACTACAGCAATCCCAATAAAAATTCCTTTTTTCTTCACTTTTTCAACTCATATTCTTAATTACATTTTATCATTTACTATAATTTAGTCAAGAAATTGATAAAAATGAAGTAATTGTTAGAAGAGTCTAATTTTTACTATTTTAAATCTTTTGTTGTCCTCTTAGATTATTACTTTTGTTTAAGGTCACAAATTGTGATCTATAAGATATATTGCTGTATCACACATTTTTATTCTAAATCAATTATATAGCTAGAGCTGGTTCCTTCTTTTGTTTTATAGCTTTCGATATCAACTTTTCCACCAGGGAATTCTCATTTACCAATTACCTGCTCATTACCTATTGTTCTTTTTGCTATTAAAACTTTATCATCTTTTTTTATTAATGCTGCAACTACTTTTTTAGCCATAATACACCTCTAGGAATATTATAACAGAAATAAACACAATATAAAATGCTCTCTTCAGGGGGCGTAGAGGTTTAGCCAATCTTTTGTACACTACAGTACACATTTTTCCTTATAAAATAAGGGTTTGTACACTGTAGTACATTTTAGCATCATTTTTTAGATACCACAAAAATATCTAAAATGGGATGTAATTTGTCATCTAAAATAGGATGTAAAGAATAACAAACCAGATATAAAATTTATATCTGGTTTTATATTAAAAATCATGATAAGTATCTTTCATATGATCAGCATGATACTCAAAATTATGTGCTATTTCTCTTAAGGCAGTTGCAAAATTATAATATCCAGCCACTTCAGTATCATTCGCCTTTTCATAATATTCATCTCTTTTGCTTAAATATTCAGATCCGTTTTCATCCCAATTAACAACACCAACGGAATTAAACGCTTCATTTTTATATCCACTTCTAGCAATTTCATCACCATTTAATATTCTTGCAACAGTTTTATCAATCCAAAAGCCACTCTTATCCTTCGGTGAATAAAATAGTACATTCCCAAAACAAGATATTCCAACCTCTAATCTATCTTTATTTGCACATATTTTTTTCATATCTTTATACCATTTTTTTAAACTCTTTTCATCAATAAATCCAGATTCATTAGTTCCAGGAACATATTTCCATTGATGTAATAATCTATATGCATTTGTAGCTACATTTGAATCAATATTTCGATCATCTTTCGGTTTTGAGTGCTCTTTAAATGCCAATTCCAATATTTCAACATATCTATTAACATTTTTAGCAATCTCTTTTTCCATAGTAATTGGTCGATAATCTCCATGACTTAATAATGGCAAAAATTTCCATTCTATATAAAAAAGTCTATCTCTATCTGCACCATTCTTTTGCAATTCTTCTATAGCTTCACATATATCAAATTGATTAAAGTTGTTATTTATTTTTTCAAGACAAGTTAATACAATATTATTATCATATGTCAATTCTTTATTATTATGTAAAGAAAGCCTATACATCCAAAGAACTCTTTCAAAACGTTCTACCTTCATTAATTTAGTCACACTAAAGCTTAATGCTTCATCGTTATCTATAAATCTTATATCAACTTGTTTCCAATATTTCTTACTATCACTTTCAAGTAGAATCTCAGCATTCTTAAAAGTAATCATATTATATGGTAACATTAATAGAAAATTAATCTTTGATTTCATAGGTAAATCTTTTAGCGTATTTATACTATAATCATTTTCATCTAAATTATATTTATTATAAATATATCCTTTAGCAAAATTACACAACTTTTCATTCTTATCCAAATTTGAAAGAATAATATCTCTTTCTTCAATTAAGGGTGGATTTAATTTTGAAAATATCATACCTAATGAATATGAATCTTCGACAATATCCACTAACTCTACTATTGAATTTACACCATTTTTAGAATATAATTCTTTAATACCATTTAATTGTAACTCACATAGTTTTTTTTCTGAAGATTCATAATTATCATAATCATCGACCAACTCCCATGTATCTTTCTTAAATAATCTAGAAATTATATATAAGTTATTTTCTGGCCTTATATAATTAATAACACTTTCAATTTCTTGTATCATTTCATTCCTTATTTCATTCTTAATATCTGAATGTTTTTTTAACCAATAAATCAATTTTTCTAATTTATCCCATAATTTATATTTGCTCTTGTCAGGTTTCTTTTGAATTTTAGACGATTTTAATAGCTTACATATTTTGTCAAAATTTTGCTTTGAAACATTATCTAATAAATCAATTAGGTCAATCAATCTATCATCTTGATTTTTACAATACTTAATCATTAAATCAAGATATGTATCTATTTGATCATAATATTCTTCCGTAGTAATAGATATTTCATCAGTTGGAACATTTATATATTTTGGTTTATATGTTGGTACAGCATATGATGTTTCACCAGGCATTAACTTTTTTAAAACTTTCCATCCAATTTGAAGATTTTCCTTTAAGATATTTTCTACTAAGGTAAATCTAAATTTCATTGGTGCATAAGTATTTGGATACCATGGTAAAACTATATTCACAATATGATCTATAGCTTTTTTATCAAATTTTGCCAATTCAGATAAAATCATACCTGATTGAACACAATAATCAGTACCCCATGCAATTAATTCCAAACTCCAATAAATTGAGGTTGAATAATTATAGGTAGTAATACCTTCTTCTTTTTCTAAAAGTAAACTTTTTGTTTTATCTCTTAATAAGTATTCCTTAAATTGATTTAAGAACTCAGATGGTGAAGCTTCAGCTAAATATGGCAATAATTGATCTAAGCTAGCCCAAGTATTCCAATCAGAATTTTCTAAAATTTGTCTAACTACCAAGATTACAAAATTTGAAGCTTCTATTCTGCAGTTTTCGAATTCTTTTTTTAAACTTTCAACAATTACTAAAGATTCTGACACTCCATTCCTTATTTCTTCAGAATATTTAGTACACTTATTATAAATACTATACATATTTCTTTTATCAGATGATAAATTTAATTTTGGATGTTTTTCATTGAGTATTTCAATAATTGTTAAATAAAACCTATCAAAGTCTTCTTTATAAAAATCCAATGCATAATATTTAAAATGATTATTACGATTATTAATTTTCCAAATTCCATTTTTAAACGTAAAATCTTGCTCTGATTTAGATATTTGTCTAAATTTTTCAATAAATTTCTCATAATCAATTCCAATGAATCTTTCTATAATTTTCTTATCATTGTAATTTTTTTCATTCCAATTTCCAAATAATAGTGCAGTCTTAATAATTTTAATATTAACTGAATCATTTATATCAGAGTACCCAACGTCATTATTAAGGGTAAATTTCTTTTTTAAAGTATCTGATTCATATATCTTTCGTCTTGTATATTCATCCAAATATTCTTTTGTACTACCTATTCTAATCCATGCAGTAGATTTAATAGCAGTCTTACTAAAAATTTCTTTCTTTGTATATAATCCATTATCTTTTATGGATATAGTATCCTTTTTTATCTCATATATTCTATCCGTATTTTCTTTAGAAATTTGTATAAAACCATATGTCTTTGTTTTTCCTAGATATGTATGATCAATCGTTCCAGTTACTATCTTAGGAGTTGGAAAAATATGCTTGGCTACGTCTTGAAAATCACGGTCATCTAGCATCTCATCAGCAGTAATACCTCTCCTATTTTTTTTGTTATCGATTCCATATATAATGTATTTATTTTTTCCATATGACTGTTCCGAATTTAAAAATGCACTAAAATCGTTTATTAAATCCCCCATGTCAGATGATTTATATGGATCTGCTTTATAATCTAACCAGCAATTTTCTGTAGGCAAATCATTCAATATATTATTAAGTTCTTTTTTTGTCTCTTCATCCACAACATTCACATCCTTTACTACTAAAAAAACGCCACTACAAAAACTTCTTAACAAAGCCTGTACTAGCGCCTCTTCTTACTACAAAAATTATATCACATTTATTTCATTTATAATATATAATGAAATAAATATTTATAGTTTCCATATTATTTAACTAATTTTTCTAACAACTCAATAAATCCAACCGGATTTTTTTCTATATCTTCTTGTAGTTTTTTTGATTCACTTGTTAAAAAATCAACATTATCTTTATTTTTATTTAAATAATCCTTATTATAATCTGCATATAAAAGTTTATTTATTCTTTCCATTTTTTCAGGAGCAAATTGCTCTTTTGGAACATCACTAATAATAACAAGCCATCCTAATAACACATAAGTAATATCAATTGGATCTTTATCATAATTACATAGATATTTTAAACATAGATATAATAAGATTTCTATGAAATATGCATTTTGTTTCAATCCAATAATATATAAATCCAAATCATTATCTTTTTCAATTTCAACCATTGCATTTACTAATATAGTACTATGAGTAAATAAACACATTTTATCATATGACTCATCAAGCATATCCTTTAAATTTCTATTATTCATATCAATAAAGAAATCACCATCTAATTTACGCAATACTTTTCTAAAGTCATTTCTTAATTTCTGAGGTTTAGTATATTTTCTCGTGGTATCATCAATTGATAAATCTATAAATTCTTTATATGTATTTTCACTTTCATTTATCATCATACCCATTATTAAATTTTCAAAAGACGATCTTAATAAACAATTTGCATCTACAATATCTTTACTATTAATAAACTTATAAACATTTTTTAGCGAATTTCGTGTTTGAGTTAATAAATTTATGGTTTCCTTTCTTTCAATAATTTCATTATTATCTAATTCTTTTAAAAATTTATTAATATATCTTCTCATCACATTTACAAATTTAGTTTTACATTTTTTTCGCGCTAATTCTTTTAACTCTAACAGTCTATCTTTTGAACAAAAATATACTAATTTTTGAAATTGCTCTTCTGTTAATTCGGATTGTATCTTTTTAATATCTTCTTCTGTAATCAAATAAATCACCTCATTTAATGGCTATTATACAATGAATAGCAGCAAAAATCGATAGAAAAAACAGCGAAAAAAATGGTTTATTAATTATGTTACTTTTGCACCATTTTTTCTAATAATTATGATATAATTAAATTATCATAGGTGGTTATATGAAAAATACAGAATTGGTAATATCTGAAAGTATAAAAAAAGGAAAATGGCTAGATATTTCATACAAAAATAATAAAAATGAAATAACTTACTATTGGATGGCAATAAAAGATATTGATTTAAAAGCAAAGAAGTTATACATTGATATCTTCAACGATCAAAAGTCAATTAATAGTTTAGATGCTACTATCTATTTTGATAATATTCAATCGGCCAGATTATTGGAATTCACAAATTATGAAACACCAGCTGAATTAATAAGAAAAATCGAACGTAATCGTGAAGATGCAAGTTGGTTAAAATACGAAACTTTCAATAATAATATTTTAAGATATTACATGAAATGTAATGAATTAGATAATGACCCTTTTCAAAAAGATACTTTCTTAATAACTGGAGTTGATAAACAAGTCTTGTTAAAAAGAAAGCAAATTGTTTTAAATGAAGAACAAGAAAGACAAGTAATCGCCTATATCAAAAATTATGATGGAAAAAAATTAGAAGGAGAAGTATACTATCTCATTCTATCATTCCTATCAATTGATCAAGATAACAAAAAATACGTTATATTATACTATGATGTTAGATTTAATCCATCAAATAAAAAATTAACAATTGATGATACTCCAAGAATTAATCGCAGTTTCTTGATAAGAGATAAAAAGCATTCCTTAACTTCTTATATAGATATTGATCCACAAGAATTTGCTGACAATATCACTAATCATTTAAAAGATTATTTGAATGAATACACCGAATTATTAAGAGATAATTTGAAAAATGGCGAAATAATCAATCAAATGCCAGAATTCATGATTCTTCAAAGAAATGTCAGTGCTGCATTAGCACCAACATATAATGTAATTGAAGAAAAAATAGAAAAAGGAAATCTCGATTATCCATTAAAAGCATTCTTCGGTAATTCAAATAGATTTGGTAGTAGAAGAAAAGAACCAAACATTGTTATTTATGACAACAAAGTTAACATCGATCAAATGCGAGTAATTTATAATACCATGAAGAATCCTATAACCTATGTTCAAGGTCCTCCTGGTACTGGAAAAACTCAAACGATACTAAATGTTATTTTAAGTGCATTTTTCAATTCAAAAACAACTTTAATTTGTTCATCAAATAATAAACCAATTGATGGAATATTAGAAAAACTATCATTCTCTTATAGAGAAGAAGATGATGTTCCCTTCCCTTACCTTAGATTAGGTAACAGAGATGAGGTTGCAAAATCAACGCTAAGAATATTAAATCTTTATAGTTATGAACCAAGAATGGAACCAAATGATGAAAAATTAAACTATATTAAAGATAAAACAAATGAAGCAAATAAAAATTTATTAGCTGAACTTGAAATATATGAAGAAAAGAAAGAACTAAAATCTAGAATTGATAGTGCTAAAAAACTAATTGAATCACTAGATAATCATGCAAATCATCTATATCAAAATGTCAAAAAACAACTTCAAGCTTTAATCGATCAATATGATGTTATGCCAGAAGTGTCAAATAAAGATGTATTAAGCTTAGTTACATCTGTATCTGAAAATAGAAGATTCAAGCAATATATGTATTTTGAATCAGTTAAATATATTAGTAAATTAAAATTACCGAGATATGCACCACTAATTGAAATATGTCAGATTAAAGAAACTGAAGAGCGTGTTACAAGCTTTAATAAATGGTGTACGATCGATGAAAATATCAAATTATTAGAAGATGCATTTCCAGTAATAATAACAACTAATATTTCATCTGCTAGATTAGGGACAGCAAATCATACATTTGACATAGTTATTATGGATGAAGCTGGACAATGCAACTGCGCAACTGCTCTACTTCCAATAGCAAGAGCAAAACAGTTATTACTTGTTGGAGATTCTAATCAATTAAAACCAGTAATTGTGTTAGAAGATTTAATAAATGAGCAATTAAAAGATGAATATAAAATCACAAATGATTATGATTATAGTAAATACTCTATCTTAGATATAATGCGAAAGCATGATAATATATCTAAAGATATAATGCTTACTTATCACTATAGATGTGGTAAAAAAATAATAGATTTTTCAAACAAAAGATTTTATAATGGAAAACTTAATCTTGAATATTTATCAGAAGAAGGAAATCTATCTTTAATAAATGTTAAAAACATAAATTCAAAATTAAAAAATGAAAACTATGAAGAAGCAAAAGCTATAATTGATTATGTAAAAAGAAATAATCTAAAAGATATTGCAATTATTACCCCATTTAAAAATCAACAAAATTTAATAAATTCAATGCTCAAAGAAAATAACATGAATGATATAACATGTGGAACAATTCATCAAATGCAAGGTGGCGAGAAAGATACAATTATTATATCTACCTCAATATCACCTAAAACAAGTAAAAAAACATTTGATTGGATTAAAAACAACTCAGAGATTACAAACGTAGCTGTTACAAGAGCTAAGAAAAATTTAATTGTTGTTTCAGATGTTGAAGCATTAGAAAAACTATCAGAAGATAAAAAAGATGATTTATATAATTTAGCTAAATATGTTTCTCAAAAAGGAAATGTAGAAGTTCCACCTAATGAATCATATACAATTCAAATTGGAAGCTCAAATGGAAGCAAAAATGAAGACATATTTTTTAAAACAATATCACATTTTTGCAGTGTAAATAATACTTTTCAAGCAAAAAGGAATGTTAAACTTGCAACACTTTTCTCCAATGATCCAATCTTGCAAAAATCAAGATTAGAATTTGATGTTGTTTTATATCAAATAAATGGTTCAAATCTAATACCAAAAGTTGCTATTGAACTTCAAGGTGGTGAACACTTTGGTAATTTAGAAAGAGAAAAATGTGATGCTAGAAAATCAGAGATATGTAAAGAAAAAGGTATTACTCTTTTAGAAATACCAAATTCATTTGCAAAATCATATGAAACAATCAAAAAAATGATACTTGTTAGTTGCGGACAACAACTTGAACAATTAGAGCTATTTTAAAAGAGGATTAAATCAATTAATCCTCTTTTATTATCATAAAGTTTTTTTAGAAGTCATTTTCTACAATAATCCTTTCAAGTTCCTCATACTTTATATTTTCTTTAGAAACAATAAGATCAAATGCTTTATTTAAAAAACACTTTAAAGATTTTACTTGATTATCCAAATTAATAATACCATCAATCTGCTTCTCATAAGAGCCACAATATAGCTCGCTTATTTCTTTAACTATTTTTTCTGGAAATCTAGGGATTACAATATCTTTCCAATATTTCATTGCCATACTCCCACCTTGGCCACCAACTGACAAATTATTAAAATATCCAACCTTTCTTAAATATCTCAAAAAGCAGCACACAAACCCACTTTCAACAATATTATGATTTAATTTGTTGAGAATTATTCCATGTATATTCGTTATAACACGCTGATTTCCAAGATTAAAAAACATTGCACATTTGCCTATTGTTCCCTCGGCTGAAAAAACAATATCACCATCTTTTAGTAATGATAATTCGTTTTTATTTCCAAAATAATTATAAGAATCAACAGTACCATAATCAGATAAATTTGTTGGTTTAGCAATCTTATAAAATCCTTCTATATATTTATTAGTCTCAATGCTCTTTCCTATGCAAGATACTTGCAAATTTTGACCTCTAGATATCTTGTACCCAAATTCTTCCAAACTAGAGTACCCATACTTGTAATTTTTTATCAATGAACTAGTATTTTTAAATTCTTGACAATAGTATCCTGCGTCCACTCTGTTTTTTTCAAAAACATCTCTAAATCTAGGCAATTTATACTCGGAAGCACTAGAATTGTTTAATAGCTCTTTCCCTATTAGTTCAAATATCAATTTTTCATTTATTTTAATTTGCCTTTCCTTTTCTATAATTTCCTGTGTCATGCTTTCTATTTTAGATATTATTTTTAATGAATCTGCACCATCAGGAAAAGGAATCAAGCAATCTAAAAATTTTGTCCCAGCATGCCTTATAGTGGCTCCACGTGGCACCATCAAATCAAGTTGGCTTTTATAATAATCAGTTTTCATAAAAGAAAATATATAATATTTATTTTTTTCCAATGGTAATTTGTAAAATGCACTCGCAATCATTATGTTTGGATAATTGTCATCTAAAATACAGCACTCTCCTATATTTGAATCTTTCGACAACAAGACATCACCAATTTTCAAATTTTGATCAACGAAAGCCTTATGATTCATAAACTCGAAAGTCTCATTTGAAGATAAATCAATTATATAATTGGTTTTATTAGCTGCTTTTGTCTTCAGAAACATATATTTTGAATTTCGCATATAATTACTACTACCAATATCAACACCATTATCTACTTTCTTTAGTTTTCTTGATAGTAAACTTGATAGTTTAAAAGTGTTCTTGTTTGCATATTCCATCAATTGTAATTGATGTGGAGATAGTACAAACTGATTTTTTACTATATCATCATATTTTATCATATTATTCCTCGATTAATTCAAAAATAATTTTTTTAGTTCATCTTCTTGGCCCAAACACCATTTTTTAAACTCTTTAATTGTTTCCGTAAAATCCTCATCCAATTGAGGATTACCTTCCTCATCAACCATAATATCAAATGTATTACTATCAATTCTATAAACAGGATTGAAATATTTAATTCTCTTTGAAGTTCGAACTTCATAGCCAATATTCTTTATATCTTTTACAAAAATTTCATAATTTGCATTTTGAAGCTTCTGCAATTCTTTTAGTTCTGGTTTATAGGCAACAATAATTGTAGTATTAACTCCAGTATCGGCGAAAATATCCGGTGGCAAGTCAAATAAGGCAACTATTCTCATATGCTTTAGCAACCATTCTCTAGCATCATTCCACCTATCAACAGAAGCAAGTGAGTTTGAAAGAATTATACCCATTCTACCATTCTCCTTTAAAATTCTATAGGCATTTTCTAGAAAGATTAGCCCCATATCTATCCAGTTACCACTTCGTGCGATATTCCATAGCTCGTACATTTCTATAATTTCTCTATCAGCTTCATTTTTGGGCTCATATTTTCTATCTTCACCAAATGGTGGATTTGTTAATACCACATCAAATTCTTTAAGTTTTGTTTCGTCTTTCCAATTGTTCCAATTTCCATTTTTGTGCAATTTAGGATTAAGTTGAACCAATTCGTCGCGGTCATCAAATTTCCAGACAATTGAACCCTTATCTGGTTTAAAATCGAGCTTGGCATTTCCATCGCCATTAAGTAACATATTTAATTGTGCTAACCTTACCATATCACTATCATTATCAACACCATACAAATTATCATCAGACAATTCGCCATGTGAATTAACATATGAAACAGACAAAAAATCTGCAATTCCTGATGTTGGGTCAATTATTGTTTCACTTCTTTTAGGATTTACTATTTTCACAAGGAATTCTATCAAATGTATTGGTGTAATAAACTGTCCTTTGTCTGTTTTAGAAAATTCATTAGCAAATTTGTAAAAAACAAGTTGATACAAATCTGTCTTTTCAGATTTAACAAAACTATAATCTTGCAACTGTTCTACTATTTCGCTAATTATTTTAATATGCTCAATTTTCTCCCATATTATTGTTTCATTAATGGTTCTATTCAGTATATAATGATATTCTCTTGATGCTTCCGCGTACAAAGACTTCATTCTGGTAATAAATGCTTGAACATTTTCATCAGCAAGTGTATAAAAAGTTCTTTCTGAATCAGATATAAAAAATTTCAAGCTTACACTTTCCAGGCGCTCTAATGGTTCTTTTTCCTCTTGGTCTTTATAGAATCTCAGATATTCTTTTTTCTCTTGCATAGCATTCATCTTTTGATTTCTTTTTTCATCATAAATTTTTAGAGCTAGTGTTTGAATTAATATTTCATATCCACGAGTGTTTTTCATACCAACTTTATCAATAACCCGCAATATATTAGAAATACCATCAGTTAATTGTTTACTATAAATCCCGCTTATTATTTCCAAATCGTCAATTGTTCTTTTTGATCTATCAATATAATATGAGTTTATTTTTCTTTTCAATTGTTCAAATGTTGGTATTTTATTATATGAATCTGGTAAATGTAAGGACAAATCTTTTATTCCACTCTCATCGCCCTTCAAATTTAATGATTCATCGAATCTTAAAAAAACATTATTTTTCTTTTTAAATAAGTATAACCTTTCCGCATCATAAATAACACCTATAGCAAAGCTCGATTCAACTTCTTTTAAAGCAGGTTTTAACTGTTGATTATATACAACTTCTATTTCTTTAGAATTCTCATTTTTAAATTCTATTACACAAATCAAATGTTTTCGTAACCAGTCCAAATCACTTTGGCTATTATTTTTATGCCAATTTTCATATTTTTCAAACCAAGTTTTGTCATCAAAAATAGCAGCATCAAATTTTATTGGTGAAGAATTTTTGTTTCCTTTTGGAAATTGTATTTCTTCACCTATATAATCTTTAGAATACATACCAGAATTAATTATTGAATAAATAAACTGGCATCTATAATACTCCTCGTTTTTTTCACCCTTAGCATTCTTAATTTTTACCTTTTTATTATGTGTCAAATGTATTGGAACCGGTGAATCATATTCATTTTTGTTACAATACTTCCCATCGAACTCATTTTTAGTCATCGTAAAACTTGTTAATTTTTCAATCATATAATCACCTATAATTCAATTTTATCATTGCCCTTCAGAGATGTCAATGAATGTTTTGAATTTTTTTGTTTATTTTTTTATCTTTAAAATGTTTACATTGGGCATTTTAAGGGCAGTTGACACACTCCAGATTAGTTGAACGTCAACCTTTCTTGTATGAAAACGTTGTTTTTCTGCCTCAATCTCTCTCACATATGTCTGAAATGCCAATATTTTGGTCTGAAATTGATTATATTTGGTTTTATACATATTTTTTAGATTATATGGTATTGCTTATATATGTATTAATTATATTTATTTAATGGGGTGTCTTATTACAGTTTTTAGTTTACCCACATCACATTTCCTTGGATCACTTAAATATATTTCATGGTGATATCTTTTATCAGTAATATCTAACTCATATCCATTTTCTTTCATGTATTCATGCATTAAATTAACGGTAGTAGGCTCATCATCATAGGAACCAATATGCATACACTGAACACATAAACCTTCATCATAAGTTAAAAATTCAACTTTAGAGAAATCCTGTTTTTTCTTTTTAGTTGCTTCTTCTATGGCCCAATCAAAGTCTTTTTTAGTTACAAAGTC
Source organism: uncultured Erysipelotrichaceae bacterium (assembly GCA_902767245.1). Taxonomy (GTDB): domain Bacteria; phylum Bacillota_I; class Bacilli_A; order RF39; family UBA660; genus RUG11241. Next base: position 55,111 of record CACXGO010000040.1, read on the forward strand.
CGGTAATCTAATAATAGATATAAAATTAAGTTCTTCTTTTTTATTATAATCTATTCCTTCTACTCCATCTTGCCACCAGAATCCTTCAAGGGGTGGAACAACATATTCAAAATAACCATCAATTTTATGTGTTCCTTTATAACTCATTTTAAGCGTAAACGCGATTGCGTATAAAAGTCCAATAGTTTCTTTGTATTCCCCATTTTCCTCATTAGGGTTACCTTTACCTCTTACTGCGATATAGTTCATTTTAGGTACTTTTATGATACTTGGTTTATCCTTAGGCATATAAAATTCTTTATATTCTTTTTTATAATCAAAAGCCATAATTATATCTCCTCTACTTATATAGATATTATAACATAGAAAGAAATTAGATATTATTAATATGTGAATTTGAATAAATTTTGAAATTATTAAAAAAAAGATTTTTTTTAAAAAGAAAAATGAGCAAATTTAAGGATTTACTCATTTGATAGTAGATCTTAGATTTAATATAATGCTAACAGAACATTTAGAATCTGGTGTCTACCTTTATTTCTTTTAAAAGAAGAAAGGAGGTTTGATTGCATGAAAATTAAAACTTTCATTTTGAAATCTTTAAATCTCATTGCATTCATTTTGTTAGTAATAACTCTACTAGTTTTAGCCATAAAAAAATGACACTTAATTCATTGAATTAAATGTCTGCTAAAACAAAGGTAGATATCTAGTTTTCTAGATGTTCTCCCACTTTTGTGGGCTACCTACAAGTTAATTATATCATAAGCGTGAACAACAAGCAAATGAAACAATAAAAAGCATTTTATTTATTATCTAAAAAATATTTAATTTCTTTTGTAAGTTCTTCATCTTCAGAATCTTCTAATACCTCCCAATTATATCTACCATTAATATCAAGAATAGGTATTGATTCAAATTCACCATAATGATTAATTATTAAAAAATTTTGTTCGACTAAGCCTATGCATAAAAAATAATTAAAATCCATAATTCTATCAAATAAATCTTTATCTGGATTTCTATATATAATTTTATAAAATCGGTTAAATTCTTTAGCTCTGATTGCTAATATAACAGCATACATGTGTTTACAATAAAACTCACACGGACATGAACAATATACCTGCATTTTTCTTCCCTTGTGATTATATTTTATTATGGTCAAATACTTATTTTCATTACCAACTATCGCAAAATACCTGTCATCAATTTTCTCTAAAAATTTAACAAATGATTCTTCATAATATTTTTTACCTCTTTCGCATATTTGAGGACTAAAAAGTTTATCAATATTACCTCTAAATAAATCAAATTTAAATTCTTTTTTATACTCATATCTTTCTACATTATTAGCTAATGCTGCAAGCATTTCAAAAAGAATTCCTTCATATTTCTTCGGCATATTTTTAAATATAAATATAAGTAAATCATCAAGATGTGCAAGTGATCTAGGCAAATATTTTTTAAATGAAACATCAATCTCTTTAGATGCTTTAGTTGTAATATTGGCTTTCAAAGTTACAATATTTTCACTCGTTAATAATTCTTCATGATAATCAAAACCCACTATATAATTTGAAAATACCTTTTTAATAATATCAATCGTTTTATAAGGAATAAAGGCACATGACATATATCTTTCAATATCAGCATCAATTTCATCAAGATCAAACCAACTTAATCTATAGCTATCATTTTTCTTAAATTCGTTTATGCAGATATACATATTATAATTCTCATAATTTTCTAAAATTAATTCTAAAAACATTGGCTTTTTCTTATAATATTTTTTTATTAAAGCAATCTTTTCAGTATTTGTTAGTTTTTTCATATTATCACTTCCTTATGCAATATTTTAACATAGAAAATGAGATTTTATTAAAAGAAAAGAATTTTTTTGATAAAGATAATGAGTAAATTTAAGGTTTTACTCTTTTGATTATGTATTACTTATTAAATATAATTACTCTGGAACACTTAGAAGAAAAGTATCTACCTTTATTTCTTTCAAAAGAAGAAAGGAGGTTTGATAAAATGACAAAGAGAGTTTTTGTAATAAAAATTCTTAAGTATCTTTCTATCATTTTATTACTTCTAATCTTTATGATTA
>CACXGO010000041.1 GCA_902767245.1 uncultured Erysipelotrichaceae bacterium
AAAAAATTCTGGCCAGCTGATTTACATATAGTTGGTAAAGAAATAGTTAGATTTCATACAATTATATGGCCAATTATGTTAATGGCACTTGATTTGCCACTACCTAAAAAAGTTTTTGGGCATGGGTGGTTAGTAATTGATGGCGGAAAAATTTCAAAAAGCAATGGAAACTATCGTGATCCAAGGGAATATATAAATGAATATTCGGTTGATGCTGTTCGTTATTTCTTGCTTCGTGAAGTTCCGTTTGGTAGTGATGGTAATTTTACAGAAGAGGCTTTAATTGCCCGTACAAATGGAGATTTGGCTAATGTATTAGGAAACTTAGTAAATCGTACACTTGGAATGTGTAAGAAATATTTTGATAGTGTTGTTCCAACACAAAACGAATTAAATGACCTTGACAAAGCATTAATTAATTATGCATTAGAATTACCAAAAATAGTTGATGCTAATATTGAAAAATTAGATATTCCAGCAGCATTAGAAGCTATTATCGAACTTTTTAGAAAATGCAATAAATATATTGATGAAACGATGCCTTGGGTTTTAGCAAAAGAAGAAGACAAATCAAGATTAGAAACAGTAATTTACAATTTACTTGCATGCATTAAACATGGAGCAGTTGCATTAAGACCATTCTTACCAACAACTGCATCAAATATTTTTGAACAATTAAATGTTGATAATGATGATATAAGTATGTTTGAGACATTGAAATTTGGCCAAAAATTAAATGAGGCAAAACCGTTATTTATGAGAATAGATAAGACTGTGTAAATTGTTGTAAAATGACGAATTTATTTAATTGATATAGTTAAACCCTTATGTTACAATAATTTAGGAAATAGGGGAAATATACATGATTACTAATAAAAGTAAGGAAGTAGTAACTACAATATTATTTTTAGTAGGTTTTGCTTTTTTGGTTTTAGGTAGTGTGTTGACTGACTATAAAAATATTGATATTATTTATTTAGTAGTATTGCTATTTTTTATAGTAAGATATTTATTATGTTGTAGAAAATAATAGTTATACTTCGGTATAACTATTTTTTGAGGTAAGAAATGATTATAGATACACATGCACATATTAATAAATTAGAGTATGAAAATATTGAAGAAATAATAAACAAACTAGAAAAGTGTCTAATAATTAATAATGGCATTAATGAAGAAACCAATGAATTAGTAGTTGAAATGGCAGAGAAGTTTTCTAATTTTTATGCTGCTGTTGGTTATCATCCAGAAAACATTGACGAAATTAATGATAAGGATTTAAAAATTTTGGAAAAATATTTAAAAAATCCTAAAGTAGTTGCAATTGGTGAAATTGGACTTGATTATCATTGGAGAACTGATAACAAAGAAAAACAGAGAGAATTATTCATAAAGCAACTAAAACTTGCTAAAAAATATAACAAACCGGTTATAGTTCACTCTAGAGATGCAATCCAAGATACTTTTGAAATTATAAGCCAATATAACGTAAAAGCAGATATCCATTGCTTTTCATCAAGTTTAGAAATGGCAGAAAGGTTTGTAAAAATCGGGTGTTTAATTGGTGTTGGTGGGGCCATAACATTCAAAAATAGTAAAAAATTAATAGAAGTTGCTAAAAATGTAGATTTGAGTAAAATATTATTAGAGACAGATAGCCCATATTTGGCTCCAGAACCTGTAAGAGGCACTAAAAATGATTCAACTAATCTAAAATATGTTGTTACCAAACTGGCAGAAATTAGAAATTTAGATGAATTAACAATTTTAAATAAGTTAAACAATAACGCTATAGAATTTTTTGGTATAAAAGGAGAAGAATATGATACTAAATAAGTTAAGAATAATATTAATTGGACTTTCTAATATTTTTAATTATTCTTCGGCTCCTAAAGAAGAAATAAAAATAATTGATTATGAAACGCAATATGTTTATTCTGAAAAATACTCTGAAGGTGAAGAACTTGTTCTTGCAAAAGGAGAATATGGTTATTCAACAATAGTTAATGGTGAAGAAGTAATTAAAAAAGAGCCGGTTAATCAAGTTTTACAAGTTGGAACACATAAAAATCCTGATTATAAAGGTGTTTTAACGGGATATGGGCCAGATTGTTACGGATGTAATAAAGAAGGTTATGTTGCTTGTCAAACTGAAAATAAGAAGAATTGGAGTCTCACTAAAAATGGCATAATATATACAGATTCAGTTTATGGTGAAGTTAGTATTCTTGCAGCCGATAAAACATTATTTCCTTGTGGAACAATTATTGAAATAACAAATAACAGATATAAAAAACTATTGGGAGTTGTTTTAGATACAGGTTATACAATGCGAAAGCAGTGGAGACAAAACGAAACAGTTCATATAGATTTAGCCTTTGAAACCGAAGAAGGAACCAATGCAATTACAAATAAAAAAACAAGTTATCATGTAAAAAGATGGGGTTGGTAAGCCTCTTTTTTTTGAAAAAAAATCTTGATAAAAATTAAATAATATAGTAATATAAATATAGAATAAAGAGGGATGTTTATGAACCGTGATTCTAAAATTGTAGAAATTGAATTAGAAAAAATTGTTCCAAATAGATTTCAACCAAGAAAAGCATTTAATGATGATGTGTCTGAACTTGCAGAATCAATTCGTGCTCATGGAGTTTTGCAACCTATAACAGTTAGACCATTAGGTGAAAAGTATGAAATTGTTATGGGTGAAAGAAGATATAGAGCTTGTGAAAAAATTGGAATGCATAAAATCCCTTGTATGATTGTTGAAATGAATGATCGTGAAAGTATGGAAGTAGCGCTTATTGAAAATCTACAAAGACAAGATTTGAATTCCATTGAGGAAGCATTATCTTATAAAAGAATTTTGGATGCTGGTTATGTGACACAAGAGCAATTAGCACAAAGATTGGGCAAAAATCAATCAACGATTGCTAACAAATTAAGATTATTATCACTTGATAGAGATGTTCAAAGTGCTTTGTTAAGAAACGAAATTTCAGAAAGACATGCTAGAGCTTTATTAAAATTGGAAAATAAAGAAATGCAACGTCAATTATTAAAGAAAATTATTGCAGAAAGATTAACCGTAAAGAGAACTGAAGAAGAAATTGGAAAAATGGAAAATAATAAAATAGAGCAACCTGCTTCAAATGAAGAAATTGAAATCATTGATTTTGATGATAATCCATTTAATGTGGAAGAATTATTGCCATCTAAATCAGAGATTGAAGATGTAAATGCTTTTAGTGAAGAGCCCAAAGAAATAATTAAACATGATTCAGGCAGTAAAAATAAAATAAATATTCCAACAGGTGGAATAATCGATGATTTAGAAAATAATCCAAATATTATTAGTACTGTAGATTTTTCTGAAAAAAGTGAAGACGAAAATATTGAGGAAAGTATTTCTAAAGATAGCGATTCTGTAAAAGAAATTCCAGAATTTGAAGTAACTAAAATAGTCCCAGAAGAAACTGAAAAAATTGAATTAGAAGAAATTGTTGATAAATTGCCAGCAGAAGCTGATACTATAAAAGTTCCAATTAAAAATAGTGATTTTAGTAAAATATTAGAAGTTATTCAAAAATGTCAAAAAGATCTTGAGGATTTGGGTTATAAAACAACTTTTGAAAAACTAGATTTTGAAGATATGTATGAAATAATATTTAAAATACATAAGTAAATAAAAGACCATAATTTAATTTATGGTCTTTATTTTTTTGAATATTATTTCATAATCTTGTTTGTTTGGAGCTAGACTTTTATCTTTCTTTTTTATTAGTTTTAATACTTTAGAAACTGTAATATATTTAACATCCGATAATTCATCTTTCTCAATTATTACTTTTTTTAAATCAATATTTTTTTTTAAAATATATGTATCAAAAAATATATTTTCTATATAATCATTTTCTCTTTTTTCTTCTTTAATTGTATATAAGTATTTCAATTCTTCTTCTCTAACAATTATACCAAGTTCTTCTTTTATTTCCCTTATGCATGCACTAATAGGATCTTCTTTTGATTGAATATGTCCTTTAACAAATAAGCTCCAAAGATTAGGATAAAATTTTTTGTTTTGACTTCGTTTTTGCATCAATATTTCATTATTATCATTGATAATTAGAACTGATATTGCACGGTGATAATCACCATCTTTCTTTATTTCGCTTTTCCGTTTTATAATTCCCGTTTTATTGCCAAATTTATCTAAAGCATCAATTAATTCTTCCATTTAAATCATCTCGATTTAATTATATCAAAAATTCTTGTTATATTATAATAAAAATGATAGAATATCTTTGATTAATTAATGCAATATATAAGTAAAGAGGTGAATTATGTTTAACTTAATATCCAATTATAAACCAGCTGGCGATCAACCAAAAGCAATAGAAGAACTCGTATGTGGTTTAAAACAAGGAAAAAAGCATCAAGTCTTACTTGGAGCAACAGGAACAGGAAAGACCTTTACAATTGCAAATGTAATAGCACAAGTTAACAAACCTACTTTAGTGCTTGCTCATAATAAAACTTTGGCTGGTCAATTATATGCTGAATTAAAAGAATTGTTTCCAGAAAATCATGTAGAATATTTCGTTTCATATTACGACTATTATCAACCAGAAGCATATGTACCAAAAACAGATACATATATTGAAAAAGATGCATCTATAAACGATGAAATTGATGAACTTAGACATTCTGCTACATCTTCACTTTTGCGTAACAAAGACACAATAGTTGTTGCATCTGTTTCCTGCATATATGGAATAGGTGAAATTGAAGAGTATGAAAACAAAATATTAACATTAACTGTTGGGGATATTGTTAATCGTAATGATATACTAATTAAGCTTGTGGAAATGCTTTATGAAAGAAATCAGATAGATTTTAAGAGAGGAACATTTAGAGTAAAAGGCGATGTTTTGGAAATAATTCCTGCTAATCAACATAATAAAGCTATTCGCATTGATTTTTTTGATGAAGAAGTAGAAAGCATTTATGAAATTGATGTTATAACAGGTAAGGTTATTGCATCAAAAAAGACAATATCAATATTTCCTGCCAGTCATTTTGTAACAAGTGAAGACAAAATTAAAATTGCAGTTAATAATATCAAAGAAGAATTAGCAGAAAGACTTAAATATTTTAAAGAAAATGGTAAGCTTTTAGAAGCACAAAGACTTGAAGAAAGAACTAATTATGACATGGAAATGCTTCTTGAAACAGGATTTTGCCATGGCGTTGAGAATTATTCGCGTCCACTTGCCTTAAAAGAGCCAGGGGCAACACCAACAACATTAATTGATTTTTTTAGAAAAAATTTTTTGCTTGTGATTGACGAGTCGCATGTTACAATTCCCCAAATAAGAGGAATGTATAATGGTGATCAAGCAAGAAAAAAGGTTTTGGTTGATTATGGATTCCGTCTTCCAAGTGCAATGGATAATCGCCCATTAAAGTTTGAAGAATTCACTGAAAAGCTTGATCAAGTAATATATATATCAGCGACACCAGGAGATTATGAACTTGGGCTTGTAAATAATCAAGTTGTTGAGCAAATAATTCGTCCAACAGGACTCTTAGATCCAATAATTGATGTGCGCGATTCAAAAAATCAAATTGATGATTTAATTGGCGAAATACATAAACAAATATCAAATAATGAGAGAACTTTAGTTACAACTTTGACAATTAGAATGGCAGAAGAACTTACAAATTACTTGAAAAAGCTGGATATTAAAGTTGCTTATTTGCATAGTGAAATAAAAACACTAGAGCGTCTTCAAATCATACGAGATTTAAGACTTGGTAAATATGATGTTTTAGCTGGAATTAACTTACTTCGTGAAGGTCTTGATATTCCGGAGGTCAGCTTAGTTTGTATTATTGATGCAGATAAACAAGGGTTTTTGAGAAGTGATCGTTCGCTTATTCAAACAATTGGTCGTGCCGCAAGAAATGCAAATGGTAGAGTAATAATGTATGCAGATATTGTTAGTGAGGCTATGAATATAGCAATAAAAGAAACAAATCGTCGTCGTGAAATTCAAGAAGATTATAACGAAAAAAATGGAATAATACCTAAAACAATTATTAAAGCTATTCCAGAGGTTATAAGTAATAATTTAGAGAAAAAAGTAGAAAAAGAAGAAAGTTTAAGCAAGTATGAAAAAGAAAAATTAATTGCTGAAATTGAGAAAGCAATGTTGGAAGCTGCTAAGAATCTTGATTTTGAAAGAGCAACCGAACTTCGCGATATTTTGTTTGAAATGCGAAGTAAAAAATAGTATAATTTTATTGTGAAAGAGATGATAATATGAATCCAATTTTAGTCGATTTAGGATTTGTTCAAATATATTGGTATTCAATAATGCTATTTATAGGTTTTCTGTTAGGCGGTTATTTACTCTTAAGAGAAGCTAGAAGATTTAATATACCAGATCAATTTATTATAAATATGTTTTTCTATACCATTCCCATTGCAATAATTGGAGCTCGACTTTACTATGTTATTTTTAGTTGGGATATGTATGCTAATAATTTGGTTGATATCTTTAAAGTTTGGGAAGGTGGACTCGCTATCCATGGTGGGGTCTTGTTTGGCTTAATTTTTATAATTATTTATTCAAAAAAGCATGGATTTAATCCAATCAGAATTATGGATATGGCAGCAGTTGGCTTGATTGTTGGTCAAATAATTGGTCGTTGGGGGAACTTTTTTAATCAAGAAGCTCATGGCCCTGCTACAACTTTGGCAACATTAAAATCATATCATCTACCAAACTTCATAATAAATGGTATGAATATAAATGGAACATATTATCATCCGACCTTTTTATATGAGTCTTTATGGAATTTAATTGGTTTAATAATAATGCTTATTATTAGGAGAAGAAAGAAAACTAAAGTAGGACAGATTGCAGGATTTTATATGATTTGGTATGGAATAGGAAGATTTCTAATTGAAAGTTTACGTACCGATGCACTTATGTTTAATGGTTTAAAAATTGCTCAAATAGTATCAGGATTATTAGTTGTTGTAGGATTAGTATTTATTATAAAAGGATTTTTAAATCACAATCCAGATGCAAATTACAATGAATAGGAGAAAATATGGAAAAACGAGATGTTATCATAATTGGTGCCGGGATAGCAGGAATGACGGCAGCAATTTATTTAAAACGCTTTAATATTGACGTTTTGCTCTTAGAAAAAGGTATTCCAGGTGGTCAATTAAATAACACTAAAAATATCAAGAATTATCCCGGATTTTTGGAAGCAGATGGCTCTTTGCTAGCAAAAAACATATATAAACAGGTTCAAGATTTAAATATTGATTATTTTAATGAAGAAGTTATTGAAGTAACATTGGATAATAAAAAAATTATTAAAACAAAAGGTAAAGAGTATGAATGCAACCAATTAATACTTGCAACTGGCAGAGTACCACGTATGCTTAAAATACCAGGCGAGGATAGATTGCTTGGTCATGGAGTTAGCTATTGTGCTGTATGCGACGGTTTTTTCTTTAAAGGTAAAAATGTTGCAGTTATTGGCGGAAGTAGCAGTGCATTAGAAAGTGCAATATATTTATCAAAAATAGTAAATAAGTGTTATATTATTTGTAAAAAGCTCTTTTTAAAAGTTGAAGTTGGAACTATTAAAGAAGTAGAAAACATGCCAAATGTTGAGATTATTTATGAATCAAATGTCAAGGAATTTATTGGCGAAGAAGTATTAAATAGTTTATTATTAGATGTAAAAGGCGAGGAAAAAGAGATTAAAGTATCTGGAGCTTTTATAAACGTTGGGTATGAGCCAAATTTTAATGTTAATAGCAACATTGATTTAGAAAACGATAATGGTTATTTAATAGTAAATAAGAATTGCGAAACAAATATAAGTGGTGTTTTTGCAATTGGAGATGCTATTAAGAAAGATTTATATCAGTTAACAACAGCGGTAGGAGAAGCTGCTATTGCAGCAAATTATATAAAAAAGACATATTATAAATAAAACAGGGAATTTTTTCTCTGTTTTTTAAAAACTTTATAGTATAATAGTAGCAGGTGATTTATAATGACATTTACTAGTAATGTTAAAAATGAATTATGTAATCTAGAAACTCAAAATATTGAAGAAATATCAGAACTTTCAGCGATTATTAGAAATAGTTATCGTGATAATAATTGTATTCGTATAACAACTGAAAATATTTTAGTAGCAGAAAGAATTTATCGATTAATAAATAAAACATATGATATTCAACCAAAAATTGTTGTTCGAAAAGGTTATAATTACAGTAAAAATTACTTATATATTTTGGAACTAAAAGAAGTAAATTTTATAACTAAAGATTTAAACATAGAAATTGTTCCTAAGGAATATTTAGTAGCAGATGAAGAACAAATAAAAGCTTATTTAAGAGGACTATTTTTAATAAAAGGAAGTATAAATGATCCTCAAAAATCAAGATATCATTTAGAGTTTACAGTAGACAATTTATTATATGCTAATTTTATTATTAAACTTTTGAAACAATATTATATAAATGCCAAAACAGTAAAAAGAGAAAATAATTATATGATTTATGTTAAAGAAGCCGAAAAAATAAGTGACTTTTTAAAAATTATAGGGGCTTCAAAAGCGGTTTTATATTTTGAAGATATTCGCATTTATCGTGATAATGCAAATATGATTAATCGCCTTAATAACTGTGAACAAGCAAATGTCGATAAAATGATAAGTACAGCATATGATCAAATAAAGGCTATCGAGAAAATTGAAAAGTATGCAAGTTTAGAAATTTTGAGTGATAAAGAAAAAGAAGTTGCCATATATAGAAAAAAATATCCAGAAGTTTCACTCACGGATTTAAGTAGAATAATGAGTATAGAAACATCAAAAAAGATTACCAAATCAGGGGTATATCATAGGTTAAATAAAATTAAAGAAGTTGCTGATAAGATTAGCAATGTTTAGTTAAATATAGTATAATTATATTAGGTGATTTAATGTTTGAAGTATTTGAAAAATTAACTCAAAAAATCAAGGAATACGATAATATATTAATTATGAGTCATAAGAATGCAGATTTAGATGGTTTGACTTCATCAATTTTGTTATGCCAAATAGCTCGTAAATTCAAAAAAAAATCTAATGTTTTTTTAACTGAAAAAAATTCCAATGTTAAAAAAGTAGAAGAATTGTTTGACAATAGTTTGTTGACAAATGATTTTAATGGTTATGACTATGATAATACATTGTTAGTTATATTAGATACTAATTCTTTTGTATATGTGGAAGAACCAAAAGCCCTTTCAATATATAAACATGTTGTTGTAATTGATCATCACGTAAAGGGTGATGATTACATAAAAAATGTTGAAATGACTTATGTAAATAGCAATTTATCCAGTATAATTGAACTTATGACATTTTATATTAAGCATATCAATTATAAAATAGATCAAAATTTAGCTACTTTGATGTTAGCTGGTCTTGAAATTGATACTAATTCATTTAATTTTAAAACAACACCAGATACATATAAAGCTGCCGGCATTTTAGTTGAACTTGGAGCTTCATTAATTTTAAAACAGAGCATTTTAAGAGAATCGAGAGAAGACATTTTAAAAAGAAATGAAATGTTAAAAAATAGTTATGTTTATCGTGACATAGTAAGCATTTGTGTCCTTAATGAAGGTATTTATGAGGCATCAGAACTCGCTCAAGTGGCAGACGAACTATTACACTTTAAAAACATTGAATTATCTTTTTGCTTAGGTTTTGTTGATAAGGATACAATAAAAATTAGCATTAGAAGTATAGGTAATTATAATGCACAAGAGCTTGCAGCAAAGCTTGGTGGTGGCGGAACGCTTATGTCTGCTGCTGGGACTTTAAAGGGAACTTTGGTTGAAGCCGAAGAAAAAATAAGAAAAACGGTAGGTGAAATTATATGAAAGTAATTTTATTAAAAGATGTTAAAGGGCAAGGAAAAAGACATGATATAATTGATGTAAAAGATGGATATGGTAATAACTTTTTAATAAAAAAAGAATTAGGCGTTTTAGCAACAGAAGATAGTATTAAGAGGTTAAAAAGTGATGTTAAATCTGAAAAAGATAATGAGGCTAGGCTAATTAAAGAAGCTGAAGAAGCAAAAAAAGAAATTGAAAAATTAGTACTTAATTTTGAACTAAAAGCTGGGGCTCAAGACAAGGTTTTTGGCAGTATTAGTCAAAAGCAGATTGTTGAAGCATTAAAAGAAAAAGGATTTTTGGTTGATAAGAAGAAAGTAATAATTACTTCTCCAATACAATCATTAGGATTTCATACATTAAAAATTGAGCTACATAAAAAGGTTGTAGCAGATTTAAAAATTGAAATAAAAAAAGAAAAGTAGGTGATTTTGTGATAGAACGAAATGTTCCAAACAATATTGAAGCTGAGCAAGCTGTACTTGGCAGTATGTTTTTAACTAAATATGCTTTACAAAAAGTTTTAGAAAGCTTAACTGCTGAACATTTTTATTCAGATGCTAATTCAAAAATATTTACAGTAATATCCAATTTGACAGAAAAAGGAATTCCGATTGATACAACAACTGTTGTTGATGAACTTGAAAATCGTGGCTGGCTTAAACAAATTGGTGATGTTGAATATTTTGCAAAAGTAATTAATAGTGTTGCAACAGCAGCTAATGTCGATACTTATATAAAAATTGTTGAGCAAAAAGCAGTGTTACGAAGATTAATTGATGTCACAAATAAAATTTCAGCTGCAGCTTATGATACAAATAATGATATAACAGAGGTTTTAGATAGCGCAGAATCGCAAATTTTGTCGGTTTGTAAAACCAGAAAAGGAACAGAATTTAGATCAATTCAAGATGTTTTGTTTAAAACAAGGTCGGATTTGGAACAACTTGCTAAGAATAAAGGAGAAATTACAGGATTACCAACAGGTTTTTATGATTTGGATAAATTAACTTCTGGATTTCAGCCAACACAATTAATCATTTTAGCTGCTCGTCCAGGTATGGGTAAAACTGCTATGGCTGTAAATCTAGCAGCAAATGTTGCAATCAATTCCAAAAAAACAGTTGCACTATTTAACATGGAAATGGGTGCTGAACAGTTGGCTCAAAGAATGATATCATCAGTTGGGCAAATTGATGGCAATCGTATTCGCAATGGCAAATTAGAAAATAATGATTGGAAACGCTTTGATGAAGCTGTAAGCCGTTTGGCAGAGACCAATTTATTTATTGATGATACTCCTGGTATGCCAATTGGAGAGATTCGTGCAAAATGCCGTAGACTTGCGAGTTCAAATTATGGCTTAGATTTAGTTATAATAGATTACTTACAACAAGTAATTGGAAATGCTAAATATGCCGGGAATCGTTTACAAGAAGTTTCAGAAATTTCACGTTCATTAAAAATTTTAGCAATGGAACTCAATATTCCAGTTGTTGCGTGTGCTCAGTTATCACGTGGAGTTGAAGGAAGAGAAGACAAAAGACCACTTTTGAGTGACTTAAGGGAATCTGGTTCAATCGAACAAGATGCTGACATTGTTGCTTTCTTATTCCGTGAAGATTACTATGATAAAGAAAAAGCAATAGATGAGAATACAAGTAAAGCAGAATTAATTATTGCAAAACATCGTAATGGACCAACTAAGAGTATTGATTTAATTTATCATAGAAATACAAGCACATTCCAAGATTTTGGTTATGAAAAAGAATAGAGGAAATATGAAAAAAGTATTAGAAATAATTTTTATATTAATGGTTGCTGCCCTAATTATATATCTTGGCTTATTTAATAGAAAAAGTTCTGAACCGCATGTATATTACAATGTTTATTTGAAATCAGAATTGATTGGCACTATTGAATCAAAGAAAGAATTAGAAGAATTTATTGACCAAAAAGGTAGCGAAATTAAAAAGAAGTATAAAGTTGATACCATCTATGCCCCAACAGAATTAGAAATAGTTAAAAGCGTATCATTTAAAGAAAAAATTAGTTCTGCTAAAGAAATTTATGACAAAATAAATGAAAAAGATGCATTTTCTATAAAAGGTTATCGTGTTAAAATATCAGCAAGAACAGAAGATGAAAAAGATTTAATCGTTTATGTGACTAGTAAAGAAATGTTTTCAAATGCTATAGAGCAAGTAATTGAAACCCTTGTTGGTAAAGAAAAGTATGAAAAATTTAAAAATAACGACCAGGAAGAAATTGTAACTACTGGCGAAATAATTGAAGATGTTTACATTGATAATGAAATAACGACGAAAGAAGAAAAAATACCGGTTACTGAAAAAATTTATGCCGATGAACTTGAGCTTTCACAATATTTGTTGTTTGGTGATAATCAACAATATAAAAAATACATAGTTAAAGCTGGAGATACTATTCAATCAATAATTGATGCAAATGAAATATCAATTGAAGAATTCTTGATTACTAATCCAGATATTAAAAGTGCTCAAAGTTTACTTTATGCTGGACAAGTTGTTACTACAAAAACAATTAATACAAAACTAGATATTGTAAAAGCAACGTATTTAGTAGAAGATGTTGAAACTCGTTTCAGTGTTGAAGAAAAAACTGATTTGACATTATTAGAAGGAACTACCAAAAAAGTTCAAGTTGGACAAAATGGTATTAATAGAGTTTCACAAAAAGTAAAAAGCGTTAATGGGGTAATAACATATGTTTCTCCAATTAGTAATGAAGAGCTTAAGCCACCTACAAGTGAAATATGGGTTATTGGTGGAAAGCGTGTTCCTAATGTTGGTAGTCTTAAAATTTGGGGATGGCCAACAGATAGCGGATATCGTATAACATCAGATTATGCATGGCGTATCAATCCTGTAACTCGTGTTCGAGAATTCCATAAAGGAATTGATATTGCTGGTTTAGGTTATGGTAAACCAATCTATGCAGCCAACAATGGTACAATTTATGTAGCAAAATGTTCTGGAGCATATGGATGTTATGTAATAATTAATCACAATAATGGATATTATACTTTGTATGCTCATATGCGTGAATTTGCAGCAACGACCAAAGTTGGAAAAAATGTTTCAAGAGGCCAAGTAATAGGCTATATCGGAACTACAGGTATGTCAACTGGACCACATGTTCATTTTGAAGTGTGGGAAGGGGCTTGGAATAGAATTTCACCTTGGACATTCTATAAACGATGATAAAGTTTTGTTCGCTTTCTAGTGGTAGTAAAGGAAATACAGCTTATATTGAGATTAACGGAAATAAATATCTAATAGACATTGGCAACAGTTGCCTTTATGTTGAAACAGCTTTAAAAGAAATTGGAATTAATCCTAAAGAAATTAAAGGAATATTTATTTCCCACTCTCATAAAGACCACATAGAAGGATTAAGAGTTTTTGCTAAAAAATACAATCCTGTAGTATATTTGAGTCGTGAATCATATCAAGAAATATCCAAAATTTTTAGAATAAATAATTTAATGTTTTTGGAAGAACTTGAATTGGCTGATTATAATTTAACATTAATTCCAACATCTCATGATGCATTAGGATCATATGGATTTTTATTTGATGATAAAATTGGAAATACATTAGTTTATATAACAGATACAGGTTATATAAGTGAAAAAAACCTAAAAATGATAGAAAATAAGAAACTTTATTATTTTGAAAGCAATCATGATATTGAAATGCTTATGAACGGACCTTACCCTTATTATTTAAAACAAAGAATATTAAGTGATAAAGGGCACTTATCAAATAAATCATCATCTTATTATTTACATCAATTAATAGGTAATCAAACAAAAACAATTATTTTGGCTCATCTTAGTGAAACAAATAATAATCCAGAAATAGCATTAAATGAATTAATAGAAACATTAACAAGTTATAATCAAGTTGTGGAAAAAATCTTGATAGGTAAACAGAATGAGCATGGAGAGTTAATTGAACTATGATAAAAGTAATATGTGTTGGTTCAATAAAAGAAAAATCTTTAATTACATTAGTTGAAGAATATCTTAAAAGAATAAAAAAGTATACAAAAATAGAAATAATAGAAGTTAAAGACTTTGACTATAATTTAAATGATACTTTAGCAAGTGAAGGTTCTTTAATTCTTAAACATATTTCAGATAAGGATTATGTAATAACTTTAGAAGTAGATGGTAACGAATTAGATTCAATAGAATTTGCAGAAAAAATAAGACTAACTCAAATTAAATATAGTAATATTACATTTGTTATTGGGGGTTCTTATGGATTAGATCAAAGTATAAAAAATCGAAGTAATTACAAGCTTTCTTTTTCAAAATTAACTTTTCCTCATCAACTATTTAGATTAATATTACTTGAGCAAATATATAGAACATTTAAAATAATAAATAATGAATCATATCACAAATAAAATTATTAATAAAAATTAATAATTTTTTTGTATAATTTTTTTAAATATGTACATTATGTATTAGGTGAAATAATGAAAAAAATATTACTAATTATTGTTGGAGTTTTAATTATATTTGGTTTTTACAGTAAAAATGAAGTTTTAAGGATAAGAGTATTAGCTAATTCAAATAGTGAATATGATCAAAGAATAAAAAAAGAAGTTGTAAAAATAGTTCAAAATGAGTTTAAAAATATTTTAAAAGATGTCAAAAATATTAATGAAGCAAGGGAACAAATTAGTTCAAATTTAGATAATGTTTCTAATAAAATTGATACATTTTTGACAACTAATAATGTGAGTTATAAATCTAAGTCTAATTTTGGATTAAATTACTTTCCTGCTAAAAAATATAAAGGAAAAAATTATAGCGAGGGTTACTATGAATCGGTTTTAATTACTTTAGGTAATGGTGAAGGTGACAATTGGTGGTGTATTTTATTCCCTTCTGTATGTTTAAATGGCAAAGAAAATGTAAAGTACAAATCTTTTTTAGAAACAATTGTAAATAAAATCCTTAAATAGGATTTTTTATTTGTTTGCAAAATTTAACTAAAAACGATATAATTAAATTGGTGATAATATGTTAGTTAATATGAATGACTTATTAAATAAAGCCCTAAAAGAAGGAAAAGCAATACCGCAATTTAATATAAACAATTTAGAATGGACAAAATATATATTAGAAGAATGTGAAAGCAAGAAAAATCCGGTTATTTTAGGGGTAAGTGAAGGAGCAATCAAACATATTGGAGGTTATAACACCGTTGTACAAATGACTAAGGCTCTTATTGATGATCTTAAGATAACAATACCAGTAGTAATTCATTTAGATCATGGTTCTTCATTTGAAAGTTGTACTAAGGCAATTGAAGCAGGATTTACTTCGGTTATGATTGATTTAACTAAAAATTCAATCGATGAAAATATTAAAATTACTAAAAGTGTTGTTGCATATGCCCATAAAAGGAATGTTTCAGTTGAAGGCGAAATTGGGCATATTGGACTCACTTCATCAGAAGCAATTTATACAGAAGTTGTAGATGCCATTAAATATGTGAATGAAACAGGTATAGATGCTTTAGCACCAGCAGTCGGAAGTTTACATGGAATTTATTTATCAGAACCGAAAATTAGTTTTGAGCGTATCAGAGATATTAAAAATGCTACAAAAATTCCATTGGTTTTACATGGTGGGAGTGGAATACCAGAAGAAACTTTGCATCGTGCAATCAATGAAGGAATTGCAAAGCTTAATATAAATACAGCACTACAAGTTGCATGGGCTAAAGATGTTAGAATTTTTTTGAATCAAAATAGTGATATCTATGATCCAAGGAAAATAATTAATGCCGGTGAAAAAGCAGTAAAAGAAACAATTGATTATTATATCGAATTTCTAAATAGAGGAAAAAACTGATTATCATATAATAATTTAGGAGGTTTTAAAGTGGAACTAAAGATAAAAGGTAACAAATTATTAACAGGAGAAATTAAAATAAGTGGGGCTAAAAATAGCGCTTTGGCGCTTATTCCAATTGCTTTACTTTCAGATGGAGTTGTAACAATAGACAATGTCCCTGAAGTAAATGACATTTTTGTTCTTAAGGAGATTTTAGAATATTTGGGTGCAAAAGTTTCATTTGATAATAATGTCATGGTAATTGATAATAAAAAACTAGTAAATAAAGAAATTCCAGAAAATTTATCAAAAAAAATGCGTGCATCTTATTATTTCATGCCAGTTTTATTATCTAAATTTAAGAAAGTGGAAATGTTTTTCCCAGGAGGGTGTGCTATAGGAGCAAGACCTATTGATCAAACTCTTAAAGCATTAAGAGCTCTTGGGGGAGTTGTTGATGAAAAAGACAATCATTACTGTATTCAAACAGAAGGGTTAGTTGGTGGACATGTTTATTTGGACATGCCAAGTGTAGGGGCTACAGTTAATACAATCATTGCGGCGGTTAAAGCAAAAGGTTTGACAATCCTAGAAAATGCAGCCAAAGAACCAGAAATCGTAAATATAGCAACATTTTTAAATGCAATGGGAGCTAAAATAAAAGGTGCTGGTACTAGTGAAATAAGAATTCAAGGAGTTGAAAAGTTAAAAGGTTGTTATACAGAAGTAATACCAGATCGAATTGAAGCAGGCACTTATGTTATAGCAGGCGCTTTAGTTGGGGAAAATTTAAAAATTTCGAATATAATACCAGAACACATTGAGGCTTTACTTTTAAAGATGAATGAAATGGGTATAAAATATAATATGGATGATGATTCAATAGTAATATCGAAACCAGATTATAAATTAAAACCAGTGAATATAAAAACTTTAGGTTACCCTGGATTTGCAACAGATTTACAACAACCAGTAACTCCGTTACTTACCATGTGTACAGGAATTTCTAAATTGGAAGAAACAATTTACGAGAATCGCTTTAATAATGTGCCGTTTTTAAATCAAATGGGATCTAATATTGAGATTGATGGTAGAACTATAAAGGTTAAAGGGCCAACAAAATTTAAAGGTCAAGTAGTTGAAGCAACAGATTTAAGAGCGGGAGCAAGTTTACTTCTAGCTGCCCTTTCTGCAGATGGTGAGACAACAATTAAAAATGTTGAACACATTTTAAGAGGATATGATAAATTAGTTGAAAAATTGTCAGCAGTAGGTGCAGATATTGAATTGAAATAAAAAATGTTGCACTTTCTAAAAAAAGTTGCTATAATACTTATGCACTTAAATTTCTATGGCTGAAAAGCCATGGCGGAAGGAGAAAAACAATGGCAAAGGAAATTAATACAAAATATGTTGATACCAAAGTAACTTGTTCTTGTGGTAATACTTTTACAGTAAAATCAACAAAGGAAAACATGCACATTGAAGTTTGTGATAAATGCCATCCAGCATATACAGGTAAACAAAATCGTACATCTAAAAAAGGTCGTGTCGAAATGTTTAATCGTAAATACGGACTTAATGAAGAAAAATAACATACAATGTATGTTTTTTTTTTACAAATTTTTAATTATTTGATATAATTAATATATATTGGAGATGATTAAAAATGTTTATAGGTAAATATAATAAAGCTGCGTTAATTACTTATCTTGGAACATTATCATCAATAATCGGAATTTGTTTAGCAGCAACTGCTCATTTTAGAACGGCAATTATTTGTTTAGTAATTTCTGGTGTTTGTGATATGTTTGATGGAAAGGTAGCACGAAAGCAAAAAAATCGTACAGAGGAAGACATTAAATATGGTATTGAAATAGATTCGCTTTCGGATACTATATGTTTTGTAATGTTCCCAATAATACTATTTTTAGCTATGGGAATGAATAATTGGTGGAATTTTGTTATCTATGCAATATATGGTTTAGCCGGCATAATTCGTTTGGCGTATTTTAATATAAATGCAACAGGCGAAATTACAAAAAAATATACTGGATTACCAGTAACTTCTGTTGCAATAATATTTCCAGCAATATTCTTATTAAATTTTTTAATTGATAAAGAAGCATTTAAAATTGTAGCCGCTGCCACAATGGCTTTAGTAGGATTCCTATTTATTAGTAAAATAAAAATAAATAAACCTAAAGGAAAAATTATTTGGTTTTTCTTAACAGCTGCGATAATATTTATTTTGTTTATGATATCTTCGTTTTTTTGGAGGCATTAATGCAAATTTATAATCGAAGTGAAAAAAGAATTGCTGATGAAGTTGATACAAATGCCAAAGCAGTAAATTTTTTTTATAACAATTTATTTGGAAGATTAATATTAAAATTATTAATCAGTCCTTGGATTTCTAAATTAAATGGTAAAAGGTATTCTAAAAAAAGATCAACGAGAGGAATACCTAATTTTATTAAGAAAAACAAAATAGACATGAGTGAATACCCTGATGAAAAATATGATTCATTTAATTCATTTTTTACGCGCCAAATTTTAAAAGAAAAAAGACCTGTTTCGGCAGCAAAAAATGATTTGATATCGCCTTGTGATTCACTTTTGACAGTTTATGAAATATCTGAAGAATTGACATTTAAATTAAAAAACAGTGTTTATACAATATCAGAGTTATTACAAAATAAAGAGTTAGCTAGTAAATATAATGGTGGATTATGTTTGATATTTAGATTGACTGTGCGTGATTACCATCATTATTGTTTTATAGATGATGGAATGCGTGAAGATTACACTAAAATAAATGGGGTGTTACACACAGTAAATCCAATAGCTACTAAAAAAGTTAAAGTTTACTCGGAAAACTCTAGAGAATACACAACTTTGCATTTAAAACATTTTGGTGATGTTATTCAAATGGAAGTTGGGGCATTAATGGTTGGTAAAATTAAAAATAATGGTTCAAAAGAATTTAAACGTGGAGATGAAAAAGGTTATTTTGAATTTGGGGCATCAACAATTATTATGCTTTTTGAAAAAGATAAAATAAAAATAGATGATGACATATTAGCTTATTCAGAGCAAGATATTGAATCCAGAGTTAAATATGGTGAAAAAATAGGAAAAAGTTCATAAAAATGAACTTTTTTTAAAGGAAATGTAAGTAAAAAGTTGTATAATAATATCAGAGAAAAGTTAGGAGGGTTCTATGAAAGCTTTAATAACAGGTGCAAGTTCAGGACTTGGAGAACAGTTCGCATATTTGCTTGCAAATCAAGGATATGATTTAATTTTAGTAGCAAGACGTAAAGAAAAACTAGAAGAAATAAAAGAAAACGTCAAAGTAGATGTTCAAATTATTAATTTAGATTTATCAAGTACTTTTAATTGTATGAAACTCTATAATAAAGTAAAAAAGAGCAAGATTGATGTTTTAATAAATAATGCTGGCTTTGGTCTTTTTGGCGAATTTGTTGGCAGTAAATTAGAACGTGAACTTGATATGATTGACTTAAATATTAAAGCAGTTCACACCTTAACTAAATTATTTTTAAAGGATTTTTGTGAAGAAGATAGCGGTTATATTTTAAATGTTGCTTCATCAGCAGGTTATTTTTCTGGGCCATTAATGGCAACTTATTATGCAACAAAAGCATATGTTTTACATTTAACTGAAGCAATTCAAGAAGAACTAAAACAAAATCATAGCAATGTCTATATTGGTTGTTTGTGTCCTGGGCCCTTTGATACCGAATTTAATAAAGTGGCAGGAGTAAAATTTGCTTTAAAATCATTATCTAAAGAATATGTGGCAAAATATGCATTGGATAAAGTGTTTAAAAAGAAAGCAATAATTATACCGGGTTTTAAAATGAAAGCTATAATTGTTTTTTCTAAAATTCTACCACGGAAATTTTCAACTCATATTAATTATTACAATCAGCAAAAAAAAGGAAAAGATGATTGAGTATTGGGATATTGATAAGTTTATAAATAAAAAAGCGGATTTATATAATTATATAAATCCTTTTTTTGACCTAAATTATATGAAAAGTCACAATTTTTTTTATATAAATATATCTTTATTTAGATATAAAAATTATTTTGATAATTTATATAATAGTATCGATGCTAATATTAGATTAGATATCAACCAAAGAATAGCAATTTTGACAAATAGTAAAAATGAACTTATTATAGCTGGAGCAGGATCAGGAAAAACAACTACAATTGCTGCAAAAATTAAGTTTATGACTGATATATTAAAAATAGATCCTAATTCAATATTACTACTTTCGTATACTAATGAAGCTGTTTTAGAAATGAAAAAAATTGTTGTTGAAAAATTTAAAATAAACATTCAGATATTAACTTTCCACAAATTTGCAATTCTGTTGATAGGAAAAGTTAAAAATATTAAAGATACTATAGATTATGAAGAGATTTCAAACAATTTTACAATTAAAGAAAAGTATCTGTTGCTTATGTATTTTTTAATATTTTACAATCTAAATTTATCTGATATAAAAAAGAAAAACTTAAAATTTATTTTGATATTTTCTAAATTTCATAAAGATTGTATGCAATATTATTATGAAGGGAAACATATTAAAAAAAATTTAAAAACATTGCTATTTAAAAAGTTATGCAGTATTTATTTTAAAAAATTGAAAAAAGAAATCTTTACTTTTGATTCAATAATTTATAATGCTTATCAATTAAAAAATTATAAATATCATTATAAATATATACTTATAGATGAATATCAAGATATATCAAATTTGAGATTTAAATTTATAAAGAAATATGCTGATTTGGAAAATAGTAAATTAATGTGTGTTGGTGATGACTGGCAGACAATTTATAGCTTTGCTTCATCTGATATAGATAATATTTTAAATTTTGAAAAAATTTTTACTGATACAAAAGTCCTTAAAATTGTAAATACATATCGTAATAGTCAAGAATTAATTAATATAGCTGGGGAATTTATTATGAAAAATCATATTCAAATAAAGAAAAAGTTGAAATCAAAAAAGCATTTAGAAAACCCAATTAAAATTTTAAAATATAAAAATAATAATGAAAAAATAAAATTAATAGCAGAAACAATTGAAAAATTAATTGATAAGAAAATCGCAATTCTTTTAAGATATAAAAACGAATTGTTTAGTATTATAGATAACAAAAATTTTAAATTATGTGACAACAAATTAATATTTAAAGATAAAAAAGAAATATATTTTTTTACAATTCATACATCAAAAGGACTTGGTTTTGATTATGTGTTTTTAATTAATTTAGATAAAGGCTATTTTGGGTTTCCATCAAAGAGAAAAGAAAATAGTTTGTTTTGCAATGAAAATACGATTTTTGAGGAAAGAAGATTATATTATGTTGCTTTAACAAGAACAAAAAACATAGTTTATTTAGTGAGCCCAGCTAAACATTATTCAATATTTTTAAAAGAAACAAAAAAAATGTTGAAAAAAAAATAATATTTGTTATAATATAAGTGATAGTATAAAAGATAAAAAGGAGGCCAAAAAATGACAAAAATAAATATAACAATACCAACAGGTGAAAAAGTTGATGCTCAATTAGTAAGATTTTTTGAGGCTTATGGTAAAAAATATTTAGTTTATACACTAAATGAAAAAGATGAGCAAGGATATGTAAAATTATATGTTGCAAGAGTCGATGAAGCAGCAGATACTAAGACAGTAGCAGGAGAATTTATCGAATACGATGAAGAATGGACTAATGTAAAAAATGAATTTAAGAAGATGATTTCTGCAAATGGTGAAAATGTTAATGATTTAAATCCTGCAGATTTAAATGGAATTAATGTTAGAGGTCAGCGTGTAATTAAATTGATGGAAGGACATGTTAATTCATTAAGTGCTAATCAAAAGCAGTTTGTAGCTACAGCACCAAGTGCTCCACAAGCACCAACTATGGACTTTAGTTTTCAACAACCTGTGATGCCAGAGGTTCCACAAGCTCCTGTTGAACCAGCACCACAGTCAACATTTGCACCTACTTTTGATCAACCAGCTTCACCATATCCAAGTATGTCAGACTATAATGCAATTCCAAGTTATGTTCAAGAAGCAACACCACAAAATGAAACACCAGTTCAACCCGTTGCTTCAAATAATTATGAGGAAATGTATAATGAGTTAAAAACTAAGTTTGATCGTATAAATGCTGAACTTGAAAAAGTAACTAACGAAAATATCGAACTTAGAATAAAAATAGATGATATTAAAGAAATTTTAAATGAAAATTAGAAATTTATTTCTAATTTTTTTTTAAAATAATATATTTTAGTGTGATATTATGAAAGAAAAAGTATATGAAGAATTTGGAATAAAACCAGATTATTTAATATATAAAAAAAATTATATATGGTTTGAATATAACGACTTTAAATATATAGTTATGCAAACAAATTATGATGAAAAAAAGTTAGGCTATCTAAATCAATTAGTAAATTACTTAGACAACTATGGTTTTTTCTTTCATCAATTAATTGGAGGAAAAAATGGTTTTATTATGACTTTTGGTGATAAAAATTATGTTTTGCTTAAATTAAGAATTATAAAAGAAAGAGTAATTACAGTTGATGAAATATTAAAATTATCAAGTATTTCAGTGAAAGAAATAGGAATAACAAATATTGAAGAAAAAATTGACTTTTTAGAGCAGTATTTAGCTAATTATGAAAATTTAGAATTAATTAATTTCAATTATTTTATAGGTTTAGCTGAAAACGCAATTGAGATGTTTAATTTATATGGTGCTGAAAATAAAAATTACATTAATCATCGACGCTTAGTTTATAATGAAAATACACTAGAATTTTATAACCCTCTAAATCTAGTTATTGATTATCATACACGTGATTTAGCAGAATATGTTAAAAGTCTATTTATAAGTGGCGAAAATAAAGTAATAGAATATTTGAAATATCTAAATTATAAAGATTGGTATACTTATTTTGCTCGTATGTTATTTCCCAGTTTTTATTTTGATTTTATTGATAATTATATAAAAAATGGTCAAGAATTTAATAAAAAAAGAATTAGTAATTTAGCTAATTCTTATGAAAAAATGCTTAGGGATACATATTATTCTATCAATTCCAAAGTTATAATGCCTAATATTACCTGGTTAAGCAATGTTAACAACATCTAATACTTCAGGAATTTCTTCTTTTATTGCTGATGCGATTCCTTCTTTTAATGTCAAATCAATTGCAGAACATTCAGCACATGCTCCACTTAGTTTAATGTAAACAATTTTATCCTCATATTTAATAAATTCAATATTTCCACCATCATTCATCAAATAAGGGCGTAATTCATCAATTATCATTTTAATTTTTGCTTCAGTTTCCATTTAAATCACCGGAATTATTATATAATTTATTTTTATTTTCGTAAAGTGTTTTTTTGATATAAAAAGTGTTATAATAACTATGTGAGGTGCTTTTTATGGCAAAATATAAAAAAGGTAATGTGGTCAAAGGGATAGTAACTGGGATAGAATCATATGGAATTTTTGTTTCGTTTGATGAATACTATTCAGGATTAATTCATATATCTGAAATTTCAAACAAATTTGTTAAAAATCCTAAAGATATTGTAAATATAGGTGATGAAATAGAAGTAGAAATTATTGGCGTAGATGATGAACAATGTCATTTAAATTTGTCTTTAAAAAAATTTGAATTAAAAAATAAGCGTCGAAGAAAAAAAATAAAAGAAACACAAGCTGGGTTTAAAACACTAGCTGATAAATTGCCTGAATGGATAAATGAACAACTAGAAATAGTTAAAAAATAAAAATGTAAAATTTACTTGACAAACATAGTTATAAATGATATATTTATAACTGTTTACGAGGGCGATTAGCTCAGTTGGTTAGAGCACCTGCCTTACAAGCAGGGGGTCATAGGTTCGAGTCCTATATCGCCCACCATTGCCGAAAT
>CACXGO010000042.1 GCA_902767245.1 uncultured Erysipelotrichaceae bacterium
AGCTAATGCGGAAAACATATTAAACTGCTTAAACAATTTATTAAATGGATATAATATATAATTAAAAAGGAATTCTTATTCCTTTTTCTTTTGAGTTTTTTATAATATTTAATATTATAGCAAAACTAATTAAACTAGATCCCCCATAACTTATAAAAGGTAAAGTAATTCCAGTTATAGGTAAAAGTCCAATATTCATGCCAATGTTTTGAATTTGTTCATAAATTAACATTGATATAAAACCAATTTCCATTATCTTATAAGTTTCATTTCTTTCATCTTTGGCAATATTAAACAAAAACAAATCAAAAACTAAAAGTAAAATAATAAATAAAATAGTAAAAATGTAGCCAAAAGATGAAGCAAAAGTCGCAAATATAAAATCATTATGAGCTTCTGGGAAGTAATTATTAATATTATTAAAAAAGACATTAGTTCCAGCAATTCCAATTGATATTAATGCATTATTCAATTGATAACCGTCTTGATTCTTCCAATTTATAATACGACTTAATCTAATTAAGAAAGAGTGACCTAAAACACTTTCAAGTAAATATTGATCATAAAAATATAAATATAATATAATTCCAAGAATAGTTAGTAAAATAGTCAATACTATTATGATATATTTTGGCTTCTTTATATATGCAAAAAGAGTACCTAAAGTGCCTATTATATATATAATTAATAATCCTGTATCTGGTTCTAAATATGTTAATATTGCAGGAATTAAAAATATGAAAAATACTTTTAAATATTTAAATTTTGATTGTGATGTTAAAATAATAGATGTAAATATAACTAGAATAATTTTTACAAATTCACTTGGTTGAATAGTACCAATAAAAGGGATACTAAACCAACACTTAGCATTGTTTATTGGTTTTGTAAAGATTAGTAAACAAGTAAGAGAAACAACTGAAATTATATAAAGAAAAGTAATTTTTTTGAAAATTAATTTATTTATTTTTAATTTGTTTAAGATAATAAATCCTACTAAATATAATATTAATTGTTTAATATATAAATTACTTAAATTTTCGTGTAATATGTTCCTAGCAGAATATAAAGTAATAACACTTATGAAAGTAAATAAAATAAGGAAAATATTCATTTTTTTTGTAATCATATTTATCACCATTATTATAATGAATTAAATTTAAAAAAATATGAATTTGAAAAATTTTAAAAATATAGTATAATGTCTCTATGGAGGTAGATATGGAATATATATCTTATTTAATCATAATCGTACTTTTATTATTGATTGCGATTGCGATTGCGAACTCAAAAAGAAAAGATTTTAAAATTGAAGCTAACAAATTAGTTGAATATCTTGGTGGCAAGAAAAACATTATAAAATATGAATGCAATTTGTCAAGATTTGTTGTAGATGTTAATGATGTTTCGCTTGTAAATAAAGAAGCAATTCAAAAAATGGGAGCAAAAGGTATTGTTGAGATTGAAAATCAACTAAAAATTATATTTGGTGAAGATGCAATTCAACTAAAAAAATACATTGATGAGTTAAAATAATTTTTAACTCTTTTTTTTCGACAAAAATCTACAAAAGAAAAATGTATGATATTGTCGAGAGGTGATAAAATGGATTTTTTTGAAGTAACACTAATAAGTTCCATATTAACAGTTTTTCCAATTTTGTTATATTTTATTTATTTAATTTATAACTATGATTTTAATAAAGTAGCTAATGAATTGATTTTGGATTTGTGTTTAATTACATCATTTTATTTAACATATAAAGTGGAATCTGCAAACATTTCTTATTTCTTAATTTTTATTCCATTATTAATTGCTTACATAAAAAAGCGAAATATTTCAATATTAGTGATTTTTGCTTTAACAATTTCATGCTTAAATATATATTTAATAATTGCAGAACTATTATTTTACATTTTATATTTAACTATTAAAGATAAAAAAATATTTATTTTTTGCTTTTTAGTAATCAATTTTATTATGGCGGGCTTGATTATAATCAACTTACATAGTATAACTAATACAATTATTATTAAAATTATTGTTGAATCTATAATTGGGATCTCTTTAATAATCTTTTTAATTAAATTGTTTGATCAAATCAATAAATTAATTAATATTTATATAAATTTGAACGAAATAAAAAAAGAATCTAAGATTCAAGAATCGCTTTTTAAAATAACACATGAAATCAAAAATCCAATTGCTGTTTGTAAAGGCTATTTAGACATGTATAACATTGATAATATTGAACATAGCAGAAAATATGTCCCAATTATTAAAAACGAGATTGAAAGAACGCTTGTTATTTTGCAAGATTTTTTGTCTTTAAAAAAAGTTAGTATTGAAAAAGAAGAGTTGGATTTAGCATTATTACTTGATGAAACAATAGATGAAATGTCTTTATATAAAAACAAAAGAATTGAATATATTAAAAACTATGAAGATGAAATATATGTTTTAGGTGATTACAATCGATTAAAGCAAGTTTTAATCAATATTTTCAAAAATAGTTTAGAAGCAATTAAAGATGAGGGAATGATCATTGCTGAAATCATAAAAAAAAGAGATATTATTATTAAAATAAAAGATAATGGTGAAGGAATATCTCCTGAAACTTTAAAAAAAATAAAAGAACCATTTTTTACAACTAAAAAAAATGGAACGGGTTTAGGAGTACCACTTTCAATAGAAATTATAGAAGCACATGGGTGGACTATTAACTATGATTCTGTTTTAGGAAGTGGAACAATTGTTTCAATAGTTATTCCAGAAAATGAAAAAAGTAAGATTAATTTTTAATTATCTTACTTTTTTATTCCATTTCATTAACTTTTTTTGTTAATCTTGATTTATTACGTGCAACATAATTTTTAGCAGCAACACCTTTTTGGGCTGCTTTGTCAATACGCTTTACGGCAATATCTAAACAAGATTTTGCTTTCTCTTTATCTTTAGAAGCAACAGCTTTTTCAACTTTTTTAATAGCATTTTTCATTTGCGCTTCATAATTATTGTTACTTTCAGTTTTCTTAGCAATAACTTTTACTTTCTTTTTAGCATTTTTCATATTAGGCATATCTAGTTCACCTCCAACTCATTTCTTCCATATTTTAGCATACATTATTTAAAAAAGCAAATAAAAAAAACAAAATTACAAATTATATTAATGGTGATAAATTTGAAACATGAAATAAATATAAAAGCTAATTTAAGGACTGATTTAGCGATAGACGATACAACTGAAGAAATCAGTGGTAGAAAAATTAAAGTAACAAGTATTAAAATTGACAAAAAAAATAGCAAATTAATTCATAAAAAATGTGGAAATTATTTAACTATTGAATTTAAAGATGTAACCGATATTGATAATCGTGAGAAGTTAACCTTAGTACTAACCAAAGAATTAAAAAAGTTGTTAAAAAAATTGAATTTAATAAATAAGAGGTGTTTAATTATTGGCTTAGGTAATAGCAATTCAACTCCTGATTCGCTTGGACCAAGAGTTGTTAAAAAAATTATTACAACGGCTTATCTTAAAGATATCGGTCCAGGTTTTTCTGATGTTGCTGCATATAGCGTTGGTGTTAAAGGAGAAACTGGTTTTGAAAGTAAAGATATTGTTAAAGCATTAGTAAAAATATATAAACCAGACTTTATATTTGTTGTTGATTCTTTAGCTAGCAAATCATTAAAAAGACTGAATAAAACTATTCAAATAACAGATACTGGCATAAATCCAGGAAGTGGAGTTGCAAATAATCGCCTTGAAATCAGTGAAAAAGTGCTTGGTGTTAAAACAATTGCAATTGGTGTTCCAACTGTTGTTGATTTAAAAAACTTAGTTAATAATATTGAAGAAAATATGATGGTTACATCAAGAGATATTGATTTTATTGTTGAAAATATTGCTAATATAATTGCTATAAGCATAAATAAAGCATTACACAAAAAGTATGACTCAAAATGACAAAATTAGTGCATTTAGCTTAGTACAATAATTTTGGTGATTTTATGAAAAAGCTATATTTAGGAGTTGTTATCATGTCAATTATTGGGTGCCTGTTTATTTATAAAGCCAAAAATAGTGCTAAAGTTGCTGCTAAAGATCTAGAGTCAGAAGCGGAACCTGTTAGTAAGATTGAAATGGAAAAACCATATGATCCAGTTATATACATATATAATACGCATCAAAAAGAAACATATGCTTCAGAAGGTTTAAACTTTAATCCTTCGGTATTGGATGCAGCACATACTCTAAGAGATTATTTAGAGGAAGAAAATATTCAAACATATGTTGAAGATTCAGATTTTTATGAATTTTTAGCACTTAATAATTGGGATTTTAATAGTTTATATAAGGTTAGTCGCTTTTATTTAGAAGATACAATGAAAAGATATAAAGGAATTAAGCTTTATATTGATTTACATCGTGATTCTATTAAACATGAACTTTCGACTATAAAAATTGATGATAATGATTATGCCAAGATTTTGTTTGTAGTTGGACTATCACATGATAATTATAAAGAAAATTTGAATGTTGCTAAAAAACTTAATGCTATAGTTTCCAAAAAATTAAATATTACAAGAGGCATTTTACAAAAAACATCTGTTAATGCTAATGGCATTTATAATCAAGACAAAAGTCCTAATGTGGTTTTGATTGAAGTTGGAGGTTATCAAAATAAATATTCTGAAGTTGATAATACACTAAAAATCCTTGCAGAATCTATAAAGGAATATTTAAATGGATAAAAAAACACTTTTTAAACGCTTAAGGCATTTTATTTATATTGTTTTGATAACATCTTTTTTAGTAATATATATAGCAAGTGAAAATGGTTATTTTGATGAAATTAAAAACAAAAGAGTTGTCCTAACCAATGAACAAATTCAAAAATTTGAACAAGATATTTCAGACGGTAAGGAAATTGATATTAAAGATTATTACGTTGAAGAAAAAAATGCTTATATAAATAAATTTACACAATTAGGATCTTTTTTATCAACAAAGATTGAAAAACTTGTATCTTCTTTTTTAGATAAAACTTTTAAGGCTTTAAATGACTTTCTAAATAGTTAATGATATAATTATACTTAGGAAGTGAATTATGGATAAATTAATTATTGGAAGTCATGTTTCTTTTAACAAACAAAATCAACTAGTCGGTAGTGCTTTGGAAGCAATTAGTTATGGAGCAACAACTTTTATGTTTTATACAGGAGCACCTCAAAATACAGTTCGTTACAATATAGATGATAAATTAACTAAAGATGCTTTAAAATTGATGGTAGAGAATGACATAAACATAGAAAATGTTGTTATACACGCCCCTTATATAATTAATTTAGCTAATGCAGCAAATAGAGATTTTGGAATTTCATTTTTGAGGCAAGAATTAAATAGAGCAAGGCGCTTAGGTATAAATAAAGTTGTACTGCATCCTGGAAGTCATGTTGGAATCGGGGTTGAAGAAGGAATTAAAAATATTGCTCATTGTTTAAATGAAGTTCCAGAAGCTAAAGATGTTGCAATTTGTTTAGAAACAATGGCAGGCAAGGGAAGTGAAATAGCTTCAAATTTAGAAGAACTAAAAAAAATAATGGATTTAGTAGTATATCCGCTTTATATTTGTATTGATACATGTCATTTAAATGATGCTGGTTACGATATGAGTGATTTTGATAAATTCTTGGAATTATTTGATCAGATTATAGGATTAAGCAAGATTAAATGTGTTCATATTAATGATAGTGTTAATCCGATCTCTTCACACAAGGATCGTCATGCTAATATTGGTTTTGGAACAATTGGATTTGATAATTTAATAAAAATAATCTATCATGAAAAATTAAAAGATGTTCCTAAAATATTAGAAACACCATATACCTCATTATCTGGAGAAAGATTGTATCCACCATATAAATTTGAAATAGAAATGATAAAAAATAAAAAGTTTGATGAAAAATTGATTGAAAATATAGATTCTTATTATAAATAAGAACTATATTTTTTTTGATACTTTAAAAACAGTTTAAAAATCTGTTCGCTTTTTTGGTTATTAAAGTTATCATTTAAATATTTCTTGACCATATCTGAATTATTAATTAATTCTTCCCAGTGATTTTTAATGGTATTTAGGATTTTTAAATATTCATCTTGGGTAAGTGTAATATTTTCTTTTTCACTAAACATAATTACGTCATTAATGGTCATATTATTAATGTAATTTTTAATAATACTTTTAAACAAAATCATCACCATTAAATTATATAAAAGGGAAGATAAAATTATGCGAAATATAAAAATAAATAAAAAAATAAATTTATTAAAACTAATTACAATATTATTATTTTTAATAATAACAGTTAGAATTACGGATATTCAAATATTTAAAAATGATTATTATATTGATAAATATAAGGACACATATAAATATGTATATTCACTTACAGCTCCAAGAGGAAGAATATATGATCGCAATGGGATTTTACTTGTTGATAACGAAAAAATAAATGTCATTAGATATTCCAATATAAATATAAAAACTTCTGATGAAGAAAAAATTGCTTTAAAAGTATCAAAAATATTAAATGAAGATAAAAATGAAATTTTAAAAAGAATGCGAAGTGGATACTCTTTTGACCTTAAAACAATTAAAGAAAATCCATCAGCAGAAGAACTTAAACAAATATCAGAGCTAAAATATGATTGTTTAATTATAGATTTTGAATGGGTTAGATCATATAAAACAAAATATTTTTTAAAAATGTTTGGAACTGTTGGTAACATTCCTTATGAAAAAAAAGATTATTATTTAAAAGAAGGTTATAGTTTAAATGATAAAGTGGGCATTTCTTATATTGAAGAAGCATATGATGAAATCTTAAAAGGAAAGAAAGATAAATATATTTTAAAAAATAATAAATATATATTAGTAAATGAGGCAGTAAATGGAAATGATATTTATTTGACAATTGATATTAAGTTGCAAGAAAAAGTTGAAAAAATATTAGAAAGTGAAATAAAAAAAGCAAAAAAAGAACCCAACACAAAATATTATGATCATTCTTTTGTAATAGTAAGTAACCCTAATACAGGAGAAATACTGGCTATGGCAGGTAAAAAAATAGTTGATAATAAATTTGTTGACATAACACCAGAAATATTAACAACAACAATTCAAGGGGGTTCATCAGTAAAAGGGGCATCACAAATTGTAGGCTATCAAACAGGAGCTTTAAAAATAGGTGAAATTCGTCGCGATTTTTGTATAAAATTAAAAAATATGAATGCAAAATGTTCTTGGAAAAGTTTAGGATTAATCAACGATTTAGAGGCCTTAAAGTATTCATCAAATTCATATCAATATCAAACGGCAATTAAATTAGGTCAAGGGAAGTACTCATATAACAAAATTTTAAAATTAAACCCGCAATCTTTAAAAAAATATCGTGATATTTTTAAAGAATTTGGTCTTGGAGTAAAAACAGGAATTGATTTTTTTGAAAGCACAGGTTATAGCGGTAATAAATCAAATTCAGAATTAATTTTAGATTATGCAGTTGGTCAATATGATACTTTTACACCTATTCAATTTAGTCAGTACATTAATACAATTGCAAACGGTGGTAACAGGTTAAAACCAAAGTTGCTTAAATCTTATAACCTTAAGAATATGAACATTTTAACAAAAGTAAAATCTTTGAATTCATTGACGGTAGAAAAAGAATACTTAGATCGTGTAAAAAAAGGTTTAAAAATGGTTATGGAACCTGGGGGAACAGGATTTAGTTATATTCCATCAAAATATAAGGCTGCAGGTAAAACAGGAACCAGTACTAGTTATCTCGATTTAAACCATGATGGAATTGTTGAAACTCCAGCAACTAGTAACATTTTTGTGGGCTATGCACCATATGATAATCCCGTTGTTTCATTTACCGTAATTTCACCTAATGTAAAACTTGCATATACTAATTCAACATATAAAACAGCGGTTAATAGAAAAATTACCTATGAAGTTGCAAAAAATTTCTTTGAAATTTATAAATAATTTGTTATAATATAGGAGATTACCGAGAAGGAGGGATTTTATTATGGCAAAAAAAGGTGAAAATAGAGAAAGAATCACATTACAATGCACTGCTTGTAAAAATCAAAGTTATCGTACAGAAAAAAATAAGAAAAATACTACGGAACGTTTAGAAATCAAAAAATTCTGTCCAAAATGTGGACAAACAACATTACATAAGGAAACAAAATAATGAATAGGCATAAACTATTATGGCTTAATTTAAGAACAATTTCTACATTTCCTAACTATGTAAGAATTATAAAGGATCAAGCGAATATGGGGCGAACAACTATAAGTAAAAATAGAATTACTTATACTAAAGTGGGTTCACGTTGTTCAAAACAAAAAGTGTTAAAAATAAGGAAGTGAAAAAATGATTAATGTAAATGATATTAAAAATGGAATGACAATATTATTTGAAGATAATATTTATACAGTATTAGAATTTTCACATGTTAAACCAGGTAAAGGTGCAGCGTTTGTTCAAGCGAAGTTAAAAAATCTAAGAACAGGATCAATTGTTGAAAAAAGATTTAATTCTGGTGTTAAATTAGAAAAAGCGATGGTTGAAAAGAAAAATATGCAATTTCTATATGCATCAGGAGATGCTTATAACTTTATGAATATGGAAACATACGAACAAATTGAACTTGATAAAAATCAAATCGGCGAAGATGTTGAATATTTAAAAGAAGGATTAAATGTTGATGTTACTTTTTTTCAAGGTGAATTATTGGGTTTAATTTTACCTGAAAAAATAGAAATGAAAATTACTAAAACTGAACCAGCAGTTAAAGGAAATACAACTAATAATGCAATGAAAGATGCAGAGTTAGAAACAGGAATGAAAGTAAGGGTTCCATTATTTGTTGAAGAAGGAGAAAGCATAATTGTTTCAACAAAAGATGGAAAATATGTTTCAAGAGCGTAAATAAGGACATAGAAATATGTCTTTTTTTGTGTTTTTGTATTATAATTAAAAAGGTGATGATAATGAAAATAAGAAAAGCGGTTTTGTTGATTCATGGTTTTGCAGGTGGTACATATGATATGGAATCACTTGCTTGGAGGCTTCAAAAATGCTTAACGCTTGATGTTTATCAATTTACTTTACCCGGTCATGCAAGAAAAACTTCATGCACATACAAGGATTGGATTCAGGCAACCGAAGAAAAAATTGAAACTTTGATAAAATATGGGTATTCAGATATATATGTAGTTGGACATAGTATGGGAGGCGTTTTAGCTTCTTATGTGGCTTCAAAATATCCACAAATAAAAAAAGTTGTTTTAGCTGCTGCAGCATTTAAATATATTGGTGAAAAAGAGAATTTCTCTTTGAAGAAAACAACATCAATTATAAATGACTATGGTTTATCTGAAATTCTTTTCAGAGGATTTGAAAGATTATCTATTGGAGCTGTAAATGAATTTGCAGCATTTGTGAAAAATTATAAAGATACACCCAAGAAAATAAAAGTCCCAATTTTAATCATCCAAGGAATGAAAGATGATATTGTGCCAATTACAAGTGCAGAATATATCTACGATAGTGTAAAATCTAGAATAAAAGGCTTAATTTATTTAGAAAAATCAAATCATGATATTTTTAATGGACCTCAAAAAGGAATAATAAATATTAGAATTGAAAAATTTTTATTGTTTGATAAAATCAATGAACCAAAGGAGCATATATAGATGCTAAGAACATTTATAAAGAGTAATAAATTAATGCTTACAAAAAAACAGATGGAAGTGTTAAAATCTTATCAAATTGATTATAATCAAAATGTAAAAATGATTCTTTATCAAATAGATGAAGTGTTAAATTCAAATTATGATGAGGAATTAGACGAAATTTCACGTGATATTGCCGAAATGGATTATTATAATAATACCCAAAAATAAATTATCGCTTATTGATAATTTATTTTTTTAAATGTATAATATAGAATAGATATACTATAGGTGGTAGGAAGTGATTGTATGGCATTGTCTAGTGAACTAGAAATAAAATTTGATGAAGCTAAAACTGGCAGCGATGATGCCGTTAATTATCTTATAGCTTATTTTATGCAGAATGTTGAAAGGCAAATTGGGAATTTAAATTTTAATGTTGAAGAAAAAAGTCAAAAAACAAATTTATGCCGACATACAATATTGAGAAATATTCATACATATTATGATTTAAATAGTTTTATACAAAATACTTTAAATGATTTAAAAAATATAATATATTTAAATGAAACAAAAGATGAACTTGGCAGTAGAAGTATAATAGATAATCAATCGCTATTTATTAGATCGCAAATTTCGATGATGGATTTGGACGAAATGAATATGCCGGTAACTGATAAAGAATTAGCACGTCTTTATTATGAGGGAAAAGAAGCTAAAGAAT
The DNA here is from genome assembly GCA_902767245.1 of uncultured Erysipelotrichaceae bacterium. Taxonomy (GTDB): domain Bacteria; phylum Bacillota_I; class Bacilli_A; order RF39; family UBA660; genus RUG11241. Next base: position 10,483 of record CACXGO010000042.1, read on the forward strand.
TAGCAAGCATTTTTAAATGTAGTGAAACTCTTATATATGCAAGACTTAGACGTATTGCGGATAAAATGGTTCAAAATAAAGTGTCAACTTATAATCAAAATGATAATTCATTGCTTTACAAAAAATGAAAAAAAATATATAATTAAAATAGAGGTGTTTTAAAAATGGCAAAAGAAGTAAAAAAGGGTGCAAAAAAAGCAGCAGTTAAAACTGCAAAAAAAACAGTTGCAGCCAAAAAGAAAGTTGCAGCTAAAAAAGTAGAAGTAAAGAAATCTAATAAAGCAACAAATGCTTTATATTGCTTTTTACTAGTATTTGGTATTTTACTTATTTTTGTATCAATTATATTAAGAGTAATTAATTATATTCAAACTCCATTATTAGTTGCTTTATTAATAATATCATTGGTATCAATTATTTCTAGTGTATGCGTTAAGAAAGTAGATGAATAAGAAGTTTTAAACTTCTTTTTTTGTAAACAAATGTATAAATAGACAAAACCACCTATTATTTTTAATTTTGTTATGCTACCATAAAATTAAGAATAGGAGTGGTGCTTGAAATTTCAAATATAAGGATGGTCTTATAAAATTATGTCGGGAAAATAAAAAGGGAAAAGTTCGCCAAGATAGTGATGTACTTAAAGTATATGATTAACTATCGAGCAAAATAATCGTGGCCACGAAATAATGCTTGAAAAACAAAAATTAATATTATATAATTTTAGCTTAGGTGGATTAATATGGAAAGATTGCAAAAAGTGATAGCAAGTTCAGGCTATACTTCCAGGAGAAAAGCTGAAGAGCTTATAAAAAAAGGCTTTGTTTTTGTTAATGGAAAAAAAGTAGTAGAATTAGGAACTAAAGTTGAATCTAATGATGAAATAGTGGTTGAAGGCCATGTTTTAAGTGTGGAAAACAAGGAGTATTATCTTCTTTATAAACCAACTGGAGTTATTACAACTACAAGTGATGAAAAAGGAAGAAAAACAGTTGTTGATTTAATTAAAACTGATAAAAGAATATTTCCTGTTGGGAGACTTGATTATGATACAACTGGAGTTTTATTGCTTACTAATGATGGAGAATTTGCTAATATTTTAATGCATCCAAGTAATAAAATTGAAAAAGTGTATTTAGCAAAAATTGATGGGATTTTAACCAAGGTAGAGCAAACTGCATTAAGAAGCGGTGTTTTTATTGATGGTTTTAAAACATCTCCTGCTAAAGTAAAAATTAAACAATATAGTAAAACTTCAAATTTATCTCTCATTGAAATAACGATTCATGAAGGTAAAAATCATCAGGTTAAAAAAATGTTTGAAGCTGTTAATCATAAGGTAGTAAAATTAAAAAGAGAAAAACTGGGCATTTTTACTACAACTGGCTTAAAGGCTGGAGAATATCGTAGATTAACATTAAAAGAAATAAAAAAAGTGTATGCTTTAAGAGGTGAATAATTTGATTTATTCATTTTTTGTGCTATAATATTCCACACATGGGGCTGCTTAGGTTTCGACAGAAGTAATGTCTCTTTAGATTGCAAGTCGAAGGCACGCGTTAAGTGCAACAACAAAATAACTGGAAACAGAAATCAATTAGCTTTCGCTTAATTTATTAGAAGGCTGCTCTTTATTTACTTTTGCCAACGAAGTTTATAAAGGGCTCGATTTAGTTGGCTATATCATAATTAAGCCTGGTGATTATGACGAATTTTACAGGCTAACTAATAACTAAGTTGTCAATTGATTGGTTATTAGCAAATATTTAATTGACTAAACTTGTAGTAGTTTACTGGGATATACTTTTGGACAGGAGTTCGATTCTCCTCAGCTCCACCATTAAAGAATTTAGTCGAACTTAAAAATCGATTTTATAATTAAAAACTAAATCATTGCGATTAAACTTCAGAAATGAAGTTTTTTTGTGAATAAAAATATTAATATATTTAATAATATTAATATGAGAAAAAATGATTTTAAAAATGAAATAATAAACTTTATAAAAAAATCAACTTGTTCATTTACTTGTATAAGTGAAATTGAGAAGGTCTTGAAAAAAGAAGGCTTTAAAGAACTTCTTGAATTTGAAAAATGGGACTTAAAAAGAGGAAAATATTTTATAACCAGAAATAATGCCAGCATTATTGCTTTTGAAATTCCAACCAATTTTTCTAGTTTTTCAATTATTACTACACATTCAGATGTTCCAGCGCTTTTATTAAAACCTAATGGAGCTTATATAAAAGAAAAGTATTTAAAATATAATGTAATGCCTTATGGGGGCTTACTTAATTATGGGTGGCTTGATCGCCCATTATCCTTAGCCGGGAGAATTATTACTAAAAAAAATGATGATTTAAAAGTGGAAATAGTTGATTTTAAAAGACCAATTTTGGTTGTCCCAAGTGTAGCAATTCATTTAAATGACAAAGCAAATACTAATTTAGATTTAAATGCACAAACTGATTTACAACCACTTATTGCACTAACTAAAAACAAAGATTATTGGTTCAATATTTTAAAACAAGAAGTAAAAGATAAAGTAGTTGATTATGAATTATTTACTTATGATTTAACAGAACCAACATTTATAGGTCAAAATAAGAATATACTTGTATCGCCAAGGATTGATAATCAAACTAGTGTTTATTCAGCACTTTTGAGTTTTATTGAAAGTAAGTCTTCAAATATTAAAGTTTTTTCAGCATTTAATAATGAAGAAATCGGTTCACTTACAACGGAAGGCGCAGATAGTAATTTTCTAATTGATATTTTAAAACGAATTGCTGGATCGTTGAATCTTGATATTGCGTCAACTTTAGCTAAGTCACTTATTATAAGTTCTGATAATACACACGCAATTCATCCAAACCATATTGAATACGCAGATGTAACTGGAGCCCATTCTCTAGGAGAAGGATTTTCAATAATTAAAGAATCAGAATCTACTACTAATGCAATTAGTTCCTCCATTATTAAAACCCTATGTACAAGAAACAAAATTAAATATCAAGATAGCACTGCTAAAAATGATATAGTAGGAGGATCGACCTTGAGTGGAATAAGTTTAAGGCATGTTAGTGTTACCTCAATCGATGTTGGAGTGCCAGAGCTTGCTATGCATTCAGCAGTAGAAGTTTGTTCAATTGATGATGTTTTTGAATTATATAAAATGATGAAAATATTTTATGAAACACAAATTTTTAGAAAAAAGAATAGAATCATTACAAAAAATTGAAAAAATTGTAAAAAAGTGTTGTAATTCTATATATTTATGTTATAATAATAATAGTTAATAGGATAATAGCTTAATGGTAATTTGTAATATATAGTACCAAGTAGAGTACTAGTATTACTTGTAATTACCTCCCAAACAATTTTATGTTGGCTATAAATTATTAATAGTTAATTCTATAATAAATCCAATTTTTATTAATGAATTGGAAGTAGTTGATATATTTTTTGTTAAACATGCTATCTTCATATCAAGCTATTAACTAAATGTACATTTGTGGAATCTTGATATAATCTATATTATATCTGTCAAATATAAGTATAGATTTTTAACCACACGAAGAATATGATGTTTGACAGACATACATATTTTTTTGTGTTTTAAAAAGGAGAAATTTTATGAAAAAACTTATTACTTTAATATTAATATTTGCAAGTTTCTTTGTTTTTTCTGGATGTGAAAAAGAAGAAGAGTTTTTAGAAGGAAAACATTATGTGGAAATCAGTGTTAAAAATTATGGAAAAATTAAATTAGAATTAGATGCTGATATAGCTCCTATAACAGTTACAAATTTTATAAAACTTGTTAACAATAAATTTTATGATGGTTTAACATTTCACCGTATAGTATCTGGTTTTATGATTCAAGGAGGAGATCCAGAAGCTGATGGAACTGGTGGATCAATCGAAAAAATAATTGGCGAATTTAAAAGCAATGGCCATGAAAATAATATTTCACATATAAGAGGTGTTATTTCAATGGCTAGAGAGTCTAAAAATATGGATAGTGCAAGCTCCCAGTTTTTTATAGTACATCAAGATTCAACCTTTTTAGATGGTGATTATGCTGCTTTTGGTCATGTTGTTTCCGGTATGGAAGTTGTAGATGAGATTTCTAAAATTCTTCCGATTAATCAAAAAACTGGATTAGTTGCCAAAAGGCATCAACCAGTTATAGAGTATATAAAAGTTATAAACAAATAAAAAAATACTTCAAATTGAAGTATTTTTTTTAAAGACATACAAAAGTGTCATCTAAACATCTAAGACTACAAATGCAATTTAAATTCATTGTAAAGAAACTATTTGTTGCAACATATGGATTTAAATCATCAGTATCAGTGTTTGGAGCTAAAACCCTAAAAGTACAGCAGCAACCATCAATTTTTTCAACACGGAAAACATTTGAAGTTGTTTCAGAATTAGGATCTTTACTTGTAGGCATGCTCCAAGCAACTCCGTTGCCACAGCATGTATATAACATAACTGGTCTAGTATTATAGTTTATACTAGCAATTGAATGACCTAAAAATCCTCTATCACAAGTATCTAAACAAGCGTCACCACAATCGGCATTTTGTTGTAGCATACAAATTACTGACAAAATTTCATTTATACATTTACAATCATTAGAATTATTGTTATTACACATATAATCCACCCCTTCTTTAATTCACTAATAGGATATTCTATTAATACAAATAGGTGTGAACAAATAACCTAAAATATAATTATTTTTAAAAAAAACATAAAAAAATGTTATAATTAGAAAGGTGAGCTAGATGAAAAAAATTAAAATAATTATAAATTATTTAAGAAAGTATAAATTGTATGCAATATTAGCTCCAATTTTAATTATTTTAGAAGTTATAATGGAGCTTTTTTTACCAAATATTATGTCAAACATTATAAATATTGGAGTTGCAAAACATGATACAAGTTATGTAATATGGAATGTGTTAATTATGCTTGGACTTTCAATTATTGGTGTTTTGGGGGGGTTAGGGAGCTCTTATTTTGCTGCAAAAGCAAGTGAAAATGTAGCTGCTGATCTAAGAAAAGATGTTTTTTCTAAGATAACAAGATTATCATTTTTAAATTTAGAGAAGATTAAACCAGGACATTTGTTAACTATACTTACAAATGATATTTCAACTATTGGTCATACCATAATGATGGCACTTAGAATTCTTATTCGTGTACCTGTTATATTTTTTGGTAGTATTATCCTTGCATTTTTTATTGATGTTAAGTTATCGCTTATTATTTTGATATTTATACCAATTGTTTTTACTTTAGTATTTTTTATTTTAAAAAAAGCTTTTCCGTATTTTAATAAAATGCAAGATTGTGTTGATGATGTCAACTCAATAGTTAGAGAAAATGTAAGTGGAATACGTGTTGTTAAAGCTTTTACGATGGAAGAAAGCGAAATTAATAGATTTGATTACACAAATAAAAAATTACTCAAAACAACATTAAAAGGAGTAAAATTAATAACCATTACCATGCCAATAATGATGTTCTCAATCAATATATCAACTATTTTAATTTTATGGATTGGTGGCACTAGTGTTGTTAATGGATCTTTACAAGTTGGAGATATATTCGCTTTTAGTCAATATACGGCCAATATTCTAGCATCAATCATGATGGCTTCAATGGTAATAATGATGGCTTCAAAAAGTATTGTTAGTGCTGAAAGAATTACTGAAATTTTAGATGCCAAAGAGGACTTTAAAGATTCTAAAAATGCCAAAGAAATTGATATTAAAGGTAAAGTTGAATTTAAAAATGTATCATTTTCTTATGAAGGCGGAACTGGTGATGAAGTTTTAAAGAACATTAGTTTTGTTATTAATCCAAACGAAAAAGTAGCAATTGTTGGCGCAATTGGTAGTGGTAAGTCAACTCTTGCAAATTTGATTTCAAGATTTTATGATGTAAATAGTGGTGAAATATTAATTGATGATGTTCCAATTAAAGAAATAAAATTATCATTTTTAAGAAAAAATATCGGTTTTGCATTTCAACAAGCATTTATTTTTTCAAAGACGATAAGAGAAAATATAATTTATGGAAATAGCAAAGCTTCAATTGATGCTTTAAAGCAATCGGCTATGATTAGTTCGGCTCAAGATTTTATTGAAAGTAAAGAAGATAAATATGATTACCTATTAGAGCAAAGAGGAGCTAATTTAAGCGGAGGTCAAAAACAAAGAATATCAATTGCAAGAGCCGTTTTAATTGATCCTAAAATACTAATATTGGATGATTCAACAAGTGCTGTTGATGTTAAAACTGCCCAAAAAATAAAAGAAAATTTGGATCAAAATAAAAAATGTACAACTTTTATTATAACAAGTAGAATAGCTGAAGCGCTTGATGCTGATAAAGTAATTGTTTTAGATGATGGTAAGTTAGTAGGATTTGATACACCTGACAAGTTACTTAAAGGGAACAAATATTATCAAGATATTTATAATTCTCAATTAAAGGAGGAAGCATAATGGAAAAGGAAAAGAAAAATAATGCTAAAACTCTTCTTCGATTGTGGAAATTTTTAAAAGATTTTAAAGGTAGAATAGTTTTAGTTGTAATATTAAATATAATTGCAACAGGATGTTCTATTATAGGGCCATTACTTGCTGGTAAAGCTATTGATGATTATATTCAAGTATTTGATTTAGAAGGTTTAAAACTTTTATTGATTATTCTTGCTTTGATTTATTTAGCTAATTCATTATTTACTTGGCTATCAACATATGGAATGGCCAAAATATCAGAATCTACTTTATATCAAATCAGAAAAAAATTGTTTGATCACTTGGAAAAATTACCTATCTCTTATTTTGATAAAAATAAAAAAGGCGATATTATGAGCAGATTCACTAATGATGTTCAAGTAATAAGTGAAGCATTAACAGATGCTTTAATGCAAATTTTAAGTAGTTTAATAACCATAGTTGGGGTTTGCTTTATAATGTTTAAAGTCAATTGGATTTTAGCTTTAGTAACAATTTCAACTGTCCCACTATTTTTTATCTTTGCACTTAAACTTGGAATAAAGTCAGGAAAACTTTATAATAAACAACGTTCTTCATTAGGAAAATTAAGCAGTTATAGCGAAGAAATGATTACTGGGATGAAAGTAGTTAAAAGTTATGTAGAAGAAAATGACGCAATAAGAGAATTTGAAAAAAGTAACGAGGAATTAAGAGATATTTCCGTCAAATCGCAAATTGTAGGTAATTTAATTATGCCAATAAATGGATTCGTTGGTAATCTTGGACATATTTTACTTATTGCAGTAGGGGCGTTACTTGTTGTAAATGGGAAATGTACTATTGGAATAATACTTGTTTTTATCAAATATTCTAATATGTTTAGAAGACCTATTAATCAACTTGCATCACTATTTGCAAATGTACAATCAGCATTAGCAGGTGCTAATCGAGTTTTTGAAGTTATAGATGAGCCAATTGAATTTGACGAGACAAAGTTGCTACCTTTAAATAATGTTGAAGGTTATGTGAAATTTGATGACGTTACATTTTCATATGTTAAAGGTAAAAGTATTCTCAAAAATATTAATCTGGAAGCAAAACCGGGTGATACTATTGCGCTAGTAGGACCAACGGGAGCTGGTAAAACAACAATTGTTAATTTGCTTACAAGATTCTATGAAATTGATAAAGGAAATATTTATATTGATGGAATAGATATTCGTGAAGTAAAAAAGACAGATTTGCGAAAAAGAATAGGTTTGGTATTGCAGGATACTTATTTATTTAAGGGTACAGTTATTGATAATATTCGTTATGGTAATAAAGATGCAACTTTAGATGAAGTTATTGAGGCTTGTAAGCAAGCTCAAGCTCATTCATTTATTCATAGATTACCAAATGGGTATAACACTATTGTTGAAGAAGAAGGTTTAAATTTTTCACAAGGTGAAAGGCAATTAATATCGATTGCAAGAGCAATTTTATCTAATCCAGAAATTTTGATTTTAGACGAAGCAACAAGCAACATTGATACTAAAACAGAAAAAGCAATTCAGCGTGGAATGCAAGAATTAATGAAAGGAAGAACATCATTTGTTATTGCCCATCGTTTATCAACTATTCGTGATGCAAGTGAGATTTTAGTTATAAATGATGGCCAAATAATTGAAAGAGGCAGTCATAAAGAATTGTTAAAAAAGGGTAAGTTTTATTCAAAAATGTATTATAGCCAATTTGAATAAAAAATGTTGAAAAATAATTTTTGATTGTGTTATAATAATAAAGTAGGAGGGGTTCCCCAATGAATGAAGATATAGAAATATTAGATGACTTTTCTGAAAATCAATCTCAAGTTTCAGAACCTCAGGCTCCACAGATGAATCAATCATCTAATAGTTTTGAACGTATGGTTAATGAGACTCCAGCTGAACCTGTAAAAGAGCCGGCATATGCCAATAGTTATCCTAACGATTTTAATAATAGTTTTGATAACAATAATAATTACAATAATAATTACAACAATAATTACAACAATAATTACAATGATTATAATAATCAAGTTGATGTTAATTATCAAAATACTAACGAGGGTTCACAACTAATGGATGATCAAGATTTGACTATTACAGCTGTTTATCCTAATGGCTTTGCAGTTGAAGAGCCACAAGAACTTGAAAATACGCAAGTTATAAAACCAAGAAAGAAAAATAAAACGGATTTATATCTAATTATTATAGTTGGTGTTTTGGCGGTAACTTTAGTTGTATTATTAATTATGTTTTATTTATAAGGAACTTTGGTTCCTTTTTTATTGCTTAGTTCGGTCAGATTTGAATAAATTTTCAGTACAATGAAACAAAGAGTTATAAAAGTAATAAAAATTACTTTATTATTAATGTTTGTTTTTATTAGTTATTGTTTTATTAATAAAAAAACTGGTATTTATATACCATGTATATTTTATAAAATAACAGGATATAGGTGTCCAGGCTGTGGAATAACACATATGTTATTTAATTTACTAAATTTTAAAATTGCTGATGCTTTTTCAGACAATTATCTTGCATTTATATATCTTCCATTTATAATTGGCTATTACATATATGAAATTTATTTATATGTGTGGAATAAGAAAGATAAAGTTTTTATTAAAATACCAGATTATGTATGGAAAATATTAATTGTTATTACAATAACATATGGGTATTAAGAAATTTTCTAAAAATATAGTATTGATACTATATTTTTTTATTAATTTACATCTAAAAAAATAAATGTTACAATTATGAAGGTGAGTAACATGTACAAATTTGTTATAAATGATTTCGAAGGACCTATGGATTTATTACTTCATTTAGTGAAACAAGCTGATATAGACATTTATGATATAAATTTAGTGGATTTAGTTAATCAGTACCTTGCTTTTATAAATGAGATGGAAAAACTTGAATTAAATATAGCAAGTGAATATATTGTAATGGCAGCTGAATTAATTGAACTTAAATCGAGATCATTGTTACCACATCAAGAAACTCAAGTAGAAGAAGAAATTGATCCAAGAGAAGAACTTATTAATCGTTTAATAGAATATAAAAAATATAAAGAACTTACACCAGAATTCAAACATTTGGAAGAAGAAAGGAAAAATTATTTTTCTAAAGAACCAAGTAGTCTAAAAGATTATATTGTTCAAAAAGAAGAAAAAGGTGATATATCACTTTTGCTTAATGCATTTAATGAATTTATGCTTAAAAAACAGAGTGAAAATATTATTACTAAAACAACTATTAAAGAGTATTCAATCATTGAAAGAAGTAAAGAAATTAGAAAAATAATAAAATTAAAGAAAAAAGTAGAATTTAATGAACTTTTTGATAATATGTCAAAAGACTATATAATTGTTACATTTTTAGCATTATTAGAAATGGTTAAAACGGATGAAATTGATATTATTCAAGAAGGAAATTTTAATAAAATTTTTATTACAGGAGGCAGCAAGTGAAAGCAGCAATAGAAGGTTTGATATTTGTTTCTGGTGATGAAGGAATTACAAAAGAACAGCTTTTGTCAATTTTAGAAATATCAAATCAAGATTTAAACAAATATATATCCGAACTCATAAATGACTATAATAGTGAAGATAGAGGAATGCAAATTAAAGAATTTGGTAATGTTATTAAAATGACTACAAAGGAAGAACAAAGAGAATATTATCAAAAATTAACAAATTTAGATGATGCTACATTTTTAAGTCAGGGAGCTTTAGAAACTTTAGCAATTATTGCCTACAATGGTCCTATTACTAGAGTAAAGATTGATGAAATTAGAGGAGTTAATACAACATATCTTTTGAGAAAGTTACTTGATCGTGATTTTATTAAAGATGTAGGCAGAAGTGATACTCCGGGTAGACCAACTTTATATGAAGTTAGCGATAAATTTTTGGATTATTTTGGGCTTTCAAGTTTAGACCAATTACCCAAAGTGAATATGAATGTTGAAGAAGATGAAATAGATTTATTTGATTCAAAATATACTGAGGAAAATTAAGCAGATGCTTAATTTTTTTGTTTACTTAATCATAAATTATGTTATAATTAAGTAGAAACACCGGTCTGGCGGAATGGTAGACGCACTGGACTCAAAATCCAGCGATAGCAATATCATGAGGGTTCAAGTCCCTTGGCCGGTACCAAATATGAAATAAA
>CACXGO010000043.1 GCA_902767245.1 uncultured Erysipelotrichaceae bacterium
GTACCAGCAGGAACAGAATGGTGTACAACAGCATCAGGAGGCGGAACATGCTTTGATGAAGCAGCGACATATACATATGCTCAATTTAAAGCAGCCGCAACTGAAAACTCAACTACATTTGAATTAAATCTTTATGTGAACTGGAAACAATATACAAGAAGGACGTATAATTGTACGCAAGGAAGTTGGAGTCAAGGCTCCACTTTACAAGTACCATATAATCAGTGTACGGCTGTTTCTCAGGCAACAGCAAATGCAAACAATTATTCAACATATGTAACGTGTAGTTGTTCTCAACAATCAGGAGCAAATTATTTGTGTGATAAGACCACATATACTCGAAATGGATGTTATACATATAGTAGTACAGCATCAAATACAGAAACAGGATTAGCAACATGTAATTCATATGATACAGCAAATTACAGATATGTTTGTACGCTTGAATAATAAAAAAAGTTTATAGAAGTTTCTATAAACTTTTTTAGTTTCATATGATTAAAAAAATCAAGATTTTAGTTAATCTTGATCTTTTTTATTCTTTGCAATCACTTTAAAATAATCATTTTTTAAAGTCCAATCATTTTTCTTTATTAAATAATTAACATATTCACTTTTATCTGATATTAATTGTGAGTCTGCTTTGTTATCGGCAATTCCATTGGAATCAACATATATTTTACCATCATACCAAGAATAATCATTGAAAAAAGCAATTCCTGAATAATTTTTATTCAAAGCATCTTCACCAGTATAAAATGTTTTATTAAATTTAATACCCATTAAATTTAAAACGGTTGGTAATATATTTAATTGACTTGTTACTTTTGTAATTGTTTTTTTCTTTATCTTACTCTGCCATATAAATAGTGGAGTATGATTAATTAAGTTGTTAGTGGTGTTTTTATATTGTTCTAATATTGTTTTATCACTAACTGTATATAAATAATGATCAGCATAAGCAACAATAACTGTATTATCATATAGATTATTATCTTTTAATGCTTGAATTAAAAGTCCAATCATGTAATCAGTTTCACCGGCTTGAATTTTAATGCATTCCTCTTCTGTATATTCATATACAGGACTTTCATACTCAATCTCTTTTCCTAAAGCTTCTGCTTTCTTTTCTTTATCTTTCTCATTCAAAATTAATTTACATACACCTCTATCAGGTGCAAAAGGAGTATGAACAGAATATGTTATTAAATAATTAACAAATTTACTATTTTGTTTAAACATTAAATCATAAAAAGTTTCATTTAAAATTAGTTCTCGATCTAACTGATATGAATTATCTCTATATGTTTTTAAGTCTTTTAATCCATAATAATTGTCATATCCCCAACTTTTATAATTTATATTTCTTGAATAATATTCGCCAGAATTCATATGAAAAGCATTTACCGAATATCCTTCATTTTTAAATAACCTTGCCATTGAATAAGTAAATGTATTATTATTAAACGAATAAGCATTTTTTGTATAAGAAATAGGTGTTAAATATCCAGTATTAACTGCAAATTCAGAATTAAATGTTGAACCGCCACCATTATAATATGAATAGTGATTAGTAAAATTAATTGAATGTGACATAAGTGAGTATAAGTTCGGCATTGTCTCTTTTGTTACTAACCAGTTGTCAATCCCTTCAAGTTGTAAAAAAATTAAATTTTTATCTTTAAAGATACCGGTATATTCATTCTTTTCATTTTCTTCAAATGTAAAAGCAGTACTCAAGAACTCTAACTGGCTTTCATCATCTTTTTTCTCTTTTGCTATAAAAGTAAGGTAGAAATTTCTAAATGAATATTCATATATTCCAGTGATACGAAAGCTTTTATTGCTATCATTAAAATTATTATAAACATTGCGATAATTACGCCATGTATCCCATGATAACGTTGAATTAGCTTTTCCAAGTGAAAGTGGTATGAGTAAATGAAGTATTACAAAAATCATTATAAAATATAATAATTTGGAATAGTTGTTTTCTTCTTTTGTAGGAATTTTTATGACACATAAAACAAAAACGGCTATAATCAGTAAGGCACATAAATATACCCATATACTAGTTGCTTTTAAGGCATCAAGGAAATATGCGCTTCCTTCACTTGCTAGTTCTAAAAGATGAAAATCAAATATCTTTTCGGTTAATTGAAAATAAACATTATTAACTAAAAACAAGATAAAACTGAACACGAAAAAAATTGTGTACAATATTCTTGCTATTTTCTTTTTAAATGAAAGAGAAATACCTATAAATAAAAAACTCCATAAAATAGTGAATGCTCCAGGAGCAAATAAGAAAAATGATGTGAAATCTATTTTATTTGTAAAAATTCTAGTAAAAAAATCCATTGCGATGAATGGTAAGCTTGATAGTATAATTAAATAAAAGTTTTTACTTTTAATAGTTTCTATTAATCTTTTCCAAAGGTGTTTAATTAATAATTTAAACTTCATATAACCACCATTAAAATTATAGCATAATTGGAAATACATATCAAATAAAGTATGTATATTATTAAGATATTTGAAAATAATAATAGCGGTGATAAAAATTGAAAAAAATATTTGTATTTTTGTTGTTATTATTACTTGTAGGTTGTGAGAAAGATTTAAATAACACTCCAACTAAAAGAGTCGAAGTATTTTTAGGTAATTACCAATCCTTAAGCGAAGAAGTTATAGCTAAAATTGATAGCGAAGTAAATGAAATGCCTAATTTAACGGATGAACAAAAAACTAAATATGTTGAATTATGGAAAAAGCATTATCAAGGTTTAACTTATGAAATTAAAGATGAAAAAATTGATGGTGATGATGCTATAGTTTCAACCGAAATAGAAGTCACTGATTACAACGGAATATTAGCATCTACAACCAAATATTTAGCTGAAAATCCGACTTTATTTCAAGATGAGTTAGGTAATTATTCATTTACAATGTTTAATGATTACAAATTAGATGAACTTTCAAAAGCAGAAGACAAAGTAAAATATACTATTGATTTTAGAGTGAAGAAAATTAATAAAAAATGGATTTTACAAGATTTAAATGATGAAGAATATTTAAAAATATCAGGAATGTATGAATACTAAAGGATATTATAAATATTCTTTTTTTATTGTCATATACTTATTTAGGTGACACTATGAAAAAAATTCTACTAGTTTTACTTTTATTTCCTTTTTTTATAAAGGCCTATGCAACAAGTGCTCATTCTGTTGTTTTAATGGATACTGATAGTGGAAGATTAATATATTCAGTTAACAAAGATGACATTAGAAGTGTTGCTTCAATATCAAAAATAATGACTGGAATTCTTGCAGTTGAAAGTAATAAACTTGATGATATAGTTACTATTGATGAAGAAGTTTTAAAAGCATATGGGTCGGGAATATATGTAAAAGTAGGGGAAAAAATAAAGCTTGAAGAATTAGTTTATGGTTTAATGCTTAGAAGTGGAAATGATGCTGCCTTAGCTATTGCTAAATATGTTGGTGGTAGTGTAACCAATTTTGTTTCAATGATGAATATAAAAGCAAAAGAAATAGGTATGAAGAATACAACATTTAATAATCCTAGTGGCTTAGATCAAGAAAAAGGTAATTATTCAACTGCTTATGATATGGCTTTACTTATGAAATATGCAGTGCAGAACGAAAAATTTAAAGAAATTATTGGGACTAAAAAAATAACTGTTAAAACAAATATGAACACTTATCTTTGGATAAATAAAAATAAGCTTTTAAATATGTATAAATATGCAACAGGAGGTAAAACAGGATTTACGCAAATAGCCAAAAGAACTTTAGTAACAACTGCTTCTAAAGATAATGTTAACCTAACTGTTGTAACTTTGGTTGATGGTGATGATTTTAATGATCATAAAAGATTATATGAAGAAGCATTTAATAAATTTACAAATTATCGTATTTTAGAAAAAAATAATATAAAAATAATCGGCGAAAAATATTATCAAAATTGCTTTTTTTATTTAGATAAAGATTTTAATTATACTTTAAAAGAGGAAGAAGTTGATAAAATATTAATTAAATATGAATTAAAAAAAGTGAAAAACTATAAAAATAATGATGAAGTTGGAATTGTAAAAGTATTTTTAAATGATAAAGAAATCTATCAAAGTTCTATTTATATAAAGGTAAAACCAAATAAAAAAAGTTTTTTTAAAAGGTTGATTGATAAAATATGGTAAATATAATATGGGGTCTATTTATTATTATTGGAATAATTGGCACTATCATTTCTGGTAAAATAGATACTATCAGTGAAATAACTTTAAACAGCACTAAAGAAGCTTTAGATATGGTAATTAAAATATTTCCAGTAATGGCTTTATGGCTTGGAATCATGAATATTGGGATAAAATCAGGATTACTCAAAAAAATAGCTTGTAAAATATCGCCAATCTTACATTTTTTATTTCCGGATTTGGATAAAAAAGATGAAACTTTTGGCTTTATTGCTTCAAATATTGTTGCCAATTTTTTTGGACTTGGAAGTGCAGCAACTCCGTTTGGAATTAAAGCGATGGAATCTATGCAAAAAAAGAATGAAAATAAAGAAGTTGCAACGAGGAGCATGATAACATTTTTAGTTATGAATACTAGTGGTTTAACAGCTATACCAACAACAATAATTGCTTTAAGAATGTTTCATGGCAGTACCAATCCAACTGAAATTGTTTTAGCGTGTTTTTTAGCAACAACAATTTCAACAATATGTGCTTTAATTATTGATCGTTTATTTGCTAAAAGGAGTGAGAAAAAATGATTGATCTTATTTCTAAAATAGCTATTCCAGCAATTATATTTTTTGTTGTTTTTTATGGCTTCATAAAAAAAACAGATGTTTATGACAACTTTGTTGAGGGTTCAAAAGAGAGTTTTAAAATGATATATAATTTATTTCCGACTTTACTTGCAATGTTACTTGCAATTAATTTTTTACTTGCAAGTAATATTTTAGAATTAATTTCCAATTTTATTACCAAGTTTGTAAATATTCCAAGTGCAGTTGTGCCTCTCGCTTTTTTAAGACCAATCTCTGGTAGTTCAGCTTTAGCAATTTTAAATAGCATTTATTTAAATTATGGACCAGATTCTTACATTGGTAAACTTGCTTCGGTTATTCAAGGCTCAACTGAAACGACATTATATGTGCTTTCTCTTTATTTTTCGGTTATTGGTGTAAAAAAGATAAAATATGCCTTGAAAGTAGGATTAATGGCGGATTTAATTGGATTTATATGTAGCATTATAATTGTCAAATTATTTTTTGGATAAAAAAATAGCAACATGATTGCTATTTTTAGTTGCATCAATAAAAAGTAGATTACTTGGTGGTGCAAAAGTAAAAATAATATTCATAATTACAATTATTAAGATTAACGGGATAGAAAATATATTTAAAATAAGTTCATTTTTTTCTGAAACAACAATGTAACCTAAATATTTAGCAATGCCAATTGATAAAATCATCATTATTACTGTTATAATTAAATTGTGTTCAAATTTAAAATAATATGGTAAGAAAATCGTAAGAAAAATACCGATGCTTGACATAATTTCAATTAAAAGTGCCAAGTAATTATTTTGAATACAAATTCTTTTTTTCTTCATATAAATCATTTCAATTATAAATACGATAATCGCGGGAGTTACAAATAATTTCATATGTTCCCATATGCTTTCATTGATTGGAAAGAAAGAAGCGACGATGTTGTTTGGGAAGAGTTCATACATAAAATGGGAAATAAAAGTTAAAACTATCCAGATGATAGCACCCATAATTTTTATTTTTTTATACATATTAACACCAATAAATTTTATGTAAAAAAAGGATTTTTATGCAGAAAGATATTGACTTTAATTATTACTTTTGTTATAATCTAGAAGTCAAACGGGGGATTAGCTCAGCTGGCTAGAGCACCTGCCCTGCACGCAGGGGGTCAAGAGTTCGAATCTCTCATCCTCCACCAATTTGATTTTAAACTCGATGTTATCGAGTTTTTTTGTATGTTATAGCTTTTTCCTGCCATATTAATAAAGGAGGTATTATTATGGAAAAAGAAGATATAAATATATTAGATGAAATACACAAAGGTGCATGTATGGGGGAAGATGCTATTTCTTTTGTAATTGAAAAAGTTGAAGATAACAGATTAAAGTCTGAACTCGAAAAAGAGTATAAAGAATATGAAAAAATAGCAAAAAAAATTGAGAAGATATATCCTAAATATGATGAGGGTGAACCTCATGATACAAGCATCATGAATAAAGCCATGACTTGGTATGGAATTGAAATGAAAACTTTGACTGATCAAAGCACATCAAAAATTGCAGAATTGCTTTTACAAGGAGTTAATATGGGAATTATTGAAGGAAGAAAGATTTTAAATAATAAAAAAATGAATGAAGAAGTTGATTCAATAGTTTCAGAATATGTAAAAATGCAAGAAGCAAGCGTTGAAGCATTAAAAGAATATTTATAAATTTTAATGATTTCTTGAGTTTTTTTATAATTTTGTTTATAATAAATAATGAATGTAGGAGGGTCTATGATTTATTTATTATGTTTAAAAATTTTTTTAGCAAGAATATTTGATGTTTCTCTTGGAACATTTAGAACAATGCTTACTGTTAAGGGTAAAACAATATATGCAAGTTTAGTTGGGTTTATAGAAGTTTTAATTTGGTTTTTAGTTGTACGAGAAGCATTAAACACTCAAGAATCAGGAATATTTATAGCTATTTCATATGCTGCAGGTTATGGAATTGGAACATTAATAGGTGGTAAGCTTTCAAGCAAATACATTGTAACACCAGTTACAGTTCAAATAATTACAAGCATCGATATTAATAGTGTTGCGGAAAAATTGAGACATAATCATTATGGATGTTCAGTAGTTGATATTACTGGCTATGATAAAGAAACACCTAAAAAAATGATTATAACTGAAACTACAAGTAAGCGTATAAAAGAATTAAAAAAATTAGTAAACGGAATAGATGATAAAGCTTTTGTTATTATAACAGAAACAAAATATATTCAAAACGGATACCTAAAATAAGCCTTTGGCTTATTTTTTTGTCAATTAAAAAAAGTTCTATTGAAAACTCTTCAAAATATAATTTCATAGGAGGCATTCCATGAAATATAAAGGTTTAACTAATGAAGAGGTTTTAGAAAAAAGAAAAAAATACGGTGATAACAAAATAAGTGATTATAAAAAGCAAAGCCTTTTAGAACTATTTATAACTTCACTTGGGGATCCAATTATCAAAATATTACTTATTGCACTGGGAATAAAAGTAATTTTATTTTTAGATAATTTTGACTTTTTTGAAACAATTGGAATTGTAATTGCAATTTTGGTAGCCTCAATTATTTCAACTGTTTCAGAATATGGAAGTGAAAAATCTTTTGAAAAATTAATGAAAGAATCATCAAAATTGAAATGTCGTGTTATTAGAAATAGCAAAATTGAAGAAGTTTTTTTTGATGAAATAGTCAAAGATGATTTAGTTTTGCTTGATGCGGGTGACAAAGTGCCTGCAGATGGAATTATTATTGATGGCAGTATTAATATTGATGAATCAAGTATTAATGGTGAAAGCTTAGCAAAATACAAGGAAAAAAATGCACATTTATATCGAGGGACAATTGTTATTAATGGTACTGCTATTTTAAAAATAGTTGATATTGGCTTTAATACTATATATGGAAAGTTAGCGACCGAATTAAAAAACAAAAAAAGTGATACTCCTTTAAAAATCAGATTATCAGATTTGGCTACATCAATAAGCAAAATTGGATCTTTTCTTGCAATAGTAGTTGCTATTTCTTATTTAATATCTGTCTTAGTTTTAAAAAATAGCTTTAATGCAGATTTAATATGGAGTGATATTAAAAATTATAAATATTTAATTGGTCAAATTTTATATTCATTAACATTAGCTGTAACAGTTATTATTGTTGCGGTTCCTGAAGGGTTACCAATGATGATTACTTTGGTGCTTTCAACTAACATGAAAAAAATGATTAAAAGAAATGTTTTAGTTAGAAAAATGAATGGAATTGAAACAGCAGGTAATATTAATTTATTATTTACAGACAAGACTGGGACAATAACGACCGGGAATTTTAAGGTTGCAAGTCTTATTGATGGAAATATGCATGAATATTTAGACTATAATGAAATTAAAAAACACGAAAAATATGACAAATTAGTTATAAAATCTTTAGGCAATAACAATAAATGTACTTTTAATGAAAATGTAATTGGTGGTAATTTGACTGATCAAGCATTGTTTAAGTATGTTGAATATAAAAAAGAAGATTTAAAAATAGAAAAAGAGGAATCTTTTGATAGTAAAAATAAATATTCCTATATTCTAACTGATAGTGAATTAATTATAAAAGGTGCTTATGAAGTTATTTTAGATAAATGTACACATTATTATGATAAAATGGGGTATAAGCATTTACTTTTAAGTAAAAGTTCTTTAAAAAATAAGGCTGATAGTATTGCTAGAAATGGATCACGTATTATCGCTTGTGCTATTAAAGAAACAAATAAATTTGATTTATCTGATTTAACATTAGTTTGTTTAATAAATATTGAAGATGAAATTAAAGAAAATATGAACGAAGTTATAAACACTTTGAAATTAGCAGGTATAAATGTTGTAATGATTACTGGTGATAATAAAAATACAGCATATGCAGTCGGTAAGAAAATAAAAATTTTAGAAAAAGAAAGTGAAATTATTACAAGTGAAGAACTAAATAATTTAAGTGATGAAGAACTCTACGATAAACTTGGTCAAATAAAAATTGTTGCACGAGCTTTGCCAAGTGATAAGAGTCGTTTAGTAAAAATTGCTCAGAAAAAAAACTATGTTGTAGGGATGACCGGTGATGGAATCAATGATGCTCCAGCATTAAAACTTGCGGATGTTGGTTTTTCAATGGGGAGTGGAGTTGAAATTGCTAAAGAAGCAAGTGATATTGTCATTTTAGATAACAATTTAAAATCAATTGCAGTTTCAGTTTTATATGGAAGAACAACTTTTAAAAATATTCGCAAATTTATTATGTTTCAACTAACAATTAACATATGTGCGATTGCTTTATCAGTTATCTGCCCTTTTATAGGTGTAAATACACCCATAACAATAATGCAAATGCTTTGGATTAATATGATTATGGATACTCTTGCGGGACTTGCTTTTGCATCATCACAACCCAAAAAAGACTATTTATTAGAGCAACCGCTTAGAAAAAACGAAAAAATAATCAGTACTTATATGAAAAAGGAAATAGCTTTTGGTTCAATATATATTTCAATAATACTTTTCTTATTTTTAAAACTTCCCATTATAAATAATATTTTTAAAACCGAAGAAGCTTTGATGACGGGGTTTTTTGCACTTTTCATTTTTATTTCAATTTTTAATGCATTTAATATAAGAACACATAGATTAAAAATAACTTCGGAAATATTAAAAGATAAAATATTTTTATTTATAATTTTATTTATCATAATAATTCAATTAATTATTATTTATTTTGGTGGAACTTTATTTCGAACAATAGCAATAAATGAAAATCAATTATTGATAATTTTTTTAATCAGTTTTTCTATAATACCTATGGATTTATTAAGAAAATATATACTCAAATTAAAAAATAAAAATGTTGGAGTTTAAATTGAAAATAGAATATAAATGTGCTAAAATTGTCTTATGGAGGTAGATAAAGTGGAAAAATATATACCAGATATATATGCTAAAAGCATTTATGATATCAATTATGAAGGATTAATTAATCGTGGTATAAAGTGCATTTTATTCGATTTAGATAACACTTTATTGCCGCCAAAAACAAAAGAAGTTTCAAAAAAACTAGTTGAATTTATTAAACAAATTAAGAAAAACAAATTGCATTTTATTATTTATTCCAATAGTAGTAAAAAAAGAGTTGCAAATATTGCTTCAAAGCTTGATTTAGAGTATTTTTATTATGTTTGGAAGCCATATCGTGGTAAATTGGATAAGATAATAAAAAAATATGAGTATAATCAAAGTGAAATGGCAATTGTAGGTGATCAGCTTCTTACAGATGTCCTATTTGGTAATAGAGTTGGAATCACTTCAATTTTAGTGAATCCTATAAGTGTAAATGATAGGGCATTTACTAAATTTAATCGTATGAGAGAAAAAAGAATTTATAAAAAGCTTTATAAAAACAATTTATTTGTAAAGGGCAAATATTATGAATAAATGTTCTGGATGTGGAATTTCTTTACAAAATAAGGATATTAATGAATTAGGTTATACAAAATCACTTGATAATGACTTATGTGAAAGATGTTTTCGAATAAAAAATTATAATGATTATAAAAGAGTAATAAAAGATAATGATTATGTTTTAAACCTTTTAAAAAGTATCAATAAAAAAGATTTAATTGTTTTAATAGTAGATATTATTAATATTCCAAAGTCTTTTGAATTGATTAAAAATTTTAAAAATGATATATTCGTCGTTTTTTCAAAAGCTGATTTGCTTCCAAGCGAAATGTATGAAAAAAAGTTGGATAAAATCTGTAAAAGTTTAGATATAAACTATGTTGACAAATTATGTGTAAGTTCAAATAAAAACTATAATTTAGATCTTTTAATGAAAAAGATAAAAGAATTGAAGAAAACAAATAATGTTTATTTTATTGGTTTTAGTAATAGTGGAAAGTCTACACTTTTAAATAAAATTATCTATAATTATACCGATTTAAACACTACAATTACAACAAGTTTATTGCCATCAACAACTTTGGATTTGATTGAAATTAAAATTGATGAAGATTTGATTATAATAGATACTCCAGGTTTAGTTGAAAATGGTAATTTGATTGATGTTATTGATAAAAAATATTTAAGCAAAATAATGCCGAAAAAGAAAATTAATCCAAGAATTTATCAAATAAAAGGGACGCAAATAATAAACATTGAAGATATTATTACCTTTGAAATAAGTGATGCCAATATAGTTTTTTATATTTCCAATGATTTAAAAATAACGAGAGAATATAATAAAACAATAACTGGCAAAAGTTTTTCTTTAAACAAAAACAAAGATTTAGTAATTCCGGGATTGGGATTTATTGAATTTAAGAGTAATGCGAATATAAAAATTGAAACAAAATATGATTTAGATATTTATGAAAGAGATAGTTTAATATAACTATCTCTTATTTAAATATTGTTAGTTTTTTAGTTGGTAAAATGTTTGGTTTTTCATTTAATAAATATTTTTCTTTAAACTGTTTTAATTTATATAATTCAATAATTGCGTGATTAATGACTTCGATTTGATTTGAAGTTATTTTTTTAGTTTGTTTTAAATAATGCTTAGCGATTTGAGGATTAAGTCCAATAATATTTTTGAATGTTTCTGAAAAGTATTCAATAGAATAAAAACCACTTTTAAAAGCAATATTTAATAAACTATTATCAGTTTCTTTAATTAGCATGATAGCTTTATAAATGCGCATTTTATTTAAATAATCAATTAGTGTAATTTTTAATTCTTTTTTAAATAATTTCATTATATAAAAACGATTATAAAAAAACTTTTGTTCTAAATCATTTATGGTAATTTTGTTACAAATATTTTCGTCAATATATTTTAGAATGTTACATATAAGTGAATTTGAATACAATTTCATCACCAAGATAATAATACACCCAAAAGACTTTTATTTCAAATTTGTACCACTATTGTTTAACTTTTGATTATTTAATGTGATATGATTAAGGTGCAAAGGAGGGAAATTATGAATTTTGCAAAATGGGAAACATTAGAAAATATGGAAAAATTATTACCTCTTTCTAAAGTAGATGGTAGGGGGAAAATTAAAGCATCAGGATTGCCAATTGCTTATGATGAAAAGAATCTATATATTGATTCAAAAATAGGTCATTCACTTATTATTGGTTCAACAGGTAGTGGGAAAACACAAGCAATTACACTTCCATGGTTAAAGCTTGCATGTCTTGCAGAGGAATCAATTATTGTAAGTGATTCTACGGATGAATTATTTGAAACTACAAATGAAATGTTTAAAAAAGAAAAGTATAATATTATTAGACTTAATTTTGATGAAAGAATTGATACAAATCATTGGAATCCTTTTGAACTTGTAGAAAAGCTTTATAAGGATAAAAATTTCGATGCTGCTTCAGACGAACTAGAAAATATAGGTTATTACTTATTAAATAGCTTAGAAGAAACAAATGCAGATCCTTTTTGGATTAATTCTGCAATTGCTTATTTTGTAGGTATTTGTTTATATTTATTAGAAAGTAATCAAGAATTAAGCATCAAAACAATTTATGATATTGATGATTATGTAAAAGAAGATATTGATGCTTTTATGAAGAAACTAGATAAGCATTCAATTTCTTATATTAATTTATCTAGTGTCTTACTAGCGCCAGACGATACTAGAAGAAGCGTAATATCTGTTTTTGATAATAGATTTAAGACTTATATTAGTAAAGAAAATTTGAAAAAATTTCTTTCAAAAAGTGATTTTGACATTTCAAGAATAAGTGAAGAAAAGACAGTGATTTATATTAAATCAGGAAAGTCAAAGATATCAGATTATTTATTGCCACTTTTTATTGAGCAAGTGTATAAATCAAAAAAAGATAATAATCGTTTAAATATTATAATTGATGATTTTTATAACTTGAATCCAATTATGGATTTTCCAAAGATATTAAGTTTTTCAAGAACAGTTAATATTTCATTTGCTTTAATGATAAGAAGTTTTAATGACTTGAAAAAAACTTATGGTAAAGAAGAAGCAAATATCATAAAACTTGGATTTTCTAATATAGTTTATTTGCTTTCTCAAGATATTGAAACTTTGGAAGAAATATCTAAAATGTGTGGTGATTCTTCAAAAGGTAATCCATTAGTATCTATTGAAGATTTAAAAACTATGAAACCATTTGAAGCTATTATCTTGACAGCCAGAATGATGCCTTTTAAAACAAAAATGTTACCATATTATGAATTTAACAATTGAATTTTTTCAATTGTTTTTTATTAAAATCTTAATTGAAAAAAATAGCTCTAGATGTTATAATAAAAAATAGATTATTATAAGATAAACAAGGATGTGAAATAATGAAATTGGTAACAGTAGATGGTAATGAAGCATGTAGCAATACTGCATATATGTTTACAGAAGTAGCAGGGATTT
The DNA here is from genome assembly GCA_902767245.1 of uncultured Erysipelotrichaceae bacterium. GTDB lineage: Bacteria > Bacillota_I > Bacilli_A > RF39 > UBA660 > RUG11241. The sequence continues at coordinate 13,301 of CACXGO010000043.1, forward strand.
ATCCAATTACTCCAGCAAGTCCAATGGCAGAACATGTCGATGAATGGAGTAATAGTGGAGTTTTAAATATATTCGGTAACAAAGTAAAAGTCGTGGAAATGCAAAGTGAAGCAGGGGCTGCAGGTATGGTTCATGGTTCACTTCAATCAGGACTGCTTACAACAACATTTACAGCGAGTCAAGGACTTTTATTAATGATTCCAAATATGTATAAGATAGCTGGCGAAATGCTTCCTTGTGTAATTCATGTTGCAGCAAGAAGCTTGGCCACGCACGCTTTAAGTATTTTTGGTGATCATCAAGATATTTATGCAACCCGTCAAACTGGATTTGCTCATCTTGCTTCATCATCTGTTCAAGATGCAGCTTTTTTGTCAGCTGTTGCTCATCTTAGTGCTATTAGTGGACGTGTTCCATTTGTCCATTTTTATGATGGCTTTAGAACAAGTCATGAACTTCATAAAATTAATATTTTAGAAATGGATGACATTAAAGACTTGGTTGATTATGATGCAATTAAAGCATTTAGAAAAAAAGCTCTTCAAATTAATAAAGCAATCACTAGAGGAACTGCTCAAAATGATGATATTTATTTTCAAGCAACTGAAGTTAGAAATGGTTCATATGAAAAAATAGTTGATATTGTTGCTGATTACATGAAGAAAATAAACAAAGTCACAGGTAGCAATTACAAGCCATTTAATTATTATGGTAATAAAAATGCAACAAATGTTATTGTTGCAATGGGCTCTGTATGTGAAACGATCAAAGAAAGCATTGATGATTTAAGTAAAAAAGGTTACGACATTGGTCTAGTTGAAGTTCACTTATACAGACCATTTAGTGCTAAATATTTAAAAGCAGTTTTACCAGCTTCAGTTAAAAAAATTGCTGTTTTAGATCGTACTAAGGAATTTGGTAGTATTGGAGAACCACTTTATTTAGATGTTGTTGCTGCTTTAAAAGATGAAAATTATGAAATATATGGAGGGCGCTACGGACTTTCAAGTAAAAATACAACACCTGCTCAAATCAAAGCAGTATATGACTTTTTAAATGGTAAACCACATCATAATTTTACAATAGGAATTAATGACGATGTTACTAATTTAAGCTTAAAAGTTGATGAAAATTATAAAATAAGTAATTCACACGAATTATTACTTTATGGTTTTGGTAGCGATGGTATGGTTTCTGCAGCAAAGATATTAATGTCTTTAATAGGAAATGAAACAGATAATATCGTTCAAGGATATTTTGAATATGATTCTAAAAAATCTGGAGGAGTTACAATTGGTCATTTAAGATTCAATAAAAAGGAAATAAGATCAACTTACTATGTTGAAAACCCAGAGCTAGTTATGGTAACTAAAGATAGTTATATGAATGAATTTGATACTTTATCAAATCTTAAAGAAAATGGAATATTTATTTTAAATACAATTAAAACTGAAGAAGAAATTAAAAAAGATTTAGATGATAACATTCTTAAACTTTTAGTTGATCGAAATATTAAATTTTATACTATCAATGCTTATGAACTTGCAAGAAAAGTAGGACTTAAAAATAAAATAAGTATGATTATGGCTGCAACAATTTTTGAACTTACAAACATTGTAAATAAAGAAGATGGAATTAAATCATTAAAAACAAGTATTAATAAAAAATTCTTTAAAAAAGGTGAAGCAGTAGTTAAAGCTAATATCGATGCAGTTGATTTGGTTAAAAACTATTTAAAAGAGATTCATGTTGATGCGCCTAAAATGTTTATTGAAGAGGAAAAAGAATATGGTGATATTATTCAAGCAATTAATCATCGTAAAGGTAATGAATTACCAGTATCGGCCTTTTTAAAACATCCTGATGGAACATTTGTTGTAAATCCAAAAGACATTGAGAAAAAAGGACTCAGTGAAGTAGTACCAAGATGGGTTAAAGAAGGTTGTATTCAATGTAATCAATGTGCTTTTGTCTGTCCTCATGGAGTTATTCGCCCATTTTTACTAAGTGAAGAAGAATATAATAAAGCTCCAAATTATATAAAAGAGCGAGCTTTAAAAGCAATGGGAAAAGCCAACACGTATTTTGTAATGGGCATATCAGTCATGAATTGTACTGGTTGTGGTCTTTGTATGAAAACTTGTCCTTCAAGACAAAATGCTAAAGCTTTAATAAGCGCAAGTCTAATTGAGCAAAGAAAGAATAATGAACAAAAAGTATTTGATTATTTAGAAAAAAATATTTCTGAAAAAAATGAATATCCAATTAACAGTGTTAAAGGAAGTCAATTCAAAAAACCAAAATTTGCATTTTGTGGAGCATGTGCAGGTTGTGGAGAAACATCATATATTAAAGTTTTAACCCAATTGTTTGGAAATCATATGATAATAGCCAATGCTACTGGCTGTTCTTCGATATATGGTGGAAGTATGCCACTTTTACCTTATCAAATTCCTTGGAGTAATTCATTATTTGAAGATAATGCAGAATATGGCTATGGAATGCTTATTGCTAATAACTATGCAAGAAGTAAAATTGCGTCTATTATGCAAAATAATATGAAGGGTAAAAACAAAGATTTATTTAATAAATGGTTAGAAAATCCTGATAATTTTGAAATCACAAATGAAATAGCTCAAAAAATTGACTATTCTGCTTGCCAAGAACTTGAAGAATTAAAAGAATATATTCCATATCGCTCTATTTGGACAATAGGTGGCGATGGCTGGGCTTATGATATTGGCTATGGTGGGATAGATCATGTACTCGCAAGTAATGATAATGTTAATATTTTAGTTTTGGATAGTCAAGTTTATTCAAATACAGGTGGACAGTCATCAAAATCAAGTCCAGCTGGAAGTATTGCTTCATTTGCATCAAGTGGAAAGAAGAATAACAAAAAAGATCTTGCTAAAATGGCGTTAGCATATCCACATGTATATGTTGCAACAGTTTCATTAGGTGCTAATATGATTCAACTCTTAAAAGCATTTAAGGAAGCTGAAGCATATAATGGACCATCAATCATAATTGCTTATGCACCATGTATTTCACATGGAATTGAAGGTGGAATGGAAAATACAGTTGAGATGCAAAAACTTGCGGTTAATTCAGGATATTTTCCATTATTTAGATATAATCCAGTAGAAGCAAAATTCTATTTAGATAGTAAAGCTGATTTTGATTTATATGATGAATTTTTAATGAAGCAGAATCGTTATTCGATGTTAAAAATAGTTAATCCTGTAGAAATGAATGAATTGTTAGAAAAAAATAAAAACTATGCTATAAAAACATTTAATTATTATAAAGAATTAGCAAAAGAAGATGAATAAAATCATCTTTTTTTTCTTAAATTGATAATTAACTTAAGTCATGATATAATTATTTTCGAAGTGATTGTTATGCTCAATATTTTAAACAACATTGCAACTGCAATTGGCAGGACATACGAAACCAATAAAAGTATTTATGATTTTATTGGCCTTTTGTTTGGGATTTTAGGTATTTATAAAACTTTTTATTTTGTAATAGGAATGTTTTTTACAAGAAAATTTAAACCCGCTAAACATCAACATAAATATGCAATTTTAATAGCAGCTCGGAATGAAAAAAATGTAATTGGTAATTTGCTTGATAGTATTAGTAAACAAGATTACCCTAGCGAATTATTAAAAATATTTGTAGTTGCTGATAATTGTACTGATAACACGGCTGAAATTGCAAGAAAAAAAGGTGCAATTTGTTATGAAAGATTTGATGATAATCATAAAACAAAAGGATATGCTTTAGAGTTTTTATTTAAACAAATCGAGCGAGATTATGGTATCAAAAGTTTTGAAGGTTATTTTATTTTTGATGCTGATAATCTATTAAAATCTAACTATATCACTAAAATGAATGATGCATTTGATGCTGGTGAGAAAATAATAACATCTTATCGTAACACCAAGAATTTTGACGAAAATTGGATTGCTTCAACATATGCTCTTCATTGGATTCGTTCAATTAGAACAGGTCATCGTGCTAGAAGTGTACTTAGACTTGCAACTAATATTCAAGGGACTGGATTTTTGTTTTCTAATGAAATTGTTAAAAATGGTTGGCATTATACATCTTTAACAGAAGATAGGGCTTTAACGGCTGATGCAGTTTCACAAGGGTATATGATTAGTTATCAAGATGAAGCAGAATTTTTTGATGAGCAACCAACCAGTTTAAAAATAGCTTTAAGGCAAAGACTAAGATGGTCGAAAGGTCATTTGCTTGCATTTGTTGAAACTGCTCCTAAGTTATTATTAAATATATTTTTTGGAACAAAGTTTTTAAAAAACAAATGGAGTAAACAAGAAAGAAAGAGTAAAAAACTTTCGCAAAGATTTCTTGAATCTTTAAAGCAAAGATTTGCTTCTTTTGATATTTTAATGTTGCAGACACCATTTAGTGTAATAAATTTATGTCGTTGGCTTTTAGTAGTAGTAATCATTCACTCTTGTTATACATATATAAACGGAATTGAAGATTTCGAACTTATAAGTAAAAGTACTACTTTAGGTGGACTACTTCATAATTGGTTTTCAATTAAAGTTAATGTTAATCCAGGCTATAATGCTCTACTAATAGGTGTTTTAGTAGCAATATGGGCAAGATTGTTTTATAGATTTTGTATGTATTTTGCTAATATGTTTACAGCTATTTATCTCTTTATAATCGAAGATGCAAGAATAATAAAAATGAGTTTCAAAAAAAAGATTTTATATACAATTACATGGCCTATTTTCGATATTATTGGTCGATATACTACTTATGTGGCATTATTTAAAAAAGTTACTTGGAAACAAATTCCTCATGAAAGTAAGATAACTATTGATGATTTAAATAGTAGAGGTAAAAAATGAAATATAAAGATCAATTTTATAATGAAGGCTTTGGAACAACTTTTTATTTGAAACCGCTTAAATATATTAAAAAGACAATTAAAAATGTTAAATTTAGAAAGTTTTTAATGATTACACTAAAGGTTTTATATACAATAATTTTTATTGTAATAGGGATTATTATGTTTATTATTAATTTCCCTTTATAAGTATTATAAAAGTTTATAGAAAAATCTATAAACTTTTTAATTTACAAAAAAGAAGCTGCCCCCTGAGACAGCTTCCACAAAAGAATAAAAAGGGGTTTGCTAGATAAACTAGCTCCAATTCGCCTAACTCGA
>CACXGO010000044.1 GCA_902767245.1 uncultured Erysipelotrichaceae bacterium
AAAAACTTACAAGTTCCTGTATCGGGATTTATTTGGCAGAATATAGCTATTTTATCGTCGTTTATATTTTGACTTTTATTAAGTTCTTGAATTACCACGGTATCTTTAGTTGTAGAATATTTAAGCCATAATGTTGCTGTTCCATAGTCCCAGTTTCCGATAATACCCTCATATTGACCTAATACAACTAATGTTGGGCAATCCCAGTACCCTGTTATTTGAGGGGTTAAACCTTGTATAATTGGATAATAGTGTGTTACTGAGCCAAGATTATTTTGTAACTCAAATGTCGCCTCAACTGGCCACACACGAGCACCGCTTCCAATTTCATAAAATTTTATTGATATTTCCTCATCAGAATCAATTATTATATAATTCCCTGTATTTTTCTTAAGCGCTTTATAATTATTACATCTTTTTGAAAGAGGTTTACCAGTATTTTTATCAGTCCAATCATAACCACCTAAATATTTTGCGCGACTCGTAATTGTTGTATTTGATTCATTTTTAAGACTACCATACCAATTTTCCCCAAATGTTTCACCATAATTTCCACCTTTTCCACTATATGCTTGTACCCAAATTGGACTTAATAATAAAACTAATAATAAATATTTAACCTTTTTCAATTTAATGCCCACTTTCTTTAAATTCTTTTCTGATTTCACGTTCAATGTCGCGTTTTTTAATATCTTCGCGCTTATCATAATTTTTCTTGCCTTTAGCAACTCCTATTAATACTTTAGCATGTCTTTTAATAAAATAAATTTTTAAAGGAATAATTGTATATCCATTTAAATCTATCTTATTTTTTAACTTTAAAATTTCTTTTTTATGAAGTAATAACTTTCTTGTTCTTGTTTCATCATGATTAAAAATATTACCTTCTTCATAATGACTTATGTGCATATTTAAAAGAAAAATTTCTTCATTTTTAATAATTGCATAACTATCCTTTATATTTGCAGCACCTTTTTTTAAAGATTTTATTTCGGTCCCAGTTAATACTATTCCTGCTTCTAAAGTATCTAATATTTCGTAATTAAACTTAGCTTGTCTATTTAAAATTTCTATCATAATTTCTCCACTATTTCAAAGTCAATTTTATGAGTTAATTTATTTGAAGCAATAACTTTTATTTTTACACTATCCCCTAAACGATATCCTTTTTTATCGTGCTTACTTCGAATTGTAAAGGTTTCTTCATCAAATATGTATTTGTCATTTAGCGAGTCAATTCTAACTAAACCTTCAACTAAATTATCAAGTTGAACAAAAAAACCAAAACTCATAACTTCACTTACAACTCCATTATACACTTCGCCCACATGTTTTTCCATATATTCTGCCATTTTCATATCATCAACTTCGCACTCACAATCAAAAGCATCTCTTTCTTTTTTAGATGAGTGTGGTCCAATAAAATCTAATTTATTATTCCATTCTTCAGTAATTTCTAAATTTATATTGTGATCAATTAAATAAGTTTTTAATAAGCGATGAACTGTCAAATCAGGAAAACGCCTAATTGGTGAAGTAAAATGGGTATAACAATTACTTGCTATCCCAAAGTGACCAATATTATTTTTGTCATAGATAGCTTTTTGCATACTTCTAAGAAGTAATTGCGATAATATTTGATATTCTTTCTTATTCTTTAAATCGTCCAAAATTCTTTGAATAGTCTTTGGTGTAATATTTTTTATTTTACCATCAATTTTATATCCAAGAACGCTTACAAATTTAATAAAATTTCTTATTTTTTCTTCTGAAGGTATGCCATGAACACGATATAGGAATGGCAAATCCATATAGTATATCGTTTCTGCTACTGCTTCATTGGCTGCAATCATAAAATCTTCAATTAAATTTTCGCCTTCTCCACGATGGCGTTTTTTAATATCAACTGCCTCACCACGTTCATTAACTTCAATTTTGACTTCTTCAATGTCAAAGTCAATATATCCACGATTTACTTTATATTTTCTAAGCAAGTGAGCAAGTTCATTCATTTTAATTAAAGTATCTTTAAACTCTTCATATCCTTCAGGAACAATATTTTCTTCTAAAATTTTATTAACATTTTTGTATGTCATTTGTTTTTTTGATTTTATGACGCTTAAATAAATATCTGAATTTACTTTTTTACCTGTTTGATCTATTTCAATCTCACATGTAAATGCTAATCTTTCTACATTGGGATTTAAAGAACAAATACCATTTGATAGTTTTTGAGGTAACATTGGTATTACTCTACCACCAAGATAAACACTTGTGCCTCTTTCCAGTGCTTCTTTTCCTATATAGCTATTTTCAGTAACATAATTACTAACATCTGCTATATGAACACCTAATAGATAGTTACCATTTTTTAAAATTTCTAGTGAAATAGCATCATCAATATCTTTGGTATCATCACCATCAATTGTAAATATTTGTTTATCAGTTAAATCTTTTCGACCTTTTTTTTCAACTGACGAAACTTCATAAGGAATGTCTTCTAATTCTCTCACTATCTCTTCAGAAAATTCATCATTAATACCATATTTACAAGCAATAGATAAAATATCAATTCCTGGCTCATTTTTATGTCCAATTATTTTAATAACTTCTCCAGAATATATATTATCATTTTTTCGATTCAAAATTTTAACTAAAACCTTATGCCCATCTATAGCACCTTTGCTTTGCTGAAATGAAACCTCAATTTTAAATTTATAACGTTCATCATCTGGTGTAACTATTCCTGTATTTTTTAAAATGTTAAATTCTCCAACTAATTCTTTGGCAGAACGATCAACTATTTTTACTATTTTTCCTTCTTTGCGGCCAGGAGTATCATCAATTATTTCTACAATAACACTATCGCCATGAATAGCTTTAAAAGTGTTTGCTCTAGATATATATATATCTTCACTCTCGTTTATATCTACAAAACCATATCCATTTTTATTTGCAGAAAATTTTCCTGCTTTTAAACTACAATTTTGAAAAAGCATATAATGATCCTTTTTGGTGCGATATATTATTAACTCTTTTTCAAGTGAATCAAGATCTTTTAATAATTCTTTTAAATCATCTACAGTTTTAAGATTCAAAAGATCATATATATCTTGAGCTGATAATGACTTTTCATTAGATTTCAAAATTTCTACTATTTTCTCTTTCATAGTTTCACCTTCTTATTCTATTATAAAAGATTTTTTAAATAATTAAAAGAAAAAAGGAATAAGAATTCCTTTTTAATTATATATTATATCCATTTAATAAATTGTTTAAGCAGTTTAATATGTTTTCCGCATTAGCT
>CACXGO010000045.1 GCA_902767245.1 uncultured Erysipelotrichaceae bacterium
ATTTTAAAAGCAGAAAAATTGGATAATCCAATTTCTTTAAAAGATTTAAAAAATAAATTTGGATTTACTGCACCTCAAAGTTATGCTTATGATTCAAGGTATTCTAATTTAGCTAAATATATTGATGAAGCTTCAAAAGAGGTAGTGATAAGTAATGAAATATAATTTTGATATAAATAATAGAGCGTTTAATGCTATTATTAATAAAACTAAAAGAGTAGAAATTAGAGTAACTAAATTAGGAGAAAATAATTTCGATTATAGTGTTCTTAAAAATGGGGATATAATAAAATTTACATCATATGATGGAGATATAATTAATTGTATTGTTGGTGATGTTAATCATTATGATTCTATTGAAGAGTTATTAACATTAGAAGGTACAAGATATACTTTATCCTCAACAAATGATTTTAAAGCAGGTGTTAAGTCAATTAATAATATAAATGGTTATGAAGAAGCAATAAAAGCTAATGGCGTGTACGCTATACATATTACACCAATTGAAGAATAAATTAAGTCATTTTAGTCAAATAGAAAAATGACTGCCGACGTAAATTGCTGTACAAGCTGCAATTAAAGGCAAGAATAATTGATAATTATAAAAATTAAGTTGAAAATACTTAATTTTTTATTGATTTATATGTTGCAAATATGCTACAATATATTCGTAAGGTGATGATATGAAAAATATAAATAGTGAAATGATAAATGATAATGAATTTGATTTAATATGTAAATATATAAAATTAAGGAATGTATCAAATATTAGTCAATCTGAATTAGCAAAAAGAGTTGGAGTGGCCAGATCAACAGTTGCTAGAATGGAGAAAAATTTACATTCAATATCTCTTGGGACTTTTACTAAGTTGTTAGAGGCAATGAATTATGAGTTGCAAATAGTAAAAAAGGATGATAATAATGGAAAACAATAAATTAGAAACAATTTCAAATCTTTTTGAAGATAAAGAAATAAGAAGTATATGGGATAAAGATAAAGAAGAATACTATTTTAGTGTAGTGGATGTTATAAATGCATTGGCAGAACCTAAAGATGCAAGTGATTATTGGACAACTTTGAAAAGAAGATTAATGAAAGAAGAAGGTAGTAAACTTCCGACAAATTGTCGGAAGTTGAAAATGAGAGCTCAAGATGGAAAAATGCGTGAAACTGATACGTTGGATACTGAAGGAATATTCAGATTAATTGAATCGGTTCCATCATCTAAAGCTGAACCTTTTAAAATATGGTTAGCAAAATTAGGCAAGGAAAGAATTGATGAGGTGTTTGATCCAGAAGTAGCCGCTAATAGAGTTGTTAATTATTATCGCACTAAAGGTTATACTGATGAATGGATTAAACAAAGGTTAATTGGAATTGTTGATAGATTTCAACTAACTGACATTTGGAAAGATGGTGGGATTGAACAGCCAATTGAATTTGCACTACTTACAAATGAAATATACAAGACTTGGTCTGGTATGAAGGCAAATGAATATAAAGAATTTAAAGGACTAAGAAAGGAATCACTAAGAGATAATATGACAAATATAGAAGTTCTTTTAACTGATTTAGGTGAAGTTGCAACTCGTGATATTGCAAGCGAAGACCACCCTAAAGGATTTAAAGAAAATATGAGTGTCGCTAAGCGTGGTGGACAAGTTGCAAAAGATGCTAGAAAGTCATATGAAAAAGCTACAAGTAAATCAGCTATTTCAAAAAATAATTCATTAAATTATAAATATATAGATGAAAATAAAAAAATAGATAATAAATAAATATTATAAGTTTAATCAATGTTTGAATAAGTGCCCTCTAAATATAATAGTACTACAAGCTGCAATCAAACAAAGAACACAAAAGTAGTTGAAGGCCATGTGTTTATAACAAGAATAGTTATAAATAATGACGATATTAAGCGGTATTTAGACACTATGCCTGAATATCGAAAGCTACAGAAATAAACTGTCCAACTTTTTTGGGTTCATTTCAAAACTAGTCTTTTTTATATATAAATATTTATGTTATAATAAATTTAGGATGTGATAATATGCTAGTAAAAAACAATTATAATGAATGTTTAACTAATTTTGCTTGTTCAATCAGAAAATATTTTGGTTTAACTTATAAACATAGCACATTGGATTATATTGATAAAATATTAGAAGAATATAAACCTAAAAATGTTGTCACAATTTTGTGCGATGGTATGGGTTCAAATATAATGGATAAAATGTTAGATGAAGATTCATTTTTAATAAAAAATAGAATAAAAGCAATCACAACGGTATTTCCAGCAACTACGGTAGCAGCAACTACTTCTGTTACAACAGGTTTAAATCCATGTGAAACAGCTATGCTTGGATGGCACATGTATTATAAAGATATTGATAAAACGATAACTGTTTTCAGGAATTCTGCAAAGGAAGATTCTGATTATAAACCATTAAAGGAAGCAATAGATTATAATCAAAAACATATGATAAGAAAAACAATTAGTGCAGAAATAAACGAACATGGTAAGTATAAAGGATATGATCTGTTTCCATTTGGCAATAATTGTTATCATGGTATTAATGATATGTTTAATAGGATAAAATCATTATGCCATGAAAAAGGTAAAAAGTATATATATGCTTATAACACAGAACCAGATTATACAATGCATGAAGTTGGTTGTGATAAAGAAGAAGTAAAAAGCATTATTCTTGACTTAAACAAAAGAATAGAAGATCTTAGTAATGAGTTAAATGATACTATTATTTTTGTTGTAGCTGACCATGGACATCATAATGTTAATAATCTATTTATTAAAGATTATCCGGATATTGAAGAGTGTTTATTAAGAAATACATCTCTTGAACCAAGAGCAGTTAATTTTTTTATAAAACCAGATAAAAAAGATATATTTGTCAAATTATTTAATAAATATTTTGGCGTGGATTTTGACTTATATTCAATGAATGATGTAATAGAATCTAAACTATTTGGTGATGGTGAAGAAAACGAAGTATTTAGGGATGCATTAGGTGATTATTTAGCTATTGCTAAAACGGATAAAACACTATTATATACTGGTAGTGAAATATTAAAGTCGCAACATGCTGGTTATACAGATGACGAAATATTTGTACCTTTAATTGTAATTAAAACTAAAAATTTTAAAAAGAATATAAATAATTAGTTGTTAGTGCATTAACAAAAAGAAAAAACAAGAACAGATAGAGCCCTATCTGTTTTAAAATATGGTAATATATGTGTTATAATATAAATATAAAAAAAGGAGAAAACTTTTATGATTGAGATTAAAAATGTAACAAAAAAATATGGCAATAAAACAGCGCTAGATAATGTATCATTTACAGTAAATGATGGTGATATATTTGCTTTTATTGGACATAATGGAGCAGGTAAGACAACGCTTATTAAAGCAATAGTTGGAATTCATGATTTTGATGATGGAGATATATTGATAGATGGTAAATCTATTAAAACTGACCCGGTTTTATGCAAAAAAATGATGGCTTTTGTTCCTGATAATCCTGAAACATATGAGCATATGAAAGCAATTGATTACATTAACTTTATTTGTGACATGTATGATGTTGATAATGATACTAGAGAAAAAAACATCAAAAAATATGCAACTTTATTTGAAATGCAAGATAAATTGAATGACACAATTGATAGTTATTCTCATGGCATGAAACAAAAAATCGTTTTAATTTCAGCTTTAGCACATGACCCTAAAATTCTTATTATGGATGAACCATTTGTTGGTTTGGATCCTAAAGCTGTATTTGATATTAAGAAAATATTAAATGAAATGGTTAAAGAAAAAAAGATAGTTTTTTATTCAACTCATATTTTAGATGTTGCTGAAAAATTGTGTTCTAGAGTAGCTATTATTAAAAATGGCAAGTTAGTAAAAAGTGGAAGTATGAAAGAAATAAAAGGTGATAAATCTTTAGAAAAAGTATTTATGGAGCTTGAAGAAAAATGAAAAAGTTACATTCACTTATAAAAGCATGTATGACAAGTGATATGAATTTATTTAAAATAAAGGCGAAAAAAGGCAAAAAGTCTTCTATTGCAGTTGTTTTATTTATAACACTATGTCTTATGTTTACAATATGGTCAAATGCTAATATATTATTTGAAAAATTATCACCCATGCATTTACAATCTGTCGTATTATCATTTTTTGTGTTTCTTACTTCAGTATTATTGATAGTAGAAGGTATATATAAAGCAGGTCCTTTAATTTTTAACTGCAAAGATGACCAATTATTACTATCACTCCCAATTAAAAGAAGAACAGTATTATTTGTTAGAATATTCAAATTTTACATATTTGAATTGTTATTTAATTCATTATTTATAATACCTTTGATAATAGCATATATAAGATGGGCAGAAGTTTTAGATTGGACTTTTTTCTTAACTAGTTTTATTATGATTTTTACTCTTCCAATTATTCCAATTATTATATCATGTGTAATTGGTGCAATAATATTTGGGTTTTCAAGTCATTTTAAACATAAGAGTATTATTCAAATAGTTGTATCAATAGTATTTCTTGTAGTTGCTCTTTATCTTTCATTTACTGTGCAAAATATTTTTAATTACATAGCTGAAAATGCAGAAACTATAAATAATTCAATAACTAAAATTTATTATCCTGCTGGGATTTATGCTAGTCTTGCTATAAAGTTTAATATTTTAGATTTATTAGTATTTATATTAATAAATATTTCATTATTTTCTATATCAATATTTGTTTTAAGTAAGTTTTATTTTAAAATTAATTCTAGATTAAAGAATGTTACAACTAGCAAAAAAACTAATATTGAAGATTTAAAAATTAAGTCTAATTCTATTACAAAAGCTTTGATAAAAAAAGAATTAAATACTTTTTTAAGAACCCCAGTATTAATAATCAATTCAGGATTTGCTTTAGTACTTTTTATAATTATTAGTATAATAACAGTGATTAAATTTGATAGTTTAATACCAATAATTAGTGATCAAAATGGTTTAAATTTATCAAAAGATTTAATTATGAATAATCTATCAATAGTGATTTTAATATTAATTTCCATTACATCTTATATGACTTCTATTACAAATTCATTAATTAGTTTAGAAGGAAGAAGTATTGTTATTTTAAAATCATTGCCAATAAAAGTAAAAACTATATTGATGTCTAAAATATATACTTGTTTATTAATTACAACACCAGTGTTGGTAATTGGAGACATAATATTATTTATAAAATTTAAAACCAATATATTTGAATCAATATTATTAATAATACTATCGGTTTTAATACCACTAGTTTCGCATTTCATTGGACTTTTAATTAACTTAAAACATCCAAAATTAGATGCAGAGAATAGTACTGAGGTAGTAAAACAAAGTACTAGCTCATTTATATCAGTAATGCTTGGAATGATATTACTTGTATTATCGATAGGAATTGTTATTAAACTAGCTACATTGATGAATTCAATATTAGTATTAGTTATTTCAGTAGTGATATATATATTAATAGATAGCATTTTATACTGGATATTGACTAATAAAGGAGTTAAAGAATTTAATCAATTAAGCATATAATACACTAAAAAATTAAGTAAAAACTTAATTTTTTTTATGTTATAATACTAATAGGAGTGATAAGATGAATACTGTTCTTGAAATAAAGAATTTAAAAAAATATTATGGAAATAACAGAGGTATAGAAAATGTGTCACTAAAGTTAAATAAAGGTGATATTTATGGCTTTATTGGACCTAATGGTGCTGGGAAATCCACAACTATTAGAACAATAATGGGTCTAATTAATAAAACAGCTGGGAACATCTATTTTTATGACAAAGAGCTAAATTCTGATGATATTACTATAAAAGAAAAAATTGGTTATTTACCAAGTGAGATAAATTTATATGATGATATGACAGTAAAAGAAATACTTGATTATCATGAATCATTTTATAAAAAAAATATAAATAAAAAAAGAAAAGAATTATCAAAATTATTAAAACTTGATGAAAATAAAAAAATAGAAGATTTATCATTAGGTAATCTAAAAAAAGTGGGAATTGTCTTAGCAATGATGCATGAACCAGAATTGTTGATTCTTGATGAACCAACAAGTGGTTTAGATCCAATTATGCAAAATATATTTCATAATATTCTTTTAAAAGAAAAAGAAAAAGGGACGACGATTTTATACTCATCACATGTTTTAAGTGAAGTTTCAAGTATATGTGATAAAATAGGTTTTATTAAAGATGGAGTAATAATAAAAGAAGATTTAATGGAAAATATATCTAAAAATAATTACACATATTTAATTATTTCTTCTAAAGATATTGATGATATTAAAAATGATTTAAAATTGAAAATAAAAAGTGATAATGGTAGTGAAGTAGTATTTATTAATGATATTGAAATCAATGTTTTAATAAAAAAATTATCAAAATATAAAATTGATAAATTATTAATAGAAAATATTCCATTAGAAGATTTATTTAATAACTATTATAAGTAGGTGAATTTATGATAAAAAGAGAGTTTAAAGTTAACATAAAGAGTTTTATTATATGGACAAGTATATTAATAGGAATGTTTCTAATAGTTTTTTTGATTTATCCATATATAATTACTGATGAAACAATGACAAGTTTAGATGAGATGATGAAAATATTTCCAGAAGAAGTACTTAAAGCATTTAATATGGATATAGCCTCAATAAGTACGGCATATGGATGGTTGAAAACAGAAGGGTTTATGTTTGTATTAATAATAATTGGTATATATTCTTCAATACTTGGTTCAAATATAGTTTTGAAAGAGGAAAGTGATAAAACAATCGAATATTTACATTCATTACCAGTTAAAAGATCGCAAATAATGACTAGTAAAATTATAGTTGCAGTAATTTATATATTTGCAATAACACTTATATTAGGAATATTTAATTATGTTGCACTTTTATTAAGTGGAGATTTTGAACATACACAGTATATTCTACTTAGTATTACACCTTTATTTATTGGCTTGCCTTTATTTGCAATTAATTTATTCATATCTACTTTTCTTCATAAAACGCGAAAAACAATTGGAATTAGTTTAGGATTAGTATTTTTATTTTATATATTAAATGTACTTAGTGAACTATCAACAAAAGTAGAATTTTTAAAGTATTTTAGTATATATACATTAGCTGATACAAGAAATATTATAACGAACACTAAACTAAATTTAACATTTGTAATTATTAGTTTAAGTATTACTCTTATTTTTATTATCCTTTCATATGTAAGATATAAAAAGAAAGAATTAATAGGCTAAAATATGAAATTTTATTTCATATTTTTTTATGAGTTTGTAAAGCAATTTTGTAAAAATACTGTAAACTTGACACTTTTTAAATTGGCTACCATAAATGCTAATAATATAGTTTAGGTAGGATATGAAAGAAAGGTTGATTAATATGAAACACAGAACTTATATTTTTGTTTATAGGGTTATACGGAATATATGATGCACACCATATATATGAAGAAGTTGAACTTGGAGAAGAACTAAAAAAAGTAAAGACTGAAAATAAAGAATTATTATATGATGAGGTTAAAGAAATAAGCGGTAACATTATTTCTTGGATTACCATCGAGGGAACAACAATAGATTATCCCGTTGTAAAAGGAAAGGATAATACAACTTATTTAAATAAAAATTACAAAGGTGAATATAGTTATGTTGGAAGCATATTTTTAGACTATAGAAATGATGCCAACTTTAACGATAATTATTCTATAATTTATGGACATAATTTAAAAAAAGGGATGTTTTCTGATATATCAAAGTTTAAAGAAAAACACTTTTTTGATAATCATTTATCAGGAGAACTTTTCTTAGAAAAAGGAAAATATAAAATTGAAATATTGTCATTCTCAATACTTGATTTTCATGATACAATAGCTTATAATTCAATGTTAAATAAAAATCAAAGTAAAAAAACAATATTTGATTATTTTATGAATAATGCTATAAATAAAAATGAAGTTGAATTTTTAGAAGAGCCAAAATTTGTTTTATTATCTACTTGTGGTCCAGTTAATAGAAGTGAAAGACATGTATTATTGACTAGACTTGTTGATTATAAAGAATATTCACATTAGACTTGAGTTTTATCAAGTCTTTTTATATTGAAAAAAGTATAAAAATGTGATATATTATTTCACAAGAAAGGAGTTGTTTTTAATGATTTATTTTATTATTATTCTTGTATTTATACTATTAAGCTCAATCAAACAAATTAATCAGTATGAAAGAGGAATTAAGTTTACTTTAGGAAAGTTTTCTAAAATTATGAATCCAGGATTAAATATTGTTTTTCCAATATTTCAATCATATAAGAAAGTAGATATTCGTACTAAAGTTGTTGATGTACCAAATCAAGAAGCAATCACAAGAGATAATGTTTCTATTGGTATTAATGCAGTTGTATATTACAAAGTATTTGATGCATCAAAAGCAGTTTTAGAAGTTGAAAACTTTTATTTTGCAGTTTCTCAACTTGCTCAAACAACAATGCGTAATACTGTAGGTACAGTAACATTAGATGAACTTTTAACTGAAAGAGAAAAAATCTCAACAACTATTCAAAAAATTGTTGATGAAGCATCTGATCCATGGGGAATTAAAGTTGAAAATGTTGAACTTAAAGATGTAACGTTACCAGAAGAAATGAAACGTGTAATTGCAAAAGCTGCTGAAGCTGAAAGAGAAAAACAAGCAGTTATTACAAAATCAAAAGGAGAACTTGAAGCAGCTAACAACTTATCAAGTGCAGCTAATGTATTATCAAGTTCACCAGGAGCATTGCATTTAAGAACATTATCAACAATAAATGACATTTCATCAGATCAATCAAATACAATTGTGTTTGCACTTCCAATTGAAGTTTTAAGAGCTTTAGAAGGTAAAAAAGAAAAGTAATTCAAATGAATTACTTTTTTTAATATAAAGTACTTTTTATAATCATCATTGCTTCTTTTTTGGTTACACGTTCACCATCTTGATTATAAAATTTATTTAAAGGTTCCATATAATTAATAATGAAACTTTTCTTTTTAGGATTTCTTTCCAACTCAATTTTTCTTAATGGGTGTCTTAAATCTGTATATTTTTCATTTTCTCTTCGCAAAATAGTTGTGTAAGAATAATGCTTAAAATTTGTTCCTTCAATTTTTGGATAGCAGATAGAAACACTTGCAAGATATAAATCATCAATACTATATTTTTCAAACATTTTTAACACTTCCTTGATAACACGAACTATAATATATTATTTTTATTTTGTTGTCAAATTAAAAAAAGTGTAAACTACATATTTTCTTTAAAAAATATATGATATAATTGTACTAGGAATGTGATAACATGAAGAAAAGATTGAATGTTTTATTTTTTAATATTATTTTTATTGTATTTTTAGAAATTGTTTTTAAAGCATCAACGGTTAAAGAAGTTTTAAGTTTAAATCTTTTTTATATGCTTTTATTTTCTTTACCAATTGCTATATTTATAACTTTGTTTGAAACGCTTTTTAAAAAAGAAAAAGCAAATCGGATTATTACAATAATAATAACTTTATTAACAATTTTTATTTTCGTTGCACAATTAGTTTATTTTAAATATTATGAAGCTATATTTTCAATTTATTCACTATTTAATGGTGGTCAAGTTTTAGAATTTATTGATGGCATTATAAATGTTATGCTTCACAATCTATTTCCAATTATTTTGATGATTTTACCTGTTGTTGTGCCAATTATTAAAAAAATTCCAATTAGTTATGAAAGACATGATTGGTTTGTTAAAGGGATGGAAGCATTAATTGCTATTTTTATATTTATTGCATCACTGATTATTATTGAATTAGAACCAGAAAGTGCTTATTCAGCACATCGACTTTATTATGAAACTCATGTACCCACTTTAACAGTTTCTAAGTTTGGTTTAATTACAACTATGAGATTAGATGCCAAAAGAACAATCTTCGGCTTTGATGAAGTTTTAGTTGTTCCAACTGAAGATGAACCAGTAAAGCAAGAAGACCCAAAAGAAGAAGAAAAAAAGATCGAATATAATGTTATGGATATTGATTTTGACTCTTTGATTGCAAATGAAAAAAATGCAACTATTAGAAATATGCACGAGTATTTTAAATCAGTTAAACCAACTAACAAAAATGATTATACAGGTATGTTTAAAGGTAAAAATTTAATTGTTTTTGTAGCAGAAGCTTATTCACCAATTGCATTAAGTGAAAAATATACACCAACACTTTATAAAATGTATAAGGAAGGCTTCCAATTTACTAATTTTTATACACCATATTATTTTGTAAGTACATCTGATGGTGAATATACTTCACTTTTATCACTTTTACCTAAACATGGGTATTGGAGTATGAAAAAATCAAGTAGCAATTATTTGCCATTTACATACGCCAATTTATTTAAGCCTCTTGGTTATGAAGCTAGAGCTTATCATGATGGAACATATGGTTATTATGGGCGTAATTTATCACATCCAAATATGGGATATATATATAAAGCTTGTGGAAATGGTTTAAAAATATCTTGTAAAAAATGGCCACAGAGTGATGTTGAAATGATTGAAGCAACAGCAAATGAATATATAAATTCTGAGCACTATGTGACTTATTATATGACTATAAGTGGACATCTTGCTTATAACTTTATGGGTGGTAATGCTTCTTGTTCAAAACATAAAAAAGAAGTTGCTGATTTAAAGGCATCAACTCCAATAAAAGCATATATAGCTGCACAGATGGAATTTGATCAAGCTTTGAAATTATTGATTGATAAATTAGAAGCTAATGGTACTTTAGCAAATACAGTTATAGCTATAACTGCTGATCATTATCCATATGGGTTAGAAAATTCAGATATTAAAGGTTACGCTGATTATGTAAAAGACTTTAAATTTGATGTTCACAAAAATAATTTTATCCTTTGGAATAGTGAAATGAAAGAACCAATTGTTGTAGATAAATATGCATATCAAATGGATGCACTTCCTACAATTTTAAATTTGTTTGGAATCGAATATGATTCAAGACTTTTAATGGGAACAGATATAATGTCTGATAGTGATCCACTTGTAATTTACAATGATCGAAGTTGGATTACTGATAAGGGTAAATATAATGCAAATAATAAAAAATTTACTTCATTTGGAGCAGAAGTAAGTAAAGAATATATTGAAAAAATAAATTCAATTGTTTCTAATAAATATTCAATGTCAGCATTAATCTTAGATAAGAATTATTACAAATATGTCATAAAAAAATAAGAGTTAACTCTTATTTTTTTTGATATTTTATTATATTTAAAGAATTTTGTTTTTTTACTTTAAATTGTTCATCTAAATTTACATCTGTATATGATGATGCAATAATAATTCCGTTTTCCTTTAAATTCTTTTTGGCGATTTCACCAAACAAATTTAGAATTAAATATCTAGATGTACTTTTGTCTAAACCATTAAAACCAATTATATTACCTAAATAAATAGTATCAAATGATTTTTTTATTTCATTTAAACCAACGGAACTCAAATTATAAAAAGAATAGTAAATATTCATTAAAGCATCTTTAGTATTCAAATATTCACTTTCACATACTAAATATGGATTAAAAGCTAATGCATTTTTAATATTAACTGGTCTTTGATCAAATAATTTAGATTTTAGAACAATTTCAGGATTATTATTTTTGAATAATGCAATCCAAAAATCACATGATTCTTTTGATAATATCTTTAATATTTTAGTTAAAGTATAATTATTAAATGGTCTATTTCCATAAAAGAATTGCAAATATTCATTGTAATTTAAAGTCAACACTCCAGCAATTTTTAGTTCTTGAAAGTATTTATCTAAAATGTTTTGACTAAATACTGATATTGAATTAGGTTTGTATTTTGCAATTGAAAGAAAATAATCACCAGATACACCAGTTGTTAATACATCTTTTCCTTTTATTTCATTTATAGTAAATAATTGACTAAAAGGTTCTCTAGCGGCTCTTTCAATTGGTTTATAATATTCTCCAGCATCAGTTATCAAATTTCTTCTTATTAGATTTGCTACATTTGCATGATCAAGAATAATATCATTAAAAACAACACAATCTTGATTAATTATTAAAGACATAAAAATCCCCCTTTGATGAGACGTATAATAGCATAAAAAGATTTTATAGTCAAATCTTGCTATTTTAAAAATAAGTGTTATAATACGACTCAAAAAGAAGTGGTGAGAAATGAAAACAATTTTTATAAAATCAAGGGATATATTTTGTTTAGATCGCTTAGATGATTTTAATTCAAGACTTTATCGTATTGAACTAAAAGGTGAAGTAAAGGTTTTTAAAACAGGTTTTACTAAAAAGAAGAATAATTTAAATTTGATTTATACTTTAGAAGAACTTGACAAGGGTAGAAGATATTTCCCATCATATTTCTGCCTTCCAGAAGCATTAGTTAAATCAGAAGATGGCTTTGAGGGTTTTATAATGCCAATTTTAGAAGGAAGAATAGGTTTAGATGAATTATTAAATTCTCCTGATTTCAGTCATTCTACTAAAATTGAATGTTTAAAAAAAGTTGGATTGATTTTAAGAGATTGTGATACTTTAAGAACTAAAAAAGGCTTATCAAAATTTGCTTTAAGTGATGTTCACGAAGGAAACTTTTTAGTTGATTCAAAAACTAAAGAGGTGTCATTGATTGACTTGGATTCTTGCAAAATTGGTTCAAATGTACCAGGTGAAGCAAAATATTTAACTCCAGGTTCAATTTCTAATTATTGTCGTATGTATAAAAAAATAAGTAAAGAAACAGATTTATTCTGTTATATCATAATGGTTTTAAATTATATTACAGGTGTAAATAGTTCTCAAATGTCACCAGATGAATATTATAATCTGTTAAATTATCTTGTAAGTATTGAATGTAATCCTAGATTAGTACAAATATTTTATAATGCATTAAGAAGAATTGAAAATGAAAATCCAGATACAGTTCTTGATTCAATAAGTGAAGATACTGTAAATAAGTCGAGAGAATTCTGTAAATATTTAAGAACATATAGTTATTTTTAATATAATATGATAAAATGTAAGTGGAGGATGATTTAAATGAACTATGAATATGGTTATGATTTTTCTAATTTTGGAGAAGACATATTGAATTTTGTTTTGGGTTTTATTTTGATAGTTTCTATTATATCACTTATAATTTCAATAATTTTTGTAATTGGTGAATGGAAAGCATTTAAAAAAGCAGGCAAACCAGGATGGGCTGCTTTAATTCCAATTTATAATAACATTATAATGCTTGAAATAGCTGATTTACCATTATGGTATTTATTGTTATATTTAGTACCTTTTGCAAATATCTATGTTATATTTAAAACTTTTATTGAATTTGCTCAAAAATATGGCAAATCAACAGGATTTGGAGTTGCAATGGTATTTTTTCCATATATCTTTATGCCAATAATTGGATTTGGTTCAGCTCAATATATAGGGGTAAAAGATGCTAGTTATACATCAAATGTAAATCAAAACAATAATGATCAAAATGAATATAATCCAAATAGCAGTTCAAAATATTGCCCAAATTGTGGAAGTCAATTGGCAGGCGAGACAAAATTCTGCACAAATTGTGGACATCAATTTTAATGATTCATAAACTTGTTAAAAAAATTTAAATTTTAAATAAAAATTAGATTAGAGAGTAATTTCTAATCTTTTATTTTGACTAAATAAATGTTTTTGGTAAAATATAATTAGAGGTGTATTTATGAAAGTATTAGTTACTGGTGGAACCGGCTATATTGGAAGTCATGCTTGTGTAGAATTACTAAATGCAGGTTATGATGTTATTATTGTTGATAATCTTATCAATAGCAAAAAAGATGTTGTTGGTAAAATTGAAAAAATAACTGGTAAAAAAGTTAAATTTTATGAAAATGATGTTTGTGATAAAGAAGCATTGAAAAAAATTTTTAAAGAAAATAAGATTGAAGCAGTTTTACATTTTGCTGGTTTAAAAGCTGTTGGTGAGTCAGTTAGAGAACCAATTAGGTATTATGAAAATAATTTAATAAGCACTTTATCTTTGTTAGAAGTAATGAAAGAATTTAATTGCAAAAAAATAGTTTTTAGTAGTAGTGCAACTGTTTATGGTGATCCTATTAAACTTCCAATTACGGAAGAAGACAAAGTAGGTGGAACAACTAATCCTTATGGAACAACAAAATATTTTATTGAAAGAATATTACAAGATGTTTCTATTTCTGATCCTGACTTTAGTGTTGTTTTATTAAGATATTTTAATCCAATTGGAGCTCATGAAAGTGGTTTAATTGGTGAAAACCCTAATGGGATACCAAATAATTTAATGCCTTATATTATTAAAGTAGCAACAGGTGAGTTACCAATTTTAAGTGTTTTTGGTTCTGATTATGATACTTTAGATGGGACAGGAGTAAGAGACTATATTCATGTAGTTGATTTAGCTAAAGGCCATATAAAAGCTTTAGAAAAAGCAAATGTAAGTAAGGGTGTAAATATATATAATCTTGGAACTGGACATGGGTACAGTGTTCTTGATTTAGTTAATACATTTGAAAGGGTAAACAATATTAAAGTTAATTACAAGATTGTTGAAAGAAGACCTGGTGATATTGCATCATGTTATGCAGATTCAAGCAAAGCTTACAAAGAACTTAATTGGAAAGCTGAAAAAGGAATTGAAGACATGTGTAGAGATTCTTATAATTATGCAGTTAAGAATAAATAATATGTCTGAAATTGCGTTATTTATGTCTGAAATGCATAATTATGGTTAAAAAAATGCATTTTAAGCAAAAATATGACTATTTGGGACATATACATTTTTATACAAAAAAAGCAAAAAAATGATGGAAAAATTCATCATTTTTTGGTATTATTATATTAGATAATTGTGAAATTATGGAAATTTGTGGAAACAATAATAAAAATTGTTGATTTTTGTTTGCTTTTATGTTAAAATCGGAAGCGTCTAGTGACCCAAATAATATATTGTGTTACAAATACTTTTTAAATAGGGGTGTTGAAATGAAAGAAGAAGCATTAACTTATACCGAAACAAAATCACTAAGTATGTTTATGTATAGAGCTGTTAAAAGATTTTTTGACATTTTTGTTGCAATCATAGGTATTATTTTTATGATACCATTAACTATAATTATTAAAATAATTTATATGTGTACTGGTGATTTTCATTCAATCTTTTTTATTCAAAAAAGAATAGGAAAAAATGGCAAAGAGTTTAATTTTTATAAATATAGAAGTATGGTACCAAATGCTGATGAAATTTTATTTAAACTATTAAAGGAAGATGAAGAAGCAGCAAGAGAATATAAAATAAGTAAAAAATTAAAAAATGATCCAAGAATTACAAAAGCCGGAAAATTTTTGAGAAAAACTTCATTAGATGAGTTGCCACAACTTTTAAACATCTTTAAAGGTGATATGTCATTGATAGGTAATAGGCCGTATTTACCAAGAGAAAAAGAAGATATGGGAAAAGCTTATAATACTATTATAAAAACAAAGCCAGGTTTGACTGGTTATTGGCAAGTATCAGGCAGAAGTGATGCAACTTTTGAAGAAAGATTAAAATTAGAAAGTTATTATTCAAATAATTGTTCTTTTTCGTTAGACACAAAAATATTTTTTAAAACTTTTAAAGTTGTTTTGTTTAGAAAAGGAGCAGAATAGCATTGTGCATTAATCAATACATTGGAGTGCAATGTATTGATTTTTAGTTTATAGAGAAGCTGGTGAAGAAATGAAAGAGGAACCAATAAAAATAGCTCAAGTAATAGGAAAATGGATTGGTGGCGGAGTAGAAGCTGTAGTTATGAATTACTATAGAAATATTGATCGAACTAAAATTCAATTTGATTTTATATGTGATTCTGATTCCACCAATATTCCTTATGAAGAAATTGAAAAACTTGGAGGTAAAGTAATATTAATACCCAAGTATGAAAAGGCTTTTAGTTATCATAAAGAATTAAAAAAATTATTAAAAAATAATGATTATAAAATAATTCATTCCCATATTAATACGTTGTCTGTATTTAGCTTATGGGCTGCCAAAAGTGCAAAAGTGCCTGTTAGAATAGCACATAGCCATTCAACAACAAATAAAAAAGAGAAGAAGAAAAACATGTTAAAACAAATTTTTAGGCCGTTTAGTAAGACATTTGCAACGGATTATATGTGCTGTTCAGAACTATCTGGGAGATGGTTGTTTGGTGATAAAGAGTATGAAAAAGGTAATGTTTATCTTTTAAATAATGCCATTGATTTAGACAAATTTAAATATGATGAAAAGATTAGAAAAAATAAAAGAAAAGAATTAAATATTGATGAAAAAACTCTAGTGATTGGTCATATTGGAAGATTTGTAGAGCAAAAAAATCATAGATTTTTAATTGATATTTTTAATGAGATTTATAAAAAAAATAATGATTCATTATTACTTCTTGCTGGGCAAGGACCATTAATGTCTGAAATGCAAGAAAAAGTTAAAAATTTGGGTTTGGATAAAAATGTGGTCTTCATGGGTCAAAGAAATGACGTCAATGAATTGTATCAAGTTTTTGATGTGTTTTTACTTCCTTCACTTTATGAAGGATTACCAGTAGTTGGAGTTGAAGCTCAAGCAACTGGTAATTTATGTTTTTTTTCAGATGATATGACAAAAGAAACAAAAGTATTAGATTCAACCGTTTTTATGAGTTTAAATAATTCGCCTGAAGAATGGGCGAACAATATATTAGCCAGTGTTAAAACATATAAAAAACATGATACTAAGGAAGAAGTATCAAAATATGGTTTTAATATTAAAGAAGAAGCTAAAAAATTAGAAAATAAATATTTAGAATTGTATAATAAGTTAGGAGGACTAAAATGAAATATTTATCAATACATGGCATTGTAGGTTTGGAAATTGATGATAACTATAAGTGGTATGATACTTTAATTCCAAATATTCCAATGTTTGAATCAAATGCAAAAGAAGTTGAAAAGATAGGGACAAAAATTAAAGTAACATATAAGAAAAAACTAGAATTAAAAGAGTCTTATGAAGTAGTACCATATATTTTTATTAATAGGAATACCAATCAATTTTATGATAAGAAATATGGTTGCATTGTAAGTAAAGAAAATAATGGTTATAGAATAGAGTGTAGTCAAGAATGTAATGAATGGATAATGATGCTTTTAGAGTACTGTTTGTTGTTAAATAATGCGACTTTTATTCATTCTGCAGGCGTTGCCAAAGATGGGAAAGCATATGTATTTCCTTCTTGGGGTGGTGTAGGAAAAACTGCTTCAGTAGCTAAATTAATAAGAGAGAACAATTATCAGCTATTAGGTGATGATTTGGTAATTCTTGATAAAGATGGAATCGTGCATGCTTTTCCTAAAAAATTTGTTTTATATGCATATCATAAAAAACTATTTAAAGAAAGTATGAAAAATAAAAAATTAATTAAGGGTGGTCTTAGCAATTTAGTGTCACATTTAATTCCGACTATAAAAAGTATACTAAGACATTTTCCATTTGTTATGGCATGGGCTAGAAGACATAATCCTCAATCAAAAAGAGTAACACCATACGAGATATTTGGTGAAAAATGTATAGCAACTGATGCTAAATTAAGTGGTTTTACATGGTTAGAAAGAATTGAAGTTGAAAAAACTAAAACTAGTGAAATAGATTCTTATAAATTAGCATCAAGAGCGCTTATGATTACATTGCATGAATTATATGATACTAGGTTACAAGAATTTGTAATTGCATTATGTGCTGATAATTTTGAATTTAAATATGTTTTTGACAATTCTATAAAGTTTATTGAAAAAGTAATAAGTGATAAAGAAATAAATCAATTATTTATACCTCAAAATTACCCAATAGAAAATGTTGCTCAAGATGTTGTTGATTATACATTATCAATAGATAAAAAATAGGTGGTTGATTTTTATGAAATGCGCAATTGTTGCTGATACAGTATTAGTACAAAAAAATAATGATTATTATAGCATGACATTAACATATGAATTTTTATCAAACAGATATTTGAAGTACTATGATGATGTGTGTTTAATAACAAGAGTTGAAAAAAAATCTGTTCAAGGAGATATATCAGGATATAAAATAACTAATGGTAAAAATGTTAGTGCAAAACCAATTGAAGAATATAAAAAAGTGTCTGATGCAATTTTTAATAGAAAAGTAATTGAAAAAAAATTATATGAATTATTATCAAAAGTTGATTATGTTATAGTAAGATTACCGAATGTGTTAGGATTGCTAGCGTGCTCTATATGTGAAAAATATAATATTAAATATTGTATAGAAATGTTAGCTTGTCCATTTGATGGATATTGGAATCATAAAAATAAATCAGGTAAAATATTAGCACCAATAATGTATTATTATAATAAAAAAGCTATAAAGAAAGCACCAAATGTATTATATGTTACAAATAGGTTTCTACAAGAAAGATATCCAACAAATGGTAATAGTATAAGCTGTTCAGACGTGGTATTAAAACAAAATGATAAAACACTTGAAAAAAGATTGAAAAAAATAGGTAATAATGATCCAACAATTAAATTATGTACAGTTGCAAATGTTGGATTGAAATGGAAAGGGCATGAATATGTTATAAAAGCCATCAATATATTAAAACAGCAAGGGAAAAACAACTACAAATATTACCTTGTAGGTAATGGCGATGACAATTATTTAAAGGCATTAGTCAAAAAATTGAATTTAAATAATGAAATAATTTTTGTAGGTTCATTAAATCACGATAAAGTTTTTGATTTTTTAGCTGATATAGACATTTATATACAACCAAGTTTACAAGAAGGTCTACCTAGGGCATTAATTGAAGCAATGAGTTGTGCGTGCCCATGTATTGGTTCTGATGCTGGTGGGATACCTGAACTACTTGAAAAAGATTATATTTTTCATAAAAAGGATATAAAACAAATAGTAAAAATATTGGATAGCTTAGATGCTGATAGATTAAAAAAAATGTCTGTTAGAAATTACAACTATATTAAAAAAAATTTTTCTTTAAATGATTTAGAAAAAAAGAGATGTGATTTTTATGAAAAAAGAATATAAATACAAAGACAAAGTTAGCACTGTTATTTAAGCATATTATGTGAAATATATATAAAATAATATATTATTAAAAGTATTAACCAGTATTTATTTTAAAATGTAAAATTTAATTAAACGTTATATTGACAAGGATGATTAGGATGGAAATAAAAATTAAAAAAAAGTATTTGTTTATAAATCTATTTATAATATGTTCGCTTGTTTTCCTTTATTTTTCGGAATTCACAAAGCTGATAATTGCAAATAGAGGAGTTTTAATTATTTTATCATTTATTATTAATACTATAATATGTTTTCTAGGAGTTATAAAAGATAAGTATAAATATTCATTAAATAAATCATTTTGGCTGTTTAGTCTTATATTTTTTTGCTTAGCACCAGTGATTCAATACATAACTGATAGTGCTATTTGGCGTGTCAAAATTGCGCCTGAATATTATTTAAAAACAAATATTTTATTGCTACTATGTTTTGCTGTTTATTCATTTTTTTATAAAGCAGGAAATAAAAAAAATCCAAAGGAAAAAAATGATGTGTTAATATCAAAAAAAGATCAATTTATTTTAGATATAGTCTATTTGGCATTAAGTATAATATCTGTATTATTACTTTCACATCTTGTAGGATTTAGTAATTTATTTTTTCGTAAAGATAATTCAATATTATCTATTGAAGACTCTCTACTAAACCATTTAATTAATTATACATTACGTGTTACTCCAGTTTATTGTTTTGCACTAAATTATAAAAGAAATAAAAAAATAAATGTTTTATTATTAATAGAATTGATTTGTATAATTGTGTGTAATTTTCCAACTAGTGTAACTAGATTTTGGATGGGTTCAATATATTTTGGATTATTTTGTTACATTATAAAAAATAATAAATATAATCGTTGGTTTGATTTAGTAGTAGTTTCCACATTTTTTCTTTTATTTCCAATTCTTTTTTCGTTTAAAAGTGTATCAAGTAATACCACTGCATTATCATTAGCTGTAGATGTTGCAAATTCATTTTCTTCTGTAGATTATGATGCATATTCTATACTTGCTCGAACTATAATGTATGTCGAAAGCAATGGTATATTATTTGGAAAACAAATAATTGGTACTTTGTTATTTTTTATTCCAAGGTCAATATGGGCCTCAAAACCTCAGGCTACAGGTATATTAATTGTTTCTAGTCAAGGACAAAATTGGTATACAAATGTGTCTTGCCCATTTTTTGCAGAAGGACTTATTAATTTTGGCTTATTAGGTGCTGTAGGATTTACCGCTTTATTGGCACATTTATTAGGAAGATTTGATAGAAAACACTGGAATGATGGAACTGAATTATTCGATTATTTTTATCCTTTTTTAACGGGATTCATGTTTTTCTTACTAAGAGGAGCAATACATCATGCAGTCGTTTATATGTTTATTTTCTTCATTCCTTATATATTCATTTTAATAATTAAGTTTTTTGCACGCGGAGGTAGTAAATGGAAAAAATTACAATAATAACTAGACATTTTATAAGTAACTATGGTTCAATATTACAAGCGATTGCTACACAAGAGTTCTTTAAAAAATATTCAGATAAAGTATTCATTCTTGATTATCATTCTAAAAAAGAGAGCAATTTAAAAAATGCTATAAATATAAGTAAAAAAAATAATAACAGTTTTGTTAAAAAAAGTCTATATTTCATTTTAAGACTCCCAGATTATATTATATCCTCAGTTATATTTAGTTTTTATCAAAAAAAATATTTAAATTTAACAAAACGCTATAAATCTGTTAAAAATATAAATGTGGATAAAGATACTATATATTGTTCAGGTTCAGATCAGTTGTGGGGATATATGCCTTATAATGATATAGACTCTGCTTATTACTTAGATTTTGTTAAAAATGCAACAAAAATTTCATTTTCATCGAGTTTTGGTAAAATTGAATTTGATGATATTACAAAGAAAAAAATAAAAAGATATCTATCTGATTATTCATTATTAACAATAAGGGAAAGTAGTGGGTGTGATTTTGTTCATAAATTGGGATATACAAAGGCAAATAATGTTCTTGATCCAACTTTATTAATTGACAGAAAGTTTTGGCTTGATTTTACAGCAAATTCAAAAAATAAAGAAAATGGTTATCTTTTCGTATACAATTTACATACCAATAAATTATTAGAGAATGTAGTTAAAAAAGTTTCTTCTGACACTTGTAAAAAAGTGGTAAGAGTTTCGCAATATTTTAGTGCTATTAGACTTTCTGGTAAAAAAAAGATAATGATTGATCCAATAAAGTTTTTGAATTATATAAAAAATTCTGATTTTGTTGTAACAGATTCTTTTCATGGATTAATGTTTTCTTTAATTTTTAATAAAAATTTTATAATTGTTAATCCGGGAAAAACAAGTTCAAGAATAATAGATATTCTTAAATATTTTAATTTAGAGCATAAATTCATAACAAATTTTTCTAATTCTGATATTGAATTAGCTATGTGTATACCGAACTATAAACAAATTAATCAATTAATAGAAAAAAAGAGAAATTCAGATATAAAGTTATTTGATAATTTTTTTGAAAGTATTAGTAAAAAGAAATATAATATCTAGTGATACAGATTGGAGGGTTAGTGTAAATGGATATAGCCAATAATAGAAAAGTTAAATTGAAACTTAATATGTCTTTTTCTATATTATATCAAGTAATTGGTATAGTATGTGGTTTTATTTTACCTAGGTTAATGCTAAATGTATATGGATCTAAAACCAATGGATTAGTAAACTCAATAGAATCCATTTTACATATAATAACCTTAATGGAAATGGGAATAGGAGCTGTAGTTCAAAGTGCTTTATATAAACCTCTTGCCCAAAATGATAAAGAAAAAATTAGTAGAATTATATGTGCTACTAAAAAACATTTTAGACTAATAGGCTCGTTGTTTGCTTTATTTGTTTTGGCTGTTTTAATAATTTATCCATTATATTTAAAAAACGAATTTGATATTTTGGTTACAGCATATTTAATTATAGCAATTGCCATTTCTTTATGTTCACAATATTTCTTTGGGTTAGTTAATTCATTATTAATTCAAGCAGATCAAAAGGGTTATATATATTATATTATTCAAATTATAACCACCGTATTAAATACATTAGTTTGTGCATTATTAATAATTAAAGGTTTTTCTATTAATATAGTAAAATTTGTATCAGCGACAATCTTTTTAATTAAACCTTTCTTATTAAATTTATATGTTAAAAAAAATTATCATTTATATTCTATTAAAGTAAAAGGTGATGAATTACCTCAAAAATGGAATGGAGTTGCCCAACATATTGCATCATACATTCTTTTTAATACTGATGTTTTAGTATTAACATTATTTTCAAAAATAGAATATGTTTCTATCTATTCGACATATTATTTAGTTGCATATTCATTGAGGGTAATGATTACTGCCTTTACAAGTGGTTTTCAATCATACTATGGGAATCAAAATGCTTCCAGCGAGTTTGACAGTTTAAAAAAGGATTTTGAAAAATATACGTATATAAGTTCAGAATTATCTACTTTTATTTTTTGTGTAGCGATTATTATGATTGTTCCATTTGCTTTATGTTATACATCAAAAGTTACTGATGCAAATTACAATCAATTTGTTTTTGGAACTTTATTATTACTTGGTCAGTATATGTTTTGTTATAGGCGTTTTTTTAATGTTTTGGTGTTGTCTTTGGGGAAATTTAAAGAAACCCAAAGAAGTTCAATAATTGAAGCAGCATTAAATGTTGTTATTTCAATTTTATTAGTTATCAAATTTGGATTGATAGGAGTTGCAATTGGGACTTATATAGCTATGTTTTATAGAACAATATCACTTGCAATCTATTTTTCAAAAAATATCTTATATAGACCTATTTCAAAACTATTTAAAGATTTAATAATTAATTATATAGTTGTATTTATATCAATTGCTTTAGGGTATTATGTTAATATAAATTTTAAAATTGATAATTTTATTCAATGGACATTATATAGTTGCATTGCATCTGTAGTTGTCTTGATAATACTGGTTGTTGTAAATTTGATTTTTAATAGAGATAAACTTAAATATATACTAAAGTCTAAAAAAAGTTTTTAATATTTTTTAATTTAATATTTTTAAAATAAAAATGAAGTGAGGTTTTTTATGAAAACAGTTTGTGATTTGAATTTATGTAATGGATGTATGGCATGTGCTGAAAAATGTCCTAAAAAATGTATATCCATAATAGATAATATTAAAAATTTTAATGCAGTTATCGACGAATCTATTTGCATTAATTGCAAATTATGTCAAAGAACATGCCCTAATATAACTAAAGTGAAAAAATTAAAACCTACTGAATGGATGCAAGGATGGGCAGAAAAGGATATTAGAGTAAATTCTACTTCAGGTGGTGCAGCTGCTTCAATTATAAAAAAATTTATTATGGAAGGAGGATATGTTGCATCGTGTCTTTTTCGTGATGGAAACTTTGTTTTTGATATAACGAACGACTTAACTATGGCTAAAAAATTTGCAGGCTCAAAATATGTTAAAAGTAATCCGTCAGGAATATATAATAAAATACAAGAAAGATTAAAAACAGATAAAGTATTATTTATTGGGTTACCTTGTCAGGTCGCTGCAGTTAAGAATTATATAAAAAATCAAGATCATTTGTATACTGTTGATTTAATATGTCATGGAACGCCATCTATTAAACTTTTAGAAAAGTATTTAGAAGAGAAAGGGTATAACATTTCAAATTTAGAAGATATAAAATTTAGAAATAAGCTAGATATGGGATTATTTATTAATGGTAAAAAAGTTGAAAAACCAAGAGTTTTAGATGATTATTTATGTACATTTTTAAATTCTGTTAATTATACTGATAATTGTTATTCATGTCAGTATGCTTCGTTAGATCGAGTTTCTGATATAACTTTAGGTGATTCATGGGGATCTGAATACGTTGAAGAAAAAAACAATGGTATATCATTAATTCTTTGCCAAACTGAAAAAGGTAAAGAGTTGATCAAAGGTATTAATATGAGTATAAAAGATGTTGATTTAAATAATGCTATCAAAAAAAATCATCAATTAATACATCCTTCTGTTAAAACTAATAAGAGAGATATGTTTCTTACAAGGATAATAAGTGGAAAATCATATACGTATTCAACTTTTATTAGTTTACCTAAAGTTGTAATAAAGCAGATAATAAAGAAATTACTCATAAAACTACATTTATTAAAATATTAATTTATTAATTAAGAATTATAATTCATATCTTTAAAGTACATAAAGATGATATTGAACATAAAGAATCTTATATAATTAGATTTATATGTAAGAAAGGATTCAATAATAATTCTCATGATATAACTGATGAAAAAATAAAAGATAACATTGCTAAGACTAACAGTAATGAAATAAAAACTAAAGATAAAATTATTTTATCTTTTTCTTTTTGTTGAAAAATAAAAAAGTAATTAATATGAGTAAAAGATAAACTCTTGTAATAAAAAAAGATATTTAGTAAATAACTAAATATCCCAATAACCAAGGTAACACATAAGTGTCCCTCAATTAATATTATATCATAATAACGAATAAAGTAAATGTTTTTGTATAAAAGAATATTTTTATTTTTTAAAA
>CACXGO010000046.1 GCA_902767245.1 uncultured Erysipelotrichaceae bacterium
AAAAACATTCTTTTTTCTGCCATTTAATAAACCCTCCTAGTTAATTTTTAACTCAACTGGTTGTTGAGCTGCATGTGGATGAGATTCATTCGCATACACAAATAACTTTCTATACATTTGTCTTCCTAATCTTCCCTTTGGAAGCATTCCTTTGATAGCAACTTCCATCATTTCTTCTGGATACTTTTCAACCATTACTTTTGCAGTTCTTACACGCATACCACCGGCATAACGACTGTGATTGTAATATTTTTTATCTTCTAGCTTATTTCCTGTTAAAACAACTTTGCTAGCATTGATAACGATTACATAATCACCACAATCAATGTTTGGTGTATATGTTGGTTTATGTTTTCCTCTCAAAACTGTTGCAACTTTAGCAGCTACACGTCCAAGGCTTTGTCCTTCAGCATCAATGACATACCATTTACGTTCAACTGTTTCTTTTGCTTGAATATATGAATTTTTCATATTTTTTCTCCCTTCATTTAAATAATGGATCTTCCCAAAATCCATTTAATGGGATTTATAAAATGTACCAGTGATAATATTACTAAAATATTTGTTTTTTGTCAACAATTTAAACAAAAAAAGCCGATATTTTACATTAATATCTGACTTCTTTTAAATAAAGTCCGCAAGCTGGTGCCGTTTTTTTGGCATAAATGCGATCTTTTTTTTCTAATATTTCTTTTACTTTAATCGGTTCAAGCTTATTTTCACCAACCGCTATAAGTGTTCCAACAATGTTTCTAACCATATAACGCAAAAAGCCATTACCTGTTATATTGATTAAAATTATATCATCTTTTAAACATATGTTTATTTTATAAATGTTTCTAATATTATCTTCTTTTAAGCTATCTTTTTTTACAAATGACGAAAAATCATGTTCACCAAGTAAATATTTAGATGCATCAATCATTTTACTAACATTTAATTGCTTACAATATTGATAGGCATAATCGGCTTCAATTGGGTTATATTCACCTACATTTATTTTATATTCATAGGTCTTTTCTTTAACATCATGGCGCGCACTAAATTTTTCATTTACACTTTCTATACTTTTTATGTAAATATCTCCCTTAAGAAGTTTATTTAATGATTTTCTTACTTTTTCTGCGTTAATTTCCTTGGCAAAATCAAAGTGTGCTTTTTGATTATAGGCATGAACCAAAGCATCTGTACGTCCACTTGCAATCAATTTTACCTTTTTCATGCCATTTAATTTAGTTAACAATTCTTCAATCTCCGCTTGAACAGTTCTAAGTCCGTTTTGAATTTGATAGCCGTGAAATTTAGAACCATTATAAGAAAATGTCATCAAATATCTCATACTTAACCTTTTATGATTATTGCTATAAATAAGAGTATTTGAACCGTTACAATAGCATAATCAACCTTTCTTGTATACATAATATAGTTTTCTTTTTGATCAAAGGAATAATTTCTAACCATCATTACATCTGCTAAGCGATCAGCGTGAGCCAAGCTTTTATTCATTAATGGATTTAAAACGTTTTTTGTATTATTTAATTTATCAACTAAACTTTCTTTAGTTTTGACATTATGATTTCGCATGGCTTTAATAATGCTTTTAGCTTCCTCCAATAAAATTGGAATAAAACGAATTGCTAGCATTATTGAAAATGCAACTTTTCTGGGATTAATTCCAAAAATCTTTAAGGGAGTAAATAATATTTCAAATGTCATCATTAAATCTCTAACTTTTGTAGTAAATATTAATAGTGATGTAATTAAAGCTGTTAATATCATTGGTAGCACCGTTCCGATTAAATGCAAAAATGATCTAAAAAATATTAAATCTAAAATAATTAATAAAATTATAAAGTACCTAATAAACCAAATTGATTTCAAATATTCTCTCGCTGGTACATTACTTGAAATCATCAATATCATTAAAAAGGCGATTAAAAACAAATTTGCTAATAGAGATTTAGCTAAAAAAGCACTTATAATAAAAACAATTGTTAAAAAAACTTTTAAAAATGGATTAATGCTGTGAATAAGTGAATTAGTTTTGTAATATCTACTAATTTTAAACATTGTCATACACATCCTTAACAATATCAGTAATACGATCACGATATGGTAAATCAATATTTTTTCTCGTCTTTGCTAAATTGGAAAACTTTATATAATCCGGAATCCCAATATTCAAGTCAACTAATAATTCATCATTTGCAAAAACATCATATTTATTCCCAGATAAAATAATTTCGTTCTCTAAAACAACTACTTCATCAACAATTTCATATAATAAATTAATATTTTGGTCTGATACTATTACCGTTTTATGCTCATTAAATTGTAATTCTTTTAATAATTTAACAAATTCTTTTTGACTTCTAAAATCTAATAAATTTAAAAAATTATCTAATAGAATAACATCAGGATCAAAAGCAAGCATTGAAGCTATTACTATTTTTCTTCTCTCACCTGCACTTAAATCCAAATAATTTTTATCTAAAACAGATTGATCTAGATTAATTTTATCCATAATTTGACTTAAATCTACTTCACTTTGGTTTAAACCATAAAGTATATCATCTTTAACGGTTTTACAAAACAACTGATTTTCACTATCTTGAAATAACATATAAACTTTCAAGTTGTTTTTCTCTAATGATCCACTTGTTTGTTTTTTTAATCCGCGGATTATTTCTAATAAAATTGTTGCATTTTCTTTATTTCCAATTATTCCATAAATTTTTTTATAGTCAAAATTATAATTTATTTCTTTTAAGTTATTTTTATATGTCAAATTCCTTATTTCCATAATGCATCCACCAAGTCTTCCATATCATAGTAGTTTTCATTAATAACATCATATAATTTTAAATATTCTGATAATTTAAGTACAAAAGGTAAATTTGCATTATCTTCATTCAATAAAGCTTCATCATATACTTTTTTTACGCTTTCATTAAACTTTATCTGCCCTGAATCAAGCATCAAGATTTTATCTCCAATCAAACTTTCTTCAAGATTATGAGTTATATTTAATACTGTAAGTTTATAATTTTCTCTATAACTCTCGATAATACTGAATAGCTTTTTCTTTAAATTATTATCTATTTTTGAAAATGTTTCATCAATAATTAATAATTTTGGTTTTATTATTAATGCAGCAGTCAAAATTAAAAGATATTTTTCTTCTAAATCAAGTTCTGTTAGCTCATTTTTCATAAATTCTTTGACATTAGTATATTTATCGATTTCATCGATTGATTGTTCAATTAAATCTTTACTATAACCCATATTTTTTAATTCAAATGTTATTTCATCATAAACATTATCCTCAACAATTAAATCGTCAACATCACTAAATAAAACGGACATTCTCGATCTGATTTCATACAAATTATCTGTATTCATTTTAAGAAAATTGTATTCTACTTCACCTTCATAATTGGTAATAAGACCACATATTATTTTGACTAGCGTTGTCTTACCACAACCATTTTTGCCAATCAATGTATACCAGTTATTCAATTCAAGAGTTAAATTCAATTTATCAAATAATTTTTTATCATCGTAACTGAATGACAAATCTGTTATTCTTAAAATTTCATCCATAAATACCGCCCTTTTAATTATAACATTTATAGATAGTTAAAAAAATAGCTTGTAAGCTATTTTTAATAAATAATTTGATATTTAATATTTTGATTAAAATATAGTTCTTTGTTGTATAGTAAAGTACGTATTCCTGTTTTGTCAGAATAATATTTTAAATAATTATCATCAATAAAATATATGTATTCATTAATTACTATTATTTTATTAACATTTTGTGTTTGGAAAAGATATGTATACTGATTTTTATTAGTATTATTTACACGATAAATTTTATATGCCTCATTTTCTTTTTGATAATAATAGGTATATCCCGTTTCTTTGCCACCGTTTTTCAATAAGAAATAGTATTCACCATTATTTTCGCCTTTTGCTTCAAATAATATGTCTTCATTACTACATTCGTATGCACTTAAACGTTCAAATGTGCCATTTTTGTATACTTTAACACCAGTATTTACATTACCTACTTCCAAAACATTTTTTGTTTTTGTATTTATTTCATATTGTGTTTTATTACTACGATCAAAAATATAAACAGAGTCATCAAAAATTCCTTGAATATAAGAGTTTTTTTCAATATTTTTTGCTAAAACTATTTCTTCTTTCTTACCGGTTTTAATATTATAGATATATATTTTACTAAAACCATATTCTTCATCATAATTAACTGTCACATAATACTCATTAATATATATACTTAAGTAGTTATTATAAACATCTTTATTAAATATACTTTGATAATTTAATACTCTATTTGTTGAATTAGCATAAACAAATCCTTTGTAAGTTGCAAAGCTTAAATAATAATTTGGTTGCATATTATTTTTATATAAAATTATTTCGCCTTTGTGATCTTGATTATTTAAGTTTTCATCAGGCAAATGCAAATCTAAAGAATTGTAAAATTCGTCAATCTTAAAATCTGAATTTTTTAACTCAGCATAATTATACACTATGTCATTTTTTAAACACATTAAATCTGTTAATACTAATTTTTCTTTAAAAATTGGAAGTATGCATATATTTTCATCATCTTTATAAGATTTGATATCTGTTATTATTTTTTCTTCATTATCAAAATTGTTAAAAATTTGAAAATAAAAGCTTTTTTCATTATTATTAACGATAAAATTATATGATTTAATCTCATTTTTACTTTCATTAATATACTTTTCTTTCACTTCAAAATCATTAATTTTATAAGTTACCGAATGCCCTGGTCCAAAAAAGAAAAAGACTGCTTGTAACAAAAAATATATTAAAAATAAAAATAAAAGTGTAGCAAATAGTTTCTTCATTTTTTATCCTCCATCTATAGTATATAAAAACAGCCTTTTTTTTGCAAGAAAAAAAGGCGCTAACAACGACTCTTTCTAATTCTTTCAAGGCGATCTTCACTACCATATTTGATTATATATTCAGAAAAATTAGTTTCAACTTCTACTAAAGATTTTTTTTGAAGACCTGAAATTGTAATAAATTCCTTAACTGTATCTATATATACTTTACCCCAAAATATTAAATGTGATACCTTAAAATCGTTAAACATTTCTGGAGTTATAGATGTTAAAAAATAGCCAAAAAACACTCTTTTACTTCCGATTAGAATTCTTTTATTGGTAAGTAACACAACATTGGTAGAAAAAGGTGATACACCCTTTTGACCAGCAAAAGCATAGAATATTTCCTCTCCTGGATTTAAATGTTTCTCTAATATTTTAGAGTGTCTTTTTAAACGCCATGCAAGCGTAAATGGATATTTATCAACAAATCTTGCAACTAATGGATATACCTTATTCATTTTCATTATTCCCTTCTAATAAACCGGCTTGCTTAAAAAGCTCAATTATCTTTTCTTTTTCTTGAAAACCACTTTTATCTATAACTATTTTTTTATTGTTTATTATAGCTAAATGTGGAACTCCATTTAAATCTATGTTAATTTTCATCAATATTTTTTCTAAATCTTCTTTTAATAAAGAACTTGCATCTAAATAATAATATTCTAGATTGTTTTCTTTAACTACTTCATCTAAAATTGGTACAAATTTTTTACAAACACTGCATGTTGGACTAGCAAATAAAATTATTTGATAGCCTTCTTTATCATAAATTTCATTAACTTTTTCGACTATTTGACTGCTATTATTAACTCTTTTTACATACATATGAATTGTATCAAACAAATAGTAGGCCAAGAAAACTACCAAAAATATCATTATAACTATAATTAATCCTACTTCAATTTTTTGCTTTTTACTCATAAATACCTCTTTATAGTTTTATTATAACACATATATAACTATTTACCTACAAGTTGCACCATTTTCTTTCATTTCCACTATAGTTGAGTCAATATTTCTATTTTGATCTAAATCAAGACCGATTTTACTTAACAATTCTTTATCAGCTTTTTCTATATCTATCTTAACTTTTACATTGATATTGTCATTCACTAATATATCTATTTTAAAGCCATCATAACTATCTTTATCAAACCCTAAATTAGATAAAATTGCCTTTTTTAGTTCTTGCTCTTCATTCTTAGTTAAAGATGCAAAGCTTTCAACATTTCCAAAAATAGAATTATCATAAGTAATATTTAATTCTATTTTATTTATTTTTTCACCATCAACCTTATAAGTCCATTTTTGCTTATATTCATTTGTGCTTATTTCACATGTTTTAGTTATTTCTCTATTACATCCTGTTAAACATATTAACAATATAATAAGTAGAATTAAAACTTTTTTCATTTTTCCTCACTTATCTTTTTATTAATGATCTACCTGTCATTTCTTTAGGAATTGGCAGTCCTAATAGTTCTAACATTGTTGGAGCAATATCAGCTAATTTTCCATCAGTTATTTCTATTCCTTCTTTAGTTATTATACAAGGAACAGGATTAGTTGTATGACTAGTGACTGGTTTATGATTTTGGTCCCACATCACATCACAATTACCATGATCAGCTATAATTATCATAATTCCATTTAATTCCATTACTTTTTCGTACATTTTTTTAATGCATATATCCATATGTTCAACTGCTTTTTTAGCTGCCTCATAAACTCCTGTATGTCCAACCATATCGCCATTAGCCAAATTAATAATTGTTACATCAAAATTTCCAACTTCCTTTAAAAAATTATCAGTTACTTCATAAACACTCATTTCTGGTTTTAAATCATATGTTGCAACCTTTGGTGATGGAATCAAAATTTTCTTTATATCACTATATTCAATTTCCTTTCCACCATCAAAGAAAAAAGTAACATGTGGATATTTTTCGGTTTCTGCAATTCGAAGCTGACTCAAATGATTATCATGCAAATAATCAACTAAAATATTTTTCAAATCTAAATCATCAAATGCATGAGGAGATTTTACAGTTTCGGTTACAGGATACATTGTTAAGGTTTTTAAATTGCTGAAATGTTTAACTGATATTCCTTTTTCTATAGCCTGATTTTCATAAGCGTTTGGATTGGATAAAAGTGTAAACATCTCTCTTAAACGATCTTTTCTAAAATTAAATGTTATTATTCCATCATTGTCCTGTAATGGACACTTATTTATAATTCCTGGTTTTACAAACTCATCAAAAACTCCATTATTATAATTATCATCAATTAAATCATAAAAACTATTGTATTCTTTTGCATCGCCATAAACAATAGCATCATATGCAAGTTTTAAGCGGTCAAAATTATTATCACGATCCATTCCATAATAACGACCACTAATTGTTGATATTTTTCCGATTCCTAATTGTTTCAATTTTTTATCTAATTTCTCTAAATATGATAAAGCACTTTTCTCATATGTATCTCTGCCATCTAAACAAATATCTAAATAAACATTGCTAATTGTGTTTCTTTTACACATTTCTAAAAGAGCAAATAAATGTTCAATATGAGAATGAACCCCACCATCAGAGAGTAATCCAAATATATGAAGATTAGAATTATTGTTTTTAACATGATTTAAAACTTCCAATATTTTGACATTCTTAAAAAAGGCCCCATTTCGTACTGAACCACTAATTGCCTCTAATGGTTGCAAAGCGACTCTACCAGCTCCTAAATTCATATGTCCAACTTCACTTGTTCCCATCTGACCAGGTGGTAGACCTACTGCTTCACCACTAGCTTCAAGAAGTGAATGCGGATATTTTTTTGTTAACATATCAAAAGTTGGTTTATAAGCATTTTTAAAAGCATTGCCATCTGCATCTTCTCTTATCCCACAACCATCTAAAATACATAAAACTAATGGTTTTTTATTCATAATTTCAACTCTTTTCTTATTAATTTTATTATATAGCAAGTTATAAAAATAAGCAATTAAGACATTCAAAAAGTCCATAAATGGACTTTTATGATAATGCTTCAAAAATGTATTTTAAAATGAACAGACAGGAAAAAATATATATCATTGGTGAGACTTCTTTTCTTTTATTAGAAACTAAGCAAGCCATTGCATAAGCTAAAAAACCAAATTCAATTCCTGTTGTTATGGAATAACCAAGCGGCATCATGATTATTACAAAAAATGCAGGAATAGCTGTAACATAATTTTTAAAATCAATATTTCCAATATTTTCTAACATTGAAGCCCCTACTAAAACTAAAACTGGAGCAACTGCTGCCATAGGGACACATTTGATTAATGGGGCAAAAAGAAGTGAAAGAATAAAACAAAGGGCCGTACACAAAGATGTTAAACCAGTTCTTCCGCCAGCTTCAATTCCACTACTGCTTTCAATATAAGTAGTAACATTACTTGTTCCTAGTATTGATGCAAAAAATGTTCCGACGGCATCGGCAAATATTGCTTTTTCAAGCTTTTTTGGCATATCTCCATTTTTATTTACTTTAAATATACCTGCTTTTTTACCTGTTCCTATAAAAACTCCAATTGTATCAAACAAATCAGAAATACACAAAGTAAATATCGTCATTACAACAACCAAGATCATTGATTGATTATTAAATATGCCTGCAAAATCCATTTTTAAAAATGTTTCAGATATGTTTGGAATAATTGTGTAATTACTAAAATCAGGAATTGCTGTAACTCCCATTGGGATTCCAACAATAGTTGTCGTAACTATTCCTATTAAATAAGCACCCTTTACCTTTTTTATGACCAAAACACTTGTAAATAATAATCCTATTATTGCCAATATAATACTAGCATCCGAAAAAGTGCTTAAATGTGGTACTACATCTTTAGCAATTCCATTTGTAACTTCACTAGCACTAAAACCAATTAAACCAGCATTTGTAAGTCCAATATAGGCTATAAAAAGTCCGATTCCAACTGTTATTGCTTCCTGTAAAAATTCGGGTATTGCTTTGATTATTTTTTTTCTAATACTAGTTAAAGTAATAATTAGATTTATGATTGAACAAATAAATATCATTGCTAATGCCTGTTGCCATGTATATCCTAAAGTTCCACAAATGGTATAAGTAACTAAACTAGCTAGTCCAATTCCTGCACTTTGTGCATATGGAACATTAGCAAAAAGCCCAAGAAATAAAGTCCCAAGCGCTGAAGCAATAATGGTTGCTCCATAAACAGAATTATAATCCATTCCCGTTTGACTTAATATTGAAGGTATTACAAAAATTACATATGACATTGCCATGAATGTAGTAAGTCCAGCTATGATTTCTTTTGATACTTTAGTATTATTTTCTTTTAATTTAAAAATTTTTTCTAACATAAATCCTCTTTTTACCATATAATTTCTACTTTATTATATAACACATTATTTCAAAATTAAAGCTATGAAAAATATATTAATTTAAAATTTTAACAGCTTTATCTAATATTTTTTTCACTTTTTCAACAATTTTTTGGCTTAATAGTGGAATTTTAATCAATTTAAAGAGCCATCTTCGAACTGATTCTACTAGCATTCCAGAAATTGAAATAATACTAGATAAAATCAAAATCCATAAAATCCCAATAATGGTCTTCTTGTCTACCACAAAAACAAATGCATCTTTAATAATTTTAGACCAAATAACTTGATTTAATTGTAACAAATAAATTCCTAATGCTAATGGTGATAGCTTTGAAATAATATTTCCCTTTAATTTTATCCTTGAAAATAATATTACCATTATAATTCCACTCATCAAAATTGTAGGTGATATGTAACTAATTAATTTTTGAGTTCCAAAGTAAATATATGTTACCCATGTAACGATAATACATAAAAACCAAATTATTATTAATATTATACTTTTTTTGTTTTCAAATAAATTACTTTTATTTGCTAATGCACCCAAACAATATAAAATTATCAACCAAAATGCAGAATATCCGTTTGATGTTCGAAAAGCATCAACTATAAATCCAATGATAGAAAATAGCACAAATATAATTATAATGGCTTTTTGAGCTGTTTTCTTATCGATAACAGATATAAATTTATTTAAAATTGGAATTGTAAAAAACAATCCAAAATATGCTGTTATATACCAGAACTTATTGAAAGTTATTGGTAATGCATTTTTAATTATTTCTACCATACTTAAATCATTTGCAAAACCAAAAACAACAAATAAAATAGTAATAACAAAAGAGTAAAAAAATATTTGA
Organism: uncultured Erysipelotrichaceae bacterium; assembly: GCA_902767245.1. Taxonomy (GTDB): domain Bacteria; phylum Bacillota_I; class Bacilli_A; order RF39; family UBA660; genus RUG11241. The sequence goes on from CACXGO010000046.1 coordinate 10,225, forward strand.
AACCACATATTTACAATTTTGTCATACTTTTGTTCTCGGTTGCTTGCTACATATCCGCTAATGATTGCAAATGCATCTACTGCACAATAAGAAAAAATTTCTAAAAACCAAAAAACGCTTGCTTTTAAACTGCCTTTGGCACAAGCATTTAATATCCCGCCTTGTGCTAAAACATGTAATGTACAAACCATAAACATTAATACAATTCTAAGCAAATCAATTCCGTAATTACGTTTTTGTTCCATTTTATCCCCCACACCTATTTCTAACTATAATCGTTTTATTTTTTAAACTTTTACAAGTATCTAACACAATGTTTTTAAGTTTTTCTTGTTTATCAACATCTGTAACTAGATACATTGATTTTGCATTTTCATAAGGAATAGATTCTGGCATATTATATTTTTTATTACTATCAACCTTTTTAACAAGTAATCTATCATCATATATTCCACCAAACAATAACCCATTATAGTAAAGCAAATATTCACCCATCATTGGTTTATAAGTAATACTATCTAATAACCCTAACTGCTCTATAATAAAATCTCGATAATCTTTTGATGTTGCCATTTGATTCTTTCCTCCATTGAACATCATACTTTTTTAGGAATGATGATGACTATGTGAATGACCTTTTAATTCAATATGACATTCTTTATCATCACATACTTCTTCTTCAGTTTCCAATATTGCATGACATATATTATGTTCTTCTAGTTCTTTTCGTATTTCTTTCTTTACTCTATTAATATCTTTAGCTTTAGATACAATATGCATGGTAGCATAATTATTATATCCATCAATACTCCATATATGAATATGGTGTATATCATCTACCTCTTTTATTTTTAATAGATGTTCTTTTAATTTCTCTATATCTATATCATTTGGTGTTTTTTCTAAAAATAAATCCACTACTTTTTTCAAGTTTTTAATTGAATGAACCAATATAAATAGTGATACACCAATACTCATAATAGGATCTAATACCTTAATATCAGTAAAATTCATAATAACTGCACCAATTAATACTACTATCCAGCCTAGGACATCTTCAAGCATATGTAAATTCACTGATTTTTGATTAATTGAATCTCCATCTTTTGTTACATAAGCAGCTATAAAATTTAATATTACTCCAATAATCGCAAATATAATCATTCCATTATAATTTACTTCAACCGGGTTAATTAATCTTTTTATAGCGCTTATAATAACTAGAATAGATCCTACCAATAAGATCGTTGTAGTTATTACCCCGCCTAATACAGAATATCTTATATAACCATAAGTATATTTATTATTTGCGTGTTTTTTACTTTTTCTTTCCATAAAATAAGAAATACCAATCGAAATTGCATCACCTAAATCATGTATCGAATCAGAAAAAATTGCTACTGAATTAGTAAATATCCCTCCAAAAAACTCAAATATGGAAAAAGATATATTTAACAAAAATGCTATTAAAATATTTTTTTCAGTTTTCACGACTTATTACTCCTAACTATTTTTGCATACTAACATAATAATTATATCACAAAAATTGAGATTTTATTTTTGCTTTAATATTTATAAAAAAACCAGGATTAACCCTAGTTTATAGTGCAATTTCTAATCTATCAATATTTCACAGTCGACAAATAAATTATAATTTTTAAACAACGATTTTTCTAAATTATAAAAGATGTTCTCTCTTTCATAACTAAATAAATCATACCATAAATTAGTAAAAAGGACAAGGAAAGTAAAGAAAAAGGAGATATTTCCTATCCTCATATTAGTCAGAATATCTTAATATTACGATTATCTAACTTTTTTTATTTCAATTCCTAAAACTCCATATTTTTCTTGTTCTTCTTTTGAATAATATTCTTCCATATCTTTTGGATTAGCTTCTTCATCTTCCTTATATCCCATAGCTACTTTATCAAAGTGCTTATATAACTCTTCAAATGAAGGATAATGATATAGATTTTCAATTTCTACTAACAATTGTTCCAATGTTTCTCTGTTAGTAAATTCAATTAAATCT